>NZ_HG810405.1:562500-960618 GCF_000530755.1 Wolbachia endosymbiont of Onchocerca volvulus str. Cameroon
AAGAAAATTGTGACTATCTTTTAAAAATCCCAATGTCAAATGCAATTGATAGCTTAAATGTTTCAAATGCAGCAGCAATAGTATTATACTCTATATACAGTAAAACACCGCATATAATAATAAAGTGATTTTTTTGCTTGATAAAGATACAGTTTCGTACTACAATAATACTAAGGAATAAAAAGGAGTCATATTTATGTCTTACATGAGAAACGAGCGAGGTGTTTGCTCTCAAGGTATTTATTATAGCGCTGGACTTAGGAGTTACCTAACTAAAGTATATAATTACATGGCTCTAGCTTTAGGTATCACTGGACTTATTGCGTTTTTGACGGTGTTTTCTGGCCTTTTTCAGGTAATTTATTCCAGTCCAGTTCTGTCACTTATAGTAACGCTTTCTCCAGTTGCACTAGTATTTTATATGTCTTTTAGGCTTCAATATCTGAGCTCTCAGTCTACAGTTATTGTATTTCTCTTATTCTCAGTCTTAATGGGGCTTTCCTTATCCCATATCTTCATAGTTTACATAGCAAAAAATATAGCAAGAGCATTTTTTATTACATCGTTTATGTTTGGCTCCATGGCTTTATATGGTAATACTACAAAAAAAGATCTGACTAGCATGGGTTCTTTTCTAATTATGGGAATCTGGGGATTAATCATTACGTCCATAGTTAATTCATTTCTTGGAAGCAGTTCTCTCTATTTTGCAATATCGTTCATATCAGTAATAATTTTTACTCTAATTACTGCATACGATGCTCAAAGGATAAAAGATATCTATTATAGGTACAACGATGGATCAGAACTCGCAGCCACTAAACTAGCTATACTTGGTGCAACTAATCTTTATTTCGACTTTATCAATATCTTCCTCAATTTACTTAGGTTACTTAACTTATTTAATAATAGAGACTAGATGTTTTCCTTCTTAAGAGGAAATAGTAAAGGTTCTATAGCTTTTTTTTTGATATCCTTAGTGGTATTAATGCTATGTCTTACATACATTTCGGTACCACTATATAGTACCTTTTGTAAAGTTACCGGGTATGGCGGCACAACGAGAAAAGTAATCAACACAACAACAAATATAACTAATCAAAAAATTAGAGTCTATTTTAACGCTGATATAATGCCAGATTTATTATGGAAATTTTACCCAGAAACTAGCTACATTGATGTGAACATAGGAGAACAAAATTTAGCTTTCTATTACGCAAAAAATTTATCTGATCAGCTTTCGTTTGGAATGGCAGTATACAACGTCACACCTTTTAAAGCAGGTAAGTATTTTAACAAAGTTGCATGCTTTTGCTTTGAAGAACAAACGCTATTGCCGAAACAAAAAGTAGCCATGCCAGTTTCCTTTTACATAGACCCTGAGATCATGCATGATAATAGCACAAAAGATTTAAGTGAAATAACACTATCATATACGTTTTTCAAGCTTAAATAGTAGAAAATGGGAGAAAGGCTGTAAATATCTTCATGTTTCCAAGTACATATATGAGTCGTAAACGCAGCAAAAAAAACTTTTTTAATTAACTAAACACTACTGTAACATTTGCAATAGCAATCCAGACAACATTTATGCATGTGATAAGTGCGTCAGCAACCTTCTACTATTCAAAGTATCAAGATTAGTTTTTTCTTATAATGAACGTAGTAAAGATATGATTATAAATCATAAAATTTGTGTTAAATAATGAAATATCAGCCAAAATAATAAGAAAAAATATGTATATCAAGAAATCAGGCTATAACGATTCACCACTTCGTGTGTTTAGTAATCTTCTTTTCGTAGTATTTGAGTACTTAGAATAAAGTAAATTATTTAAGAATTAGAACTTTAAGAATCTAGAAAAAAACTGCAATCACTATATAACAATTAATTATACCAAAATCTTCTATGCAGTATGTAGCATTGCTCTCTATAGCAGAATTTTCTAGAAACAGCCTATTTCAACATAACTAAACAAAAAAAGACAGATGCTACTTCAATCAATACATTAATATAACTCAAGACTATCCAGAATAGAATAACTACAAACAGGAATAAAAACAATCCAAATATAACTGATAACCGCAAAAACTGCTAATATTCTATGCAACCTACTTAACTTTACCCAGTAAAAAAAGTTGAACTAGATGTGCAGGTAATTATATAAACGAGCTAGGAAAATTTTTCATCCGTAGTACAAATACTTATCAGTAATAACAATAATAACCATCATTAAGCTGAACAACAATAGAAATATTTCAGTAATAAACATAATTGAATATAAGACCTGCAAACATTAGTAACTTTCTATAGATCTATTTTCTAAAACAAAAGATATTACACTATATTATAAACTTTTGCTAAAACTTTCTTTATATCATCATTCGAAAGCGGAATCAGACCAAGCCTAGATAAGTACTCATTCTTAGCACTGATTGAATCTATCACTTCTCTAATGAACTCTTTTAATCCATCAGTGATATTTAAGTGCTCTTTTTTTATGTAGATATACAAAGGCCTTGCTAATATATATTTTCCTGACGATATATTTTCATAAGTTGGTTCAATTCCTGCAATTGTGCTCCCTTGTACTTTATCTTGGTTCCTCACTAAAAAGCTAAAACTAAATATCCCTAAGGCATTTCTATTACTTTTCAATTTTTGAATTATTATATTTTCATTACTTCCAACTTCTATGTATCTTCCATCATCTCTTATACTACTGCATGCTTTCTTTCTTTCTTCTGGATCCTTATAGCTCTCTTTAAAAACTCTTGAATTCATGCATGAGTATTGATCAAGCATAATGAAATTAATCAAAGTATTGTACGTACCTGTATTTTGATGTGGACCATAAATTTCAATTTCTGTTTTTGGTAAAACATGATTTATATCAAACCAAAACTTCTTATTATTTCTAACCAGTTTACCATTTTCTTCGGAATACGCGGATAAAGTTTCGAACAAATCTTTTTTTGTAAAATCAAACTTATAACTTTGATTCGAATTTGCAATTACAACTCCGTCATATCCAATAATGATTTCTACCACTTCATTAACCTTATTTCTTTTACATAACTCTCTCTCCGCCTCCTTTATAGGACGAGATGAAGCAGCGATATCTGGCGTGTTCTTTCCTACACCTGAACAAAACATCTTGAATCCTTGGCCACTTCCTATCGACTCTACAACTGGAGTTCTAAAAGAAAATACACGACTGAAGTCTTCAGCTATAAATGAGATAAAAGGAAAAACTGTCGAAGATCCAACAATTCTAATATATTTTCTTGCATCAACATTTGATAGCGGCATAAACACTACAAATATAAAAATTAAGAGAAAGCTCCTAGACATTATTTTTCATTAAAGATATAAATCTATAATTATTATAACAAAAGATCAAATTAAAAAATTCTAATTAAGGTACAAACTATTTACCATAAAAATAGATTATTATAATAATAATTAATTTTTATAACTACTTTACTTTCTTCTTTTTTTTTATTATTAACTTTACCTTTTGCTACAGTACTCCCTATCAACAAGTTCTACCACCGCCATTGAAGCACAATCACCCTTTCGGGTGTTAAACTTTATTATTCTAGAATACCCACCTTTACGATCTTGATAACGGCTAGCTAAAGCCAGTAATTTATCAACTGCTAACTTATTATTATGAAGGCGTGAAAGTAAAAGCCTTCTGCCATATAAAGTATTTTTATTCTTAGCAATTGTAATAAATTTTTCCACATACGGGCGAAGCTCCTTAGCCTTCGGCAAAGTAGTTATAATCTGCTCATGGTTTATTAAGGAAATAGAAAGGTTCTTCAGCATCGATAATCTGTGCTTAGTTCGACGAGAGAGTTTACGCTTTTTTATTCTATGTTTCATATATCATTTAATCTTCATCAGTATGTTGTCTAGCTAATTCATCTATATTCTTAGGTGGCCAATCTGGGACATTCATACCTAAAGATAAACCAAAATTATTTAAAACTGCCTTGATCTCATTCAAAGACTTTCTGCCAAAATTAGCAGTCCTCAACATTTCACTCTCCGTTCTCTGAACAAGATCACCTATATAAGTAACATTTTCATTTTTCAAACAATTATGTGACCTAACAGACAACTCCATTTCATCTACCTTACGTAATAAGATAGGATCATAACCTAAATCTCTATAACTACTAGACGAAGAGACTTGTGACGATTTTTTATGACTCGCATCAGAGTTAATAAAGGGCTGCAGTTGCTCTTGTAATATCCTTGCAGCAGAATCAACAGCTTGACTTGGAGAAATTGTACCATCAGTTTCAATCGACAATATCAACTTATCCTTATCAGTAACTTGACCAACACGACTATTCTCTGCTTTATACGAAACCTTGTTAATAGGACTATACAAAGCATTAACTGGGATGAACCCCTTTAAATCCCGTTCACTAATAAGCTTCAAAAGCTCGTTTTCTTTATATTTAGTAACAGGAAGGTAGCCTTTTCCACTAGCTACATATATAGTCATATTGAGCTCCACATTCTGCCCGAGGGTACATATTAGCAAATTCTTATTAACAATAGAACACTGATCATCAGCTTCTATCATTCCAGCCACTACTTGACAAGGCCCTTTAGCACTCAAATTTAAGCTCTTATTAAGAGTACCATTCAATTTACACCTCAACATACCCACATTCAATACTATATCAGTTACATCTTCTCTTATCCCTTGAATTGAAGTAAACTCATGAGTTACACCTTCAATTTTTATTCCATAAACAGCACTACCTATAAGAGAAGATAACATCACACGCCTCAATGCATTACCAAGTGTCAAAGCAAAACCACTCTCCAATGGTTCTAATACTATATCACCTTTTTCATTTGAATTACCTGGTAATATCTTGATTGAATTAGGCCTAGTCAATTTACTTAAACTACTAAAAACAGTAACATTGTCATTACGATACATAAAATACCCTTCTTAAATATTCTATACTCTTCTTTTTTTTCTCAACCTACATCCATTATGAGGAATTGCAGTTTTATCTGCAATTGAGGTTACTGTTAACCCACAGCCTTGGAGTGCTTTAACCGCAGCTTCAGCCCCAAAACCAGGACCACATATTATCACGGAAACAACCTTCATACCAAATTTTTCTACCGCAATCCTTGCAGCAGATTCTGAAGCTTTCCCCGCAGCATAAGGTGTAGATTTTCTTGAACCTGAGAAACCATGTGCACCAACAGAAGTTTGGTACAAAGTGTTACCTTGAACATCAGTTACATTTATAAAAGTATTGTTAAAAGTTGCACGAATATGAACAATTCCAGTGACAAACTTCTTTGTACTTTTACTAACTGTTCTGAACTTCTTCATAAATTCATAATAACTACAAATTTTATTTCTTTCCAGCAATAGATAAGTGAGACCTACCCTTACGAGTCTTAGCATTGGTATGAGTCCTTTGTCCTCTTACAGGCAAACCTTTTCTGTGCCTCACTCCTTTATAGCAACCCATTTCTACTAAAGACTTTATATTCATAGCCACTTCTTTCCTAAGTTCACCTTCTATGGTATAATTTTGTCTAATGAAATTACCGATCCTTTCTATATCCTTATCTTGCAACTCTGAAATACGTTTACCTTTATTAATTTCACAAGCACGGCAAATTGTATTTGCAGTAGCGATACCTATACCATATATATAAGTTAATGCAAAAGGAACACATTTCTTTACTGGAACATTTACACCTGCAACGCGTACCACTAATACTCCAATACTCCACTAGTAATAATTTTTAACTTATACCATAAAATAACTTAGAATCAAATCAAATTACAAGAAATTTTGCTCTCAATCTTTTGTTTCACCTGAACAATATTGAGATTAGCATTAACTGTTAACAATTTATCTTTATAATATTCACGTAAACCACCTATTTGTACATAGTACTCGCTTATTCTTTTACTAATTATAGATAAGTCAGAATCATCAATTCTTCTTTTCAGCCTTGTCCTTTTACATTTTATACAAACAAGATTATCGTTCTTCTTAAAAAAAGATACACTATATGTGTTCTTACAATCCAGACATACAAGTCGATTTCTTAATCTATCAATTGCAATCTTATCATCAATCTCTAACTCAATAACAATATTCACATTTCTATTATATTTCTCTTGCAAAATTTGAGTTAGAAAATGAGCTTGATTTAGATTTCTCGGAAAACCATCTAATAAAAAATTATCATCACCTATCAATGCAAGCTGATTGCATAATAATTCAAATATGACCTCATCTTGAATTAAATTACCAGACTCTACAGTATTCTTTATTTCTTTACCTAACTCACTATTGCTAGATATAATACTTCTCAATATATTCCCTACTGAAATTAACTTTAAGTTATACTTTGCTACTAGAAAACTTGACTGAGTACCTTTACCGGAACCAGGAAGACCAAAGATTATAATAATCATCTTAATTTTCTTGTTCTAGACTCATACTTCTTTATCCAACTATCATACCTATTCGAAAAAATGTAAGATTGTATTTGCATAATAGTATCAGTAACAACATTGACTATAATCAATAAGCTTGTTCCACCAAAAATAAACGGTATACTATAATAATATCTTATAACTTCAGGCACAGCACATATAACCACTAGATATACAGAGCCAATAAATGTTAACTTTAGAACTATTTCTTGAAGGTAATCAGAAGTATGTTTTCCCGGCCTTCTACCAGGTATAAAACCACCATTTCTTTTAAGAAAATTAGCATTTTCTTCTGAATTAAATATAAAATTGGTGTAGAAAAAGTTGAAAAATACTATAAGTGCTAAATAAGCTATAATATAAATTACTTTATTTACTACAAAGCAATTTAAAATAAAATCAGAAAAAGCATAACCCCTATAAAAATTTGCAATTGAAATAGGGGTCAATAAAACTGCATTGGCAAAAATAGTTGGTATTACACCAGATAAATTAATCTTTAACGGTATATAAGTAAAATCGTCATTATGTAACTTTTTAAACTGCTTTCTAGGATACTGAACAATGACTTTTCTATAAGAAGACTCTGTAAAAATAACCAAAAGCAACAGCAAGAAAAATACTATTAAAATAAAAAGTATAATAAGCAACGATATACTACCATTTTTATTCAATGTCAACAGTGACGAAAAAGCACTATATAATTCTGATATTATACCTGTAAAAATGATTAATGAGATGCCGTTACCTACACCACTAGCACTAATTTGTTCACCAAGCCATATTAGAAATATCGTTCCACCTAAAAGGCTAAAGGCCCCTACTGTACGAAACATAAAACCAGGTTCGACTACAATCAGTACTCCTTCCTTATTCATTCTTTCTAATCCTATTAAAATAGCAACTGATTGAAATAGACAAAATACTATAGTCATATAATATATGTAAGAACTCATCTTTCGACGTCCCAATTCTCCATCGTTCTTAACTTCACTAATTCCTTTGATTGCAGAAGATAATAACTGCATAACTATAGATGCAACTATGTACGGCATAACACTTAGTGCCAAAATTGTCATTCTAGCTAATGCACCACCAGAAAACAGATTAAATACTCCAAAGACACCAGAACCTTCTTTAGGAAAGATATCATTAATTATATCAAGATTAATTCCAGGAATAGGCACATAAGTACCCAAACGATAAAAAATTAAAGCGATTAGCGTAAAAAATATACGCTTCAATAAATCACCTTTATACAATAATGCAGTATCCAAATTATTAAATGCGGACTTACTGTTCATTATTTATGATAGTACTTCTACACTACCACCAACTAAAACCACAGATTTTTTTGCAGCTTCCGATGCAAAGTCAACATAAAACACACATTTCTCACTCAACTTACCTTTATTAAGAAGCTTGATTTTGTTCTTAACAGACTTTATAAAACCTAATTTACATAGTATTTCCTTATTTACAACAGAACCTTTTACTATCCTTTTAGCCTCTATTAAACGCTGCACATCACCAACATTAATTATTGAGCATATATTTCTACGTACAGGATTAAAACCTCTTTTAGGTAAACGAGTATATATAGACTGTTGTCCACCTTCAAATCCATTTATAGAAACACCACTCCTAGCCTTCTGCCCTTTATGACCTCTACCAGATGTTTTACCTCTACCACAACCAATACCCCTACCTAGTAACTTAGACTTTTTTTTCTTTGATAACTTATTAAATATAGAGTTTAATTTTATAGCACTATTCATATTTTACCTATTTTCAACTATCTCACTAATTTTTTTACCTCTTTTGCTCGCAACTTGACGAGGAGATAACATACTACTAAAAGCCTCAAATACTGCATAAATAACGTTATGAGGATTATTCGATCTCATAGACTTAGCTACTACATCTTTTATACCTAGCACTTCAAAAACTGCCCTAATCGCCCCACCAGCAATAATACCTGTTCCAGCTCTAGCTGCCCTTAAAACTATCTCACCAGAACAAAACTTAGCTTTAATATCATGATGTAGAGTTCTACCTTCACGCAAGTATACTCTAATCATCGATTTTTTTGCAGCATTTACAGCCTTTACTCTTGCTTCAGCAACTTCTGCATGTTTACCCATTCCACACCCTACTCTACCTTTCTCATCTCCAACAACAACTAAAATTGAAAATGAAAATCTTCTACCACCTTTTGTAACTGTTGTCACTCTCCGTACTGAAACTAAAAGCTCTGATAAATCATCATTACCTTGTAAATTCTTTACAGCCATATCCAAAACTTCTTAAAACTTAAACCCAGAATTTCTTAAAGAATCAGCAAATTGAGAAATTAACCCTGTGTACTTATATGGTCCGCGATCAAATACCAATTTTTGTTCTAACTTCATATTAGATAACCGCTCAACCATTAAAGAAGAAACTTGTTTTATAGTTTTAGCGTTAACCTTACTTTTACATGCATTCCTAATTTTAGCATCCAAAGTAGAAGCAGAAACGAGAGTTACTCCCTTTTCATCATTGATTAATTGAACGTAAAAATGCTTATTAGACTTAAATATGGATATACGTAAACGTTTCTTATCACCATAACTAAGCTTTTTTCTATTACGCAACTTCCTTTTTTCAAAATTACTCAGAAAATTATATAACCTTCTCATCTTAATTAATTTTTTTTACTTACAACTTTACGCAACATAAACTTACCTTTCATTATAATACCCTTACCTTTATAAGGGTCATATTTTCTAATTTTACATATATCAGATGCTATCATATAGACTTTCTGCTTGTCCATACCACTAACTACCAAGTGAATTGGTTTTATACACTTGATTTTAATATCTTTGGGCACTTTATACTTAACATTATGACTATAACCAAGATACAAAGTCAAATATTTACCATTACACTCTGCTTTATATCCTACACCATTAACCTCAAGATCAACAGAAAAATCATTAATCATACCATTAATAATATTATTAATATTACTTCTATAAGTACCCCACATAGGCTTTATCTCATCATAATCACCCTTGCCTTGATTAATAGAAAGCAGCAACTGATTATCAACAACACAACACACAATACTACTGTTTAATCTAAGCCTTTTTTCTGCTTTAACACTTTTTATCAATATCTCACCATCATCATACTCAACTGAAACACCAACAGGAATATTTACAGGTGCGGCACCTACACGAGACATAAACTTCTCCTATCACTTAAAATACACGACACAAAATTTCCCCACCAACTTTTAACTTACGCGCATTGTAGTCCGTCATTACCCCTTTAGACGTAGATATAATAAAAACACCAAGCCCATTATATGCTTTAGCAATATCCTTATACCTAGAATAACGACGACAACCCGGTTTTGATACTCTAACTATGTCAGTAATTACAGGCAACCTCTCGTAATACTTCAATTTTATAACAAAAAACGGCACATTACCTGTAACCTCCTTCTGATAATTAAGAATATATCCTTCATCTTTCAAAATCTTCAGTATAGAAGAATTTACTCTAGAGAACAAAACTCTCGTTGTCCTATGCATTGCTAATTGAGCGTTACGTATCCTTGTTAAAAAATCCCCAATACTATCAGATAAAGCCATAATATACTCCTTATATTTATTCACCAACTAGATTTTGTAACTCCTGGGATTTTTCCAAAAGCACATAAATCACGCAAAACAATCCTACACAAACCAAATTTCCTATACACTCCCCTTGGCCTACCAGTTAAAATACACCTATTTCTAATTCTGATTTTAGAAGAATCTCTAGGCAATTTTTTAATTAACTTATTTTGAGCAGCAAATCTTTCATTCATAGGCATATCTTTATTGTTTACTATAGATTTTAATTCCCTTCTTTTTTCCTTATATTGATCACACAACTTCACTCTACGAAGATTCCTTTGTATCATAGATTTTTTTGCCATATATTTATCCTCTTTAATCAATCAAAAAAGGGAAATCTAAAAGCTAGTAATAACTGTTTTGCTTCTTCATCACTACTTGCACTTGTTATAATATTTACATCCATACCTCTAATCTTACTTACTTTATCATAATCTACTTCTAAAAATGAGATATGTTCCTTTATTCCAAAGGAAAAATTACCATTACCATCAAATTGTTTTACACTAAATCCTCTAAAATCCTTTTCCCGTGGCAAAGTGATATATATCAATCTTTCTAAAAATTCATACATTTTATCTCTACGTAAAGTTACCTTACAACCTACTGTAGCATCTTTTCTTATCTTGAACCCAGAAATAGATTTTTTTGCGGAAGTTAAAATAGGTTTTTGCCCTGTAATTAAATGTAGACAGCCAAACGGCTCATTTATTGCTTTACTATCTACAGCAGCATCACCAACACCCATATTAATACATACCTTAACAAGCTTAGGCACTTGCATTATATTGCTATAGTTAAACTTATCTTTCAAGGATTTTATTATGCTACCTTTATACAATTCTTTAAACATATTACCTAATCTATTACTTCCTCAGAAACTTTCGCAAAACGTACCTTTTTACCATCTATAACCTTAAACCCTATTCTAGTTGGAGCTTTATATTTAGGATCCAACATTGCAATGTTAGATATATCAATAGCCAATTCTTTACCTAATATACCACCACTATCACCTGCTTTTGGCTTGGTATGCCTTTTATACACATTTACTCCAGAAACAATTGCCCTCTTTTTAGCATTATGCATTAAAATTTTAACTACCTTGCCAATTTTGCCTTTATCCCTGCCAGCTAAAACTATAACGTCATCGCCACTTCTTATTTTCGCACTCATTATAAAACCTCAACAGCCAGTGACATTATTTTCATAAAAGAACCAGACAACAATTTTTTCACCGGACCAAATACTCGAGTACCAAGCGGTTCACCTTGATTATTAATTAAAACTACAGCATTACTAGAAAAACGAATTACAGAGTTATCAGACTTTCTAATACGACTTTTCACTCTAACAACAACTGCTCTATATACTTTTCCCTTTTCAACTTTCCCCTTCGGGTTGATAGATTTAGCAGATACAATAACTGTATCACCTACAGATGCAAACTTCCTGCCACCCAACAAGCCAATACAAAGCACTTTACGTGCACCAGAATTATCAGCCACTTCTAACAATGTATTTTTTTGAATCATATGAACATCTTACCCAACTTGAACAACAATCCACTTTTTAGTGGCAGAAATAGGTTTATGTTCTTGTATAAAAACTTTATCCCCTGCTTTGCAAGTATTATTTTCACTATGTGCTGTATACTTTCTATATTTTTTTATGACTTTTTTATATAGCCTATCCTTATATACCTGCAGTACTAAAACCTTTACAGTTTTATCACACTCAGCTTTAATTACAACACCACACAAAATTTTCTTAGGCATTCTTTTACTCTATCGTTCTTTCATTTAACACAGTTAAAATACGAGCTATATTTTTCCTTATCAAACTAAAACGCGTAACATTGCTACACTGTCCCAATTTTTTTTGAAAAACCAAATTAACAAACTCTTTCCTTAAATTTATAAGAACTTCATACAACTCTTGCGAGGATTTCGATCTAATCTCAATTATACCCATCGTAATTTTACTCAACTATAATTAGATACAAATTTACATTTTATAGGAAGCTTGGCAATTGCTTTTTCAAGTGCTAATTTTGCCAAATGCATGGAAACACTACCACTAATTTCAAATAACACCCTACCAGGCTTAGTTTTAAATATCCAAAATTCAACACTACCTTTCCCTTTACCCATCCGCACATCAGCAGGTTTTTTACTAACAGGAATATCAGGAAAAATTCTTATCCACACTTTACCAGAGCGTTTCAATGTTCTAGATATCACACGTCTTACAGCTTCAATATGCTTAGACTGAATCCTACCTGCTTCTATAGCTTTTAAGCCATAATCTCCAAAAGACAATGTACTACCAGCTTTTGTACTACCCTTAATTCTCCCTTTAAACACCTTTCTATATTTACTTTTTTTAGGGACAAACATTCCAATATACCTTAATTAATAATATAAACCCAAACTCTAACTCCTATAATACCATATACAGTCTTTGCTTCACATAAAGCATAATCTATATTAGCACGTAAAGTGTGTAAAGGTAAACGACCTTCCTTATACCATTCGGTACGAGCTATTTCAGCCCCACCAAGACGTCCAGAACAACTTATCTTAATACCTCCTCCTCCCATCCTCAAACAACTTTGAATAGCTTTTTTCATCGCTCTTCTGAATGAAACCCGTTTTTCTAACTGCTGTGCTATGCTGTTTGATATCAAGGCTGCATCTATTTCAGGCCTCTTTACTCCTACCACATTCACTTCTACATTATCTTTTACTTTTTGAATTATTTTTTGTTTTACCTTCTCAATATCCAAGCCTTTCTTACCTATTATCACTCCAGGTCTAGAAGAGTGTATTGTTACAGACATCAAATCACCTTTACGCTCTATAATTATTCTGGAAAGACCTGCATGCTTAAAAGATTTATTTATGTAACTACGAATAAACAAATCCTGGTGCAATTTTTCTTTATAATCTTTATTAGCATACCAAATGGAATCCCAGGTATTAGCATTTATCTTCAACCTTAATCCTATAGGATTAACCTTTTGTCCCATATTTTATACTTTTCCTCACTAATTTTATATTTTTACGAATTATACAATTTCCTCTAGCTTTATAGTTAAATTGCTGTAATACTTATTAACCCTATTAGCCCTACCCATAGCCTTTGGATATATTCTACGCAAAGTAAAAGACTTGCCTACCAAGATTTCCTTTATATATAGACTGTCAATATCTAACCCATAATTATGTTGAGCATTGGCAACTGCAGAATCTAATACTTTCGCTATAAGACCAGCAGCTCTCTTTTCACAAAACTTCAACTGGACATTAGCAAAAGAAACCTTTTTATTACGTACTAAATTGGCAACCAAACTCAATTTACGAGGAGTTGATTTTAAAACTCCAGAACTAGCTTTAATTACTGCAAATCTACTTTTCATACCAATTACCTTCTTACCGCTTTTTTATCACCACTATGACCATTAAATTTACGGGTAGGTGAAAATTCACCAAACTTATGACCTACCATATTTTGATCATTAACACTAACGGGAACATAATCTTTACCGTTATAAACAGCAAATTTTAAACCTAAACAATTAGGAAGAATTATAGAAGCTCTAGAGTGAATCTTTATTACTTTATTAATAGTACCCTCTTTTAAAACCCTATTCACCAATTTTAATACAGAAGGATGACAAAAAGGTGGTTTCCATACAGATCTACTCATAAACTAACCTTTCAACTGTTTTATATACTTGTTACTAAATTTATTTTTCTTTCGAGTTTTTTTTCCTTTTGTTGCAACACCCCAAGGAGTAACAGGATGACGTCCACCAGAGGTTTTTCCTTCTCCACCTCCATGAGGATGATCAACTGGGTTCATAGCAACTCCACGAACAGTAGGTCTAATCCCCAACCATCTACTTCTCCCTGCTTTACCCAGTTTTCTATTCTTACGATCAGGATTAGATACTGCACCAATAGTAGCCTTACAAGAAGATAAAACCAATCTAACTTGACCAGACCTTAACCGTAATAATACATAGTTACCATCATGACCGACAATTTGTGCATAACAACCAGCAGCTCGAGCAATTACAGCACCATTACCTGGCTTCAATTCAACACCGTGAACAAAAGAACCAATAGGTATACATTTTAACGGTAAACAATTACCTGCTACTATATCAGCACTATCACTTGACATCACATAATCACCAGGCTTTACATTTTGAGGAGCTAATATATAAGATTTAGTATTACTACTTCCATATAATATTAACGCTAAAAAACCACTCCTATTCGGATCATACTCTATTTTTTCAACTATACCTTGATCACCTCTATTGCGTTTAAAATCTACAATTCTATACTTTTTTTTATGGCCACTACCTTTATGAGAAGTTGTAATCCTACCACAATTATTCCTTCCACCGCTAGACTTTTTACCAAATGTAAGAGATTTCTCTGGCTTACCTTTTGACAACCCAACTCTACTTATCAACACAGTTCCACGAGAAGACGGAGTAACAGGATTAAGAAATTTTACGCCCATATTAAACACTCATTATATTTAATTTTTGACCATCTATTAAAGAAAAATAAACCTTCTTTTTTTGTTTTTCATAACCAGACACACCTTTAAAACGCCTACGTTTAGGCCTAACTATAACAACATTTATAGAGGAAACTTTAACTCTAAATAGAGATTCTATTGCCAACTTTATTTTATGCTTATTTACATTCACAAAAACATACAAAGAATATTTATTAAATTTCTCTTTCAAAAAAGAAGCTTTCTCTGTAACTATAGGACATTTAATTATATTATTATATTTTATCATAATAACCTGTCTTCAAGGTCTTTTAAAGCATCATTTGTTAGCATCACGCACTCATGATTTAATATATCAAAAACGTTTAATCCGATAGGCTTGATCAAGTTTATATGATGCAAATTTCTAGTAATCCGCAATAAATTATCTCCATAGTCACCAACCATCAAAAAGGAAGAAAATTTAAAATTTTTAATAAATTTACATACTTCAGATGTTTTCTCCATATTAATATCTAAACTATCAAGAACAATTATTTGATTATTAAAATATTTTAAAGATAAAGCGATTTTTAAACCAAGCTTACGCACTTTTTTATTAAGAGAATAGGCATGACTTCTCACAACAGGACCAAAAACAATTTCCCCACCTCTAAATTGAGGAGATCGTAAGCTACCTTGTCTTGCCCTACCAGTACGTTTTTGACTATAAGGCTTAGCTGTTGTACCAGAAATATCACTGATACCTCTTGTTTTATGAGTACCAGCTCTTCTTTTTGCTAATTGCCATGTAACTATATCGTGCAAAATACTCAATTTTTGTTTAACAAAAAATATCAAAGGGTTAAGCTGAACAACACCTACATCACCACTAGACAAACTAACTAATTTACATTCCATAACTAACTTACCAAATTACTAGTATTAACATCATTTGTATCTAACAGCAAACTTACTGAAAAAAGAGCATTTTTATGTAAAGGCTTCTTAACTGCGTCCCTTACAAAAACGTAAGAATTTCTAAATCCAGGAACATTATTGCCTTTTATAGCAATAATACTATTTTCATGATCAATAAATAATACTTTCATATTCTGTACAGTTACCCTACTACTACCTAAATGACCAGCCATTTTCTTTCCTTTAAAGACTCTACCAGGATCCTGACACTGACCTGTAGAACCTTGCGACCTATGAGCAATAGAAACACCATGAGACGCTCTAAGTCCACTGAAATTATGCCGCTTTATTACACCAGCAAATCCTTTACCAATCGAATATCCTGTAATATCAAGATATTGACCAACTATAAAATGGCTAACATCTACTTTCTTACCACATCTTATCCCTGAGAGGTTATTTAATCTACTTTCATATAACCTGCATCTACTTTTTATTCCTCTTTTCTTCAAATATTCTAACTGAGGCCTTGCAATATTTTTAAAATCTCCAGTACCTAAAATAACTGAATTATACCCACACTTATCCTGCTCTTTTACATCAACAATATAAGTTTCATTGAGATATAATAAAGTTACAGCGACATGACCACTATTATAATATATAGCAGTATGACCAACATTTTTCATTAACAAACCAATTCTTTTCAGTGAACTTATTCTTTTCATTCCCTCTTCCTAAACTTTATAACCTTCTTAATTTTTGAATTAACTTCTACTCCAGGAAGAGGAGAAGGGAAAGATGAACTTCCAAGCATTTGTACTATAGTAGGAGTAGGATTATATAAAACAATCAAACGCTTAGAAGTCCTCCGTTCAAGTTGTTCACGAGATTTTTTATCAACATGAGGAGATCTATTAACATTAAATTTAAGATTGCTCCTTGGTAAAGCAACCGGACCGGATAATCTTGTGCCAGAATGTTTTAACTTATCCTTAAATTCACGCACAAACTTTCTAACATATTCTTCCAATCTTGAACAATCAAAAGCTTCTATTTTAATGTGTATTTCTTGCTCCATCTTAGTTACCACCACTTATTCTAAAATTTCGGAAACAACACCAGAACCAACGGTTCTACCACCTTCTCTTATTGCAAAACGCAATCCCTTATCCATTGCTACCGTTGCCTGCAATTCTACTTCTACACTTAAATTATCTCCTGGCATTACCATTTCTTTCCCTTTTAACAATCTTATACTTCCTGTTACATCTGTAGTTCTTATATAAAATTGCGGCTGATAATTTTCAAAAAATGGTGTATGTCTTCCTCCCTCTTCTTTTTTTAATATATATACCTCTGCCTTAAACTTCTTGTGCGGTGTTATTGAATTTGGCTTTGCCAACACTTGACCCCTTTCTACTTCTTCTCTTTTCGTTCCTCTTAGCAATACCCCTACATTTAATCCAGCAGATCCCTTATCTAGACACTTCTTAAACATTTCTACTCCTGTACATATCGTCTTTCGTGTTGCTTTTAAACCTACTATCTCTACCTCTTCGCCCGTTCTTATTTCTCCCCTTTCTATCCTCCCTGTTACTACTGTTCCACGTCCCAGTATTGAAAATACATCCTCAATTGGCATTAAAAATGGTAAATCCACAGGCCTTGATGGAACTGCCACATATTCATCTAACTTTTCCATTAGTTTCTCTATTGACTTCTTTCCATATTCACTATCTCCATTTTCCAGAGCTTTTAATGCAGACCCAATCACCACAGGAACATCGTTACCAGGAAATTCATACTTACTCAGCAATTCTCTAACTTCCATTTCTACCAAACCAATCATATCGTGATCAGCCACATCAGCTTTATTTATATACACAACGATATACTTAACACCAACTTGCTTTGCAAGTAATATGTGTTCTCTTGTTTGCGGCATTGATCCATCAACTCCAGACACTACTAATATAGCTGCATCCATCTGTGCTGCACCTACTATCATATTTTTCACATAATCAGCATGCCCAGGACAGTCAACATGTGCATAGTGTCTCTTATCTGTTTCATACTCAACATGTGCTGTTGCTATCGTTATTCCCCTTTTTCTCTCTTCAGGTGCTTTATCTATTTGATCATATGCTACGAAATTTCCATAATACTTCGTTATCGCAGCTGTTAACGTTGTTTTTCCATGATCCACATGTCCTATTGTTCCCACATTTACATGCGGCTTACCAAATGCCTCTACTATTCGTGCCATAATCTAAATTCTTCTACCTAAAATGTAAATACATCAACAGTAATATATTGATTTTATAAAAATACAACAAAAAAAAAGAGCGGATAGTGGGATTCGAACCCACTTCACTAGCTTGGAAGGCTAGAGCTCTACCAATTAAGCTATACCCGCACAATGGAGGAGATAGGATTCGAACCTATGTACGCTTTCGCGGACAGATTTACAGTCTGTTACCTTTAACCACTCGGTCACCCCTCCATAAAAACCTGTTAAAAAAGTATTGTCCCAGTATTTCAACCTAATCCTTCATTATATTTAATAATAAATGCCTAAAATTAAAAAATCAAGCAGTAAAACCTTTAATAATTTTAATTATGCAGACTTTATTTTATATAATTTAATATTGTTAATAAAGTACCTAAACAAATAATGTGAATCATGAGTACCTGGCGCTTCTTCTGGATGGTATTGCACAGAGAAAACTGGATAATTTTTCATCATTATTCCTTCTATACTGTTATCGAATAGAGAAATGTGAGTAATCTCTACGTTTCTTGGTAAGAAAAACGGATCAACAACAAAGCCATGATTTTGGCTAGTGATCTCAACTTTTCTGCTATTTATATTATAAACTGGATGATTGCTCCCTCGGTGACCAATATTCATCTTAATAGTTTTTGCTCCCAAGGCAATCGCAAGTAACTGATGACCCATACATATTCCAAGAATTGGTATTTTGGACTTTATAATGACATTTATTTCTGGAGTTACGGTCTCTCCTATTTCTTGTGGATCACCAGGACCGTTTGAAAGCACTATGCCATCCGGACACATATTTAATATTCTTTGAGAAAACCCTTTATTTGGCTTAATTAGTTTAATTATGCAGCCAAGTTCTATTAAGCGTGAAACTATACTAGATTTCACGCCAAAATCAACTATTATGACTTTATACTTTTCAATATTTTGAGCTCCGGTGTCAGTAACTTGGACAACAGAAGACTTACTAATATCATTGTTTAAACTGACTACATCAATTATTTCCATTCCATTTATAGGTTTATATTCACCCAATTCGTTTGATAGATCTTCTATCACTTGAATAGTGCGATCACTATAGGCACCAGCATTACACCCTGAAGGATAGGTTAATGAACATATTATTCCATTTTGATACCCATACTTCCTTAAGTGTCTCGTTAAGGCTCTAGTATCAACTCCTGATATTCCAACTACATCATTTCTCTCTAACCAATCATTTAAACTAATATATGAAGAAGGATGAGATGCAGGAGAAAGTTCACGCATAATTACACCGCTTGCAAAAATTTTTTTTCCTTCATTATCTTTGCTGTTTATCCCAATATTACCAATATGAGGGAAAGTAAACATTATAATTTGATCAGCAAAAGAAGGATCAGTTATAGTGTGCTGGTAACCAGTAGCACCAGTAGTAAAACAGATCTCACCTACACACTTGCCCTTTTTACCTATTGACTTTCCCAAAAAGCATTTACCACTTTGTAAAACTAAAACCGCTTCCTGCACTTAATTCTCTCTAATTGATTCAAGGTAGTATATAAGAGTTTTTAACAATACAATAGGTAAAAAACTCCTTCTAAAATTTTAAATCGTAATTGTAAATGGGTAAAGAATAACATGAGAAACACTTTCAATATACTCTTACATAAAACATGTCTTGACCACTTTCACACTTCATGTTAATTTAAATAAGTTATTTTTTAAGCAGAATAAAGAGCTTGCGATGTACAATAATGAAGATCAATCTAAGAGAATAAATAAAAAGCGGCACATTATAGCAGCTAGTTTATTATTACTCGTAGTAACGCTATCATCAATTTTTCTTTTAGCAAAAATGGTTATAGGGCTAGCTATAGCTTCAATTATAGCAACAGCGACAAAAATTATCTCTAAAGCAGTATCGAATGTCTTAAAGGATAAACAGGCAGATCAAAATCAAGTAACGCAAAAAACTACACAAAATAAAATCACAAATTTAGCTATTGGGCTAATGTCTATATTTGCAGGAGGATTATCACTGCTTATTTTAGTACAAACTGGTTTAACTTCAGCATGTGCAGCCATAGCTGCTTTAGCTCTATATGAACCTTTTAAAGGCGAGAAAATAGGCAAAAGCATAGATGAAAAACTAGATAATGCAGTTAATGGTACAACTCATTTTGTTATTAGTAGTGTCGAGAAATTTATTTCACCACAAAGCTGCCAGGTATAGCCTGCTTTGATGTTTGCTTTAGTACATTAATCAAGTAAATTGTATAATTCGTTTGCATTTCTCCTACTAACATAAATTGAATATACGTAGAGTCCACTTACTCTATAAATTTTTTCATCATGCTTGATTTCAAACCACGGATAAAATCTGCAACCGTGCAAGGATTTCTTCCTTCCATTTGCACCACTTTAGGAATTAAAATGCCGCTTTTTAAGCTTATGTGCATATCATCATTAATAATCTCACCTTGTGCTGAAGTTAAAGATAGATTTACTTTAAAATCAGCATCAAGTATTCTGAGACGTTTGTTTTCTATTTTGACAAACGCCTTAGGATAAAACGCTTTAACTTTCCTATAGGCAACTTCACAAGCATTACTTGCATATATTCTATAATCTTCCACTTTATCAGCGTAACATACATTATCATCTCTCTGTTCTAAAGGAACCTGTTTTTCAATTTTATTCAATATCTCCATCAGCAAATTACTGCCTAATATAGATAATCTATCATACAACGTCTTGTAATTATCATTTTTTCCAATAATAAACTTTTTCTGCTTTAAAATAGGACCAGAATCCAACCCTTCATTCAACTGTATAATGCTAACCCCAGTTTCTTGGTCTCCTGCTAGAATTGCACGTTGTATAGGAGCTGCACCGCGCCATCTAGGCAACAATGAAGGATGAATATTAATACAACCGTATTTGGGAACATTCAAAATTTCTTTTGGAAGAATCAATCCATATGAGACAACAACTACAATATCTGGTTTAAAATTTCTAAGCTTTTCTTGCTCTATTAAAGTCTTTAGAGACGTAGGAGTACATACCTCTATATCATTTTCTTCAGCGATAGCATGTACAGGAGATTTTGTTAGCCTTTGCCCACGCCCTGATGGTTTTGGAGCCTTAGTATATATTGCTATTACCTCATTTTCTGACTTTAATAATAGGTTTAGTGTGCCAACAGCAAATTCAGGCGACCCCATAAAAACAACTCTCATTCTACTTCGCTTAGGAGATTTAAGAATTTTCTACTAACTTGCTGCTAACAGCTTCTACTAATTTTGTGAAATCATCTTTATAATTAACAGCCATTTCAGCAAGAATTTTTCTATTTAAATCAATTCCAGCAAGCATAAGCCCATGTATAAACCTACTATAAGTAAGCCCATGTTCTCTTACTGCTGCATTAATACGTATTATCCACAAACTGCGAAAATCACGCTTGCGATTTTTTCTATCCCTGTAAGAGTACAGCAATGCTTTTTCAACCTTTTGCAGAGCAATTCTGTAACAATTTTTTGCACGTCCCCTGTATCCCTTTGCTAATTTTAATATTTTTTTATGACGAGCGTGAGTAGTAACTCCACGTTTTACTCTAACCATTCTATTTTACCTCCATTTTATTAGACACCATAAGGTATATAAAGCTTAACTATACGTGAGTCAGACTTACCAAGAATTATCGTACCGCGCTGATTACGAATGCTAGATTTACTCCTTTTCACCATACCATGTCTTTTGCCTGATTGAGTAGAAATAACTTTACCTTTAGCTGTAAGATTAAAACGTTTTTTAACAGAAGATTTAGTTTTTAATTTCATTTTCTTCATATAAACTCACAAACATTATCACTAAACTGCTTTTTATGAAAAGTAGCTAATATAGCATAAATAACTTTACTAAAGAATAAAACAGCATTGTAACTTATAATGCTATAATATGCAATCTAAAAGCTACAGCACAAGCTAAAATTGTATATTAAAGAAGCTTAGATGTAACCAAGCCCAGTATATGTGTTATATTTTTATCTCCGAATGGTAACAACATCTGCTTCACTTTAATACTTTCACTTTCTTCCTTTTCATTGATCAAGCACTCACTATCTACTACAAAGTCAAATTTATCAATGATTACATCTACTTTATATAACTGCAAAAATAATGCATCAATTGTATATTTACTATCAATACGCATATTTTTTTTTTAAACCCATAGAATTGAACAGCCTTTCCTCTTACGTTTTCACAAATATAACCTCGATAATAAAATAATGCTGCCAAAGATTCCATTATTTCAGCGATGTCTGTATTGTGCCTTTCCGGCCAGCTTCTTATCTGATCCTTTTGTCTCATTCCAGTACTGAGTCACTACATTTGCTATTCTTCTTTCTTCACATATGTAAAATTCCATTCTAACATTCACATACAAAACATAGATATAAGCTAAATTTATTGTGAATAATTGATTTTTTCTTAATCGCAAAGGTACTTATTAATTAAATTTTTACTCTACTATTTAAGTGATACAGATGCTTTTAACGTAAGTCCACACTTTTTCAGTTAGCTTTTTGGCTATGAACACAAAATTTACATCTCTACACCTATATCTATTCATCACTACTTTCCTCACTATTTATTTTACTGATTAAATAATCTCTTAATTCAGTAAATTCTTATAATAAAATTATTCGAACTACGATTGACTTTTATACCATTATTAAATTCTTTTTGTACTCTTTCTATTATATACTTTTTATCATATAGCATGTGCTTTATCTTCCTTATAATCCTTCTATACATTTATAATCATATAGTCTCCTTCCTTTGTGTTTTACAGGTTTTATTTGACAGAATTGACTCTCACAGAATTTTAAAACACGTTGTTTCAAGTATAGTTCTTCAGTAACTTTTCCAATAGCGTAGAGTAAATTTTTCCTACCCACTAATTAATTTTTATTACTTTTAAGAATTTTAAAAAGACTGAATTTTTGCTTAAATTATCACTTTTTTGATGTTTTCGATATATTTCCTGGTCTTTCCTTCTTTTTTTTGACCAAGAATATTTCATAAGCTTACCTTTACTTCATCCAATATATCGCCTATTATTACAGCAGAGTTTTCTTTCAACAATTAGATTTCTTGATTTATACCTTCAACTATTATTGCTTTAGTTACTGTTACATCTTTTACCGTAACATAATTTACAATTTATTATAATATATAAATATGAAATACAATGATCAACTCGAGATTCAGCTACTTTATTTTCATGATACATCTCTTCTATAATAAAATTAAAAATATTAACTGGTAACTACCAACGTTTTAAATATTATAAAAACGCTATTTAATGATCTGCAAGAGGTGGTTAAAATTGATGCTATGGCTCTTCTACCTCCATAGTAAACACAAACCTATTGAAATAATAGATGACGATGTACTAATGTCCCTCGTTTTACAATTTCGCCTCCAACAAAACATGCACATATACTCTGCAAAAAAAAACAAACGTCAACACTCAAAACATATGATATTAACTTTTAAATAACTGTATAGTAAAACAATAATTGAAACACCTTGTAACAGAGTAGAAGCAGAAATGACATATCTTCTATTTTCAAGTAAATTCAAGATTCAATTTGTAATTAAAGCACCAATTACAAGACTAAACTATACAATATTGCAGCTTGCTATACTGACTCTATTGTATTAAATACTAAGTTGCTCAATAATCTTAAAGCCCATCAAGGTATTAAGCACTAGAAATATTCTAGAAGTAATAGCATCCATCGACTATCGAGGTTATATCTAAGAGATATCTCCTTGGTTTCAAGTACCACAAACACAAAGCATATTACCATTTTTATGGAGCTCTTTATTACATGTTTTTTAAAAGCCGCTTTCCGAAAGTATGTTTAGATAAAAAACATAAATACTAAAATAGCATCATGCATAAATCGGACTTTCTAATATGTACCTTAGCAAGAAAGCTAGAGAACAATACTTGAACTATTAGTGCAGAAAAGCTTAGAATTGTCTACATTAGTGAAAACGTCAATTCAAACCGAACAAGGAAAAAATAAGTGCTGCTTACATAAGTAGCCACAATAAAACCAAACGATGCTCCAATTGCAGTTAATACTTGAGATAAAATTTAATGAGAAATATTTTCACTATTAATAGGAATAAAAACCTAAGAACCATAATTAATAATAAGAAAAAAGTAATTTTTTTCACTAAGAAAATATTAAATATCGCTCTACTGAAAAAACTATAAGATGGCAAAAATTCAAGTATATGCTGAATCAGCCAGTGCAATTTGCACGATTATAGGACTAAGTTCTTTTTCAAAACTCACACTTACATAAAGTGTAGATTATCTGCATGTTATTGATTATAACAACTGGGTTATTAATCAGCCAAATAGACTAAGCTTTAACTCTACTTTCCATAAAACTTGTTTTTATAAGTAGTTCATTGATAACTTAACACCAACTCTTTTTCAAAACTATATGTAACCATGTTGCATGGTGATAGATATAAGTGTTAAAGACAAGAACTCTTAACCTTTTAGATTTATTATATTATTAAACAATTTTCATCTTAGTAATATAGCACAACAAAATGAGTCTCAATTCAAAAATTTGAGCAATACATTTGCAAGAATAAATAATAACATTGATTCTGTAAGGTTAGTTATACTGAATTTACGAGGAAACAAAAAATTAGTTAAAGAAAAATTTTAGCGCCATATATGAATGGTAAAAAGAACTGTCGGTTCAATTCAAGTTTAATGCTCAAGTTATATAATAGTTGCAATAATATCACAGAAAAAACGCTACTGAGTAACATAATTAAGTACAAAGAAAAAGAAGCTGCACGTGTGCTACTAATCAAATATTTATTAAAAAAGATAGCTAACGTTAATATGAAAGATAGCTATAGCGAAAACCCATAGTATTATTTATATCAAAAAAGGTAAGAGCAAAGAAGTAGCAAAGTTATTATTAGACACAGGAGCAGACAAAATGTAATGGATATGATAATGCTCATAATTCAGAAACTTTACTATTTATAGTATGCTGTTATTCTGGTGAAAGTCTTAATATAGAAACACCAATACCTTTTTACATCAGCTTACCCATTAAACGTTTATGATATCAGATAAAGAGCAAACTTTAAAGAACAACTTCCCGATTTGATAAAGCTCCTTATAGAACAATGAGACTAACATTTATGTAATAATAACCAAAATGACATCCTTGAAGATCTTATTGCCAAGAGTTTTATAGTCATCACACGTAAACGATAAGAAATTTGTTACCTCTGTACAAAAATTTAAAAAAAAATAAAAACATTCAAGAAAGTAACATAGAAAGTTGTTTAAGGTAGCAGAGTAAAAAAAAGACTTTAGATCACTTGCTGATATTATAACGAAAATAGTTCAATCAGTATAAGAAGCATTCAAGTTTGCAATAAAAGTAGTAATTCAAATACTTAGAATACAAAGTATAAAATTTGCCACTAAAGGTGCTCTTAAGAAACAGGATGGCTTGTTACCGAGGTGTTAATTGTCTTAGAAGTTTTTCATAAATTAGTAAAATTGAAAAAAATTACTTTTTACCATAACCTTAATTACAGCAAGATATATAAAATTTTTACTAGATATTGTAAATAAATCTTATTCTTTGATAGCCCTCTGTTCCTGTTGATCCAAGCAGAAGCCCTTTTTGCAACCCGCTTTCTTAGCCGTATTTTTAAATCCTTACTTTCTTGTTGATAGCAACCTAGTTAGGGTATCTCTGTGTATCTAAAGTCTACTATGCCTTTTTTCTTACCTTTTACTTTTCTACCCTCACCGTAGTTTTTAACTCCCCCTTTTCCTACTGTTTTGACAGATTGACTTTAACTTATACGAGGCTTAGCTGTTTATCTCTTCTTATCTCTCTCTTAAATATGTTCAAGAATTCATAATTCAATTTTTCAAGGATTCACCGCTTTTCACAACAGAAAATTGAATAATAAGTACCTACATTGATATCCTCTACATAATATCATAATATCTGCAAAATCGCATTTAATATCTGTCTTCCGTTGTATTTTAATAATCTCCTTACTTCTTTATATAAGACTCTGAAATATTCTTCCGTTCTACTTAAATCTATTAGATATCTTTCCTCATTTCTCACTCACTACTTTATCGCCATATACTACTACCCATATCCCTTAATTTATCAATAATTTCCAATGGCTATATCAGCATTAGAGAAGATATGAAAAATATTAGCAATAGGTTCTTCTGAGAAAATGAATAAAATTAATAAACAAAATAATAAATGACAAACTAAAAATATAATTAGGTTAACCAAATACACTGAAACACATTTAGTAGTTTTTGCACACAGTTTGCTTTAACTTTAATATTCATGTTCCGTCCTCTATATCGCTGTTTCATCCACTTATTAATAGTTAAACAGCAATAAAACTGTCTGTGTTACTATCTGGATTAATTTATTTCTAAGTCAACTAGCTAGTATTAAATACAAACAAAATAAGCACTTCCAGCGATCAAAAACAACCAGCACAAGATATTAAGAAAAGTTTTCTTTTTCTTTAACAGAGTTACTCTAGATTCTCAACAAAATAAGCTGTTTTGTCTTTTTTTTCCTTATACTCTTCTGCAGTGCTCAAAGGTTGCTTTTTAGCTGTAATATTTGGCCATTTCTGTGAATATTCTACATTGATATTGTAAAACAACTTGAAATTTCTTTGTTCTCTGCTCAGCAACTCTTCATCTAATTCTAAAATGTCTTTTATAGAATCATCAGTTACAATTGCATCTACTGGACATTCAGGTATACACACTCCACAATCAATACACTCATCTGGATTAATTACAAGCATGTTTTTACCCTCATAAAAGCAGTCAACAGGACACACCTCTACACAATCTGTATATTTACATTTTATGCATTTATCGGTAATAAAATGTGTCATATAAGTAGCGTATATTTATACATTTTGAGTACACTAAACTGATAAGAAATTCAAATCTTTTCATTATAGATTAAATGTTAATAAATATTATTAGGTTACTTCCAAGTAAGTGGAAGAAAATTCCTTCATGAGAATAAATAAATTGAGTAATAGAGAATTAGAGATATAGTCAAGCTTGACTAGAAGCCTTTAGGGTCAATAAAATTTTTCGTGCGGAAGAAAGTATGTAAGTCATTAGGCAAAGAACTAAAATACCTGAATGGGTTTTCATTAACAACAAAAAGATATGCAGTGTTCAAAATACGTGAAAGAAATCAACAATGCAGAGAAAATTAGAGATAAAGTCATGCCTACATGCAATCCATGTGTGTCCTAACTTTTTAAGAAGTATACGAGATTATCTACTTATAATAACTATACCTGATGATATGTCATCATTAATTCATTAGATAATTGTAATAATCAATGAGTGTAATTCTTCAGCAAATAGGAAAAATCTTGTCAATAAGCTAGCACATAATTTAAGCGAAGCTGGTTATGGTAGTTTCCGAACTTGCAAAAGAAATAAGCATTGCAGCAAACAATTTGATATATAGAAATTATCTAATCATTGCTATAAAAAAAGGATTGATGTAGTTCGCATAAGGGAAAATTTTAATTTATACAGAAAAATTACTGAGCTTCCGTTTGCTACTAAGTCAGAACCTTAGTATTTTCCTCAAAAGAATCAAATTATATCTAGTCTTTTGCTAAGTTTTATAGCAATTTTAACATTAAAAGCCTAATTTTCTAACAACAGCAAATTTTCCTTTAGACCAGGAAATAAAAGCATTTAAGGTTTTTAGATTTTCTCCAGCTCCCACTGCAGTGGAAGCAATTATCTGATCAAAAGCAATGCTAAACTTATTAAATCCGCTAATGACATAATAAAGAATATTAAGTTCAGTTCACCTACTCAGCAAAAAAGCTTATTCGATGTTGAGTGCTGTACTGTTAACTAAAAGCACGAGAAAATTATAGCAAACAAAGTCAATCATAGTTAGTCATATCAACTCTATATCTCTTAATAAGATGATAAGCCTACATTGATAAAGCGTGTTTGTCCATAAACCTAGTTTTAATTGTTCTTTTAAAACTAGAGTTAGAAAGTAAAATAGAGCGATTATCAAGAAATAAAGCATTAACAATTTTTTAAATTATTTTTAGCTACAACATTTTACTTTCCCCCATACAGTGAGCTAGGTCAAGAAAGGTGAATCTATCTCTTGCTGTAAACATAAGGCTAACCACTTTGCAATATTGCTCTTTATTCCAACAGAGATGTTCTGGTAAGTGTGGAATTGACAAATCTTCAAACATTTTCTGCAGAAGTTTTACAGGTAATAGGTTTTGCTTAATTAAGCTGGAAATATCATTCCATTCTTATGAATAATCTCTTTAATTTTTTGCTGCATAATTTGCTTCTGCTTTAGGATTTCTATAAATTCGGTATTACCAAAGCATTCTGTTAAGCCCTCTATCATCGAAGCAGCATGACACTGATTCTCTTCCTGTAAATTAGCCATAGTGATCATTGTAACAGCAATTTTTTCTCCATGTAATGAAGAAGAATAATCTTTTGTTACCATCTCCATTGTGTGAGCTATCATATGCTCTCCTTGACTTGCAGAATAGCTGCCTTTTGATATTACCATCCCAAGTCCTGAAATCAGTAGAGCTTCCATAAGTAATAAAACTACCTTTTTGCTTTTTTCTGCAAGTGCCAAATACTCTCTGAGTAAAACTTCCTCCAGATCACAAAGAAGTATAAAAGGCAATTCATTATATTCCGTGCCAAGTAGTAGATGAGATATAGCCAATCAGCTTGCACTGTTGAACGGCAGATAAAATCCGCAATCCACTCAATGTTAGGCGCAATGGTGCATTGGTAATTATATTGGTATCAATATATATATTGCCCTTGGAAGGTGTGCTACTAAAAATTTTTTATATCCATCTACTAAGATAGAAGCGTTTGAAGAGGTATACCTATTCATAGAAGCAGCTGTTGGAAAGGATATGTAGTTTTTACCTTCGAGATAGCTCGCGTACTTACAGATATCGTTAACAGTACCACTACTAAGTGCAACTATTAAATCACTATCCTTTGCCCTACTTCTAACTAGATTAACGGTTTCAAGAGAAGTAACTCTGTTTACCATCGTTTCCTTAGTTGGCATTATTCCAGTGCTTAACACTGGAACCCATACTCTTTTTTTCTGGATCCTAATGTCGGAGCACTGAGATGACTAAATTTTAGAAGCATTCAAAACAACATAAGGTCTTGCAAGAGAGCTAATGATATTACTAGGAATAATGAAGTGAGAAATTTTATTAAATATGTTTTTGCTCAAAAACTCTGCCGTATTTTCATCTGCAACCAGCAAAATATTATTCCCATATTTAGTACATATTTTATGTATACTATCAACAAGATGATGATCTACTATTATTTCACTTATAAAAGTTTGCTTAGCTTGGTGTAATATTTGTTTTAAATAATGCATAGTATGTTTATATTATAATAGTATCAGTATTTCAAGATTGACATGAAGATTGATCCTGTAGAGCTAACTAAGAAGTTGATTTCTTTTAAGAGCATAACACCAAAAGATGATGGAGCAATAGAACATATAGCAACAATTCTTAAGAAAAGTGGCTTTAAGTGTAAGATTTTAGAGTTCGGTGATAGCGAAGCTAAAGTTAAAAATCTCTATGCAAAATATATAAATGGAGTGCCAAATTTATGTTTTGCTGGACATGTTGATGTTGTGCCACCAGGTCAATTAAAAAACTGGACATCTGATCCATTTAATCCAAAAGTTAGAGATGGAATATTGTATGGAAGAGGAGCAGCTGATATGAAAAGTGGAGTAGCTGCATTTATTGCTGCTATGGTAAACTTTGTTGCAGGAAAATCTCAGTTTAACGGTTCGATAAGTGCATTGATTACCAGTGCTGAAGAAAGCATGGAAGAATATGGAACAAAAGCAATTTTAGAGTGGATGGAAAGTAAACAAAAAAAGATGGACTATTGTGTAATTGCTGAACCAACCAGCAATGAAAAACTAGGCGACACTATAAAAATAGGCAGAAGAGGATCTGCAACATTCAAATTAACTTGCCATGGAAAACAAGGACATGTTGCCTACCCAGATTTAGCTGACAATCCAATATATAAGATGATATCAATATTGAGTAAGATAAGAAATACTACTCTTGATAATGGTAATAAATATTTTCAGCCTTCAAATTGTGAGGTTACTACTATTGATGTTGGAAATAATACTGACAACCTAATACCCGATTTAATAGTTGCAAATTTCAACATTCGGTATAATGATATACAAACGCCTGATACTTTATTTAAGTTAGTCAATGAGATATGCTCCAGCGTAACTAACAATTATAAGCTTTCTATTTACAACAATAGAGGTGCCTTTCTTTCTATTCCTGATAAGAATATTGATATTATGCTTGATGCAATAAACAAAGTTACCAATATTGATGCTGTAATGAGCACGAGTGGTGGCACGTCTGATGCTGCATTTATCAAAAATGTTTGCCCAGTGGTTGAATTTGGTATGGTCAACAAAACCACACACCAAGTAAATGAATGCGTGTTAGTAGATGATATACATAAATTAACAACTATATATAAGGAATTTATAAAAAATTATTTTTACCCCACTAACAAGATAGTAAATCAGATTAATGTAATTAGCAATATGCCTGATGGTCCATTGCTAGCTTAAGGCGTATTTCATGCTAGTAGAAAGTTAACTGGAAAAATTCCTGAAGAAAAAAGAAAACTTGCATGTAAATTCATTATATTGTAAAATTATAATTGTTTTAAAATGAAGAGGTTAGTTATGAATCTTGTGACAAAGCCTGCTATTGATTTCACTGCCCCTGCTGTTCTTTCTGATGGAGAAATAGTTGATGACTTCTGTTTAAGCAAACACATAAAAGATAAATATGCTGTCCTTTTTTTCTATCCACTAGATTTTACTTTTGTCTGTCCAACTGAATTGATATCGTTTAGTAATAAAATAGAAGATTTTTCAAAACGTGGCGTTGAAGTCATAGGAGTAAGTGTAGACTCAAAATTCTCACATTATAAGTGGCGAGAGACTCCAGTCAATGATGGAGGTATTGGAGAGGTTAGCTATACTTTGGTGTCTGATATCAAAAAGTCTATATCAAAAGACTATGAAGTATTATATGATAACTCAATTGCACTAAGAGCTACTTTTGTTATTGATGATAAATTTATCATACGTCATCAGTCAATAAATGATTTACCTCTAGGACGCAATATTGATGAGTTTATTAGGATTGTTGATGCGATTAAGCATAACAAAGAGTATGGTGAAGTATGTCCAGCAGGATGGAAAAAAGGTAAACCAGCAATACAAGCAAGCAACGAAGGGATAGCCGATTACTTAAATTCATATAGTGAAGAATTGTAGATGGGGCTATTTAGTACAAAAGTTCTTATTATTGGTTCTGGGGTAGCTGGTTACGCTGCTGCTATATATGCAGCGCGTGCAAATTTAGAGCCAATTGTAGTAACTGGAATGCAACCTGGTGGTCAACTTATGATTACTACAGATGTTGAAAATTATCCTGGTTTCATTTCAATACAAGGCTCAGAGCTCATGGAACAAAAGAAGTTGCATGCAAAGAAATTTGGTGCAAAAATAGTAGACGATGAAATAACAAGTATTGAACACCTTAAAGGTTCTAATGAATATAGGTTCAAGTCTTTTGGTAAGACTAATAATTACTATTCAGATGCAATTATAATTGCATCTGGTGCACAAGCAAAATGGCTTGGTCTCAAGAGTGAAAAAGAATTTCAAGGTTATGGAGTTTCAGCTTGTGCAACTTGTGACGGTGCATTTTTTAAAAATAAAGTCGTAGCTGTAGTTGGTGGTGGAAATACCTCTGCTGAAGAGGCAATGTTTTTAACTCGATTTGCCAAAGAAGTTATACTGATACACAGGCGCAATAAATTAAGAGCAGAAAAGATAATACAAGATAGGCTCTTTAGAAAAGATAAGATAAAAGTAATATGGAATCATACTGTAGAGCAAATTCTTGGAGAAGAAAATCCGAAAAAAGTTACTGGTATTATAATTAAATCAACAGAGACTAATAAAATCCAAAAAATGAAAGTGGATGGAGTATTTATTGCAATTGGGCATACACCAAATACAGGTATTTTAAAAGGATTTGTTGAAATGGATCAGCAAGGTTACGTAGTTACAAGGCCTGGTACAACTCTAACCAGTAGGACAGGAGTGTTTGCTGCAGGCGATGTTCAAGATAAGGTGTACCGGCAGGCAGTAGTTGCAGCGGGCACAGGGTGCATGGCTGCGCTTGATGCAGAAAAATTTCTAAGGTGTACAAGCGTAAAGAGTTAAAAAACAGAAAATATACGAAGTACCTCCGATAAAAGAAGAGAGAGTTTTATTATTATTTTCTTTTTTTGTTGCACAATAATGGTAAGTCATTAAGAACATTTTTAACATGTTTAATATAGAGAATATCTTTTTAATCAGTAGGCAGAAAACCATATAGAAAGAGCAAGTAAATGTTGCTAAGATAGTAAACAATATAATAGCAAACATTTAATTAAAAAACTTCAAAAACCACTTAATATGCCAATAAAAAAGTTATTTTAGGCTATTGATGATGAAGACCTTGGAAGGTTTAAAACAACAACCTCTGAAAAAAAGTACGGATGTTGGTACGTTTGACTAAGAAGGTAAAGGTATGACGCTTTTTGATGTATCTATTTCTAACATCTATTACTGCCAGTAGTAATTGATAAATTACATTAAGAAAAAATGATATTCAATATTAATACTCAGAATAAGCAAGTTACACATGAGGAGAGCAATTACGGTACACTAATGCTTTTCGCGGTGCTGCATTTTTAGGACTTAGACACAAATAGCTAGTATGCAGTTTTTATGTATTGTCTGCCAAATTAGAGCTAGAGATAGTGGAAAAATTACTTGTATATCTTAGATATTAAAATTGATATTAGAAATTGTAAGAATAAAGGCCCTAAGGTCATGCTGTAAGAAAGTTTAAGTATATAATATAATTAAAATCTTTAAAAGCACAAGAAGGAAAATTTATTGAGCAGAAGTTTATTAAGAAAATCTTAGTCGACACTGAGCTTTGACGAGTCAAGGAGTACTAAATCTAGCGCACAAGATTTGTGAAACAAATATCTGGCTAGTAAGGGTTTACTGAGCAAACATTTAACTCTAACTGCTCTCTGGAAAAGAGGTGCAAACAAAAGAAGCACAAGCTATTCCGACCTCATTAGAAGAAAGAATAGAAAATAAAAAAAGAAGTATTGACTAAACTTTTAAAAACATAAAATCTAGATTATCAAATAAAATCAACGCCTACAATAGAGCAATAAAACATACGATTAAGATAAATTAGTTAAACTTGCTATTAAGAAACAATTAACTTCTTCTATAGTAAAGAGGTTTAAGTAATATGAAAAAATTGGTGAAAGATAGCTGTTTCATAAATTATGCAGTTATTGCTGTTATGTTGAGGAACATTAACGATCTGATTAAGCACTATTAAAAACGCTTAAGTAAAAAATTTCCTAGAAAGACAAATAATGAACTATTTGCATAGAACCTTTTAGGTGAATTTAAAGGAGAAAGATATTCAACTTGCAAGGGAAAAAGTTAGAAATATATAAAAAAAGAAAAATTAAATCAGTAAACAATGATCAATTCCCCTGATCAGGGAAGTTCAACTCGTTAATGAAAAACACTCCACTTTAAGCTCAAAACCAAGATTAAAAAAAAACCAAGATCTTCAGAGATAGAGCTCCAGTGTAAGGTACTTCACTTCTACATTTTTTGTATTGTTTGAAGGTGTATATTTAATAATGAATAATTATACTAGAGATAAGCGATAAGCACTTTTCTTGTTGTATTTGCATTGGGCATTTTAGAAGCAGGATGCTTTTTTTGTATAAAAAAATGAACAAAGAAGTAGAACTTAATGGTACCACCGACTCTTTTAGAGTTACAAAGGTTTCTATTTCTTTTTAAAACTCCATTAAGTATCTTTATACATATTGAAAACATCTTAATAATTCAAATGAGTGTAGATTTAAGCAGTTTCAAAACCTTAAATAGCTAAGCAGGTCGCTGTATTAAGCTTATATCAATGTTTTTTTAAAGCAAATGAGTAACAAAACTATGACGTAATACATGCGTGGATAAGATTTCTGACAAATTTAACATTTTCTTTACTTTTTCTAGACGATTAACAACATAAGTTCTTTTCAATTTCCTCTTAGTTTCATAAATAGATATCGTACTTCATTATTAACGCTAAGGTAAAGAAAAGCTTTTACGTACTCTTGCATGCACTTTTTTACTACTGAGAAAAACAACACACCTGCCTTCACTTTGTCCCCCCCCTTACTATGACTGTTAAACTTCCATTATTAATTATTACTAACCTTAAATGCTTCTCACCGATCCTTAACCCTGTGCCATATAAGTAGAATAATAATCGCAATTCCTTTTTTTATCACCCAAGGTTCACCTAGGTCAGACAGTTTCATTCTTTCATTAAAGTTCTTACATCAGATATTGATTAATGCTCTTGGTAAAGTTCTTCTCTAAATTGGCCTAGATAAGGAAAATATAGTCTCATTGTTTATTTCACAATTGCTTTTTATATACTTGAAAAAATTTCTAATTACTGACAATGCACGAGTATTCGATCCCACATTTACACCTCTTGTATAACAAAAGGTAAGCCAACTTCTAAGCTCGCGCACGCTCAATCTTTCCAAAGAGAAAATACCTACTTCTCATACAATGTGAGTACTAAGAAAACTTATCATGTCTTTTAGGTCTCTCATATATCATTTTACAAAGTGTTGAGCAAACAAGACTTGTACCTCACTATTCATATCAACTTTCAATAATTGAACCTAAGTTCAATAGTTACTTTTTAAAGAATGCATCAGTGCATGCATCACGGAAGGTTTCATTTACATCAGGATGAGAGTGACAAATTCTATATATATCCTCTGCTGCTGCACCATATGCCATTGCAACTGCTGCTTCATTAATTAGCGTATCAGCATATGCCCCTATGATATGCACACCTAGTATTGTATCTGTCTTGCTACAAGTTAGTACTTTTACAAATCCTTCAGCATCATCAATAATTTTTGCCCTACCATTTGCAGCAAACTGACATTTACCAACTTTATACTTCCAACCAGCATTTCTGAGTTCCTCTTCAGTTTTGCCAATTGAAGAAACCGCAGGATGGGTATAAATAACAAATGGCATAATTTCATAATTAATATGAGGTGACTGCCCTGCTATTATTTCTGCAACTGCCACTCCTTCTTCTTCCGCCTTATGAGCAAGCATTGCCCCACCGATTGAATCACCAATAGCAAATATTCTTTTTATATTGGTCTCATACTTATTGTCAACTTGAATAAAGCCACGGCTATCTCTTTCTATTTTGCCATCAATGTCAAGACCATCAGTATATGGTTTACGACCTACTGCAATGAGCACTTTATCTGCCTCTATAGTATTTACTTGGCTGCCTTGAACAGAGCAAACTTTTACACTTAAAAAATCACTATTTTGTTTTATTTCCTCAACTTTAGTGCTAAGTAAAAGTTTTATTCCTTGTTTTTGCAAACTGGAAAATAAAGACTTACTCAATTCTACATCCATTGTTGTAGCGATTCTATCGAGAAACTCTACTACAGTAACTTCAGACCCTAACCTTTTCCATATAGAAGACATTTCAAGTCCTATTGCTCCAGCTCCAATTACAACAAGTCTTCTTGGTACTTCAGTTAGAGATAACGCGCCGGTGGATGAAATAATGTTTTTCTCATCAATATTAACTCTTGGTAAGGAGATGACATCAGAACCGGTTGCGATTACTATATTTTTTGTTTTCAGCGTCTTACCTTCAACCGAAACTTCAAGATTACCTTGATCAAAAGAAGTAATTTTCCCAAGTCCAGTAATCCTAGTAATCTTATGAAGGTCAAAGAGATACTCTATTCCTTGTCCCAATTCTTTAACTTTGGCGTCCTTATATTCTAGCATTTCTTTTAGATTAAAACTTGCATCCTTAACTTTTATACCAAGTTTTGATAGATCGTTTTTCGTATGGATATATTCATAAGAAGAGTGAAGTAACGTTTTAGAAGGTATACACCCAACTCGCAAACATGTCCCACCAAGAATGCTATTCTTATCTATGCAAGTAACCTTCATCCCAAGCTTTGCAGCTAAAACAGCACATTTATAACCACCTGAACCACCGCCTATAATAATCAGATCATGATCAGTCATAAAAAATAAACCTATTTTCTAAATAAAAAGCACCATTCCCTTCAGTCGTTATATATATCTTATCACGAATGAACACTGGAGTGTGAAACACATTACCTGATATTTTGATTGCTTTCCATGCATTTTCAGATTCAGAAAAAGCAAACATTAAACCTTTATTGCTTGTTATCCATAACGTATTGGCATGCATAATTAAAGTAAACAACTGCGTATTTTCTATTGAATCAGATGTCCAGATTGTTTTTCCATTTCGTACATCAATGCCAACTATTTTATTATCTCTAGTAATTAAAAAAATTCTACCACCGGCTCTTTGCTCTTTTGTAAGAATAGAAGAATTATAATATGGCACAATGTTTGATACACTTTTTGTTTGCAGTGGTTTTGACCATAGAATGTTCCCTGACTTTACATCGATACCATAAACATAAGAACTGTTTGTAACAACTAAAATATTATCGAGTACTCTTGGTGTAGTAGTTATATCTGTAATCTGTGTATCTAAAAGGCTTATAGCCAATTTTTGACTCCATAATTTTTCACCACCTTCATCAAAAGCTATTAGTTCACCATTTGAAAATGGCGCTATTATTTTATTATCAGAAACTACAGGTGATATGGAATATAAACCTCGTACTTCACTAACTCCATTTTGGTGAGCCCAAATTGGGCTACCGTCTTTTATATTAAGGGCATATAGAAAATTATCAATAGTTAATACTACCAATTTATTATATATTACTACTGCTTTTCCTCTTATTGGAGCTCTCAGTTCCTTTTCCCATTGAATCTCACCAGTTTTTACATCTATCGCATATAGAATATTATTTGCTATAAAAAAAACATTTCCTCCATGAGGTGATAGACTCATATTACCAATTTTTTTTTTGTGCGAAAGGTGCAATTTCCAATTCATAACCTTTAAATTATCAACATCAACGGAATATAAGGTACCGTGCTTGTCTACTAAAATAACACTATTTTCTACAAGAACTGGAGCCACATATCCTTGAGATAATTTTTTATCCACTATGTTTATCCACTCACTTGCTATTGTGCAACTACTACACAACAACACTATCATAACAACCATTACTTTCATTGCTTGTTAAATACAAGACTTATTAATAATATACATATCAGAAATCTCAACCACAACGAAAATATTTTTATTGTATATTGTAGGCATTCATTTATAAAAGAAAATTATATTGTTATGTAAAAACACTTCTAACATGCCAGAATAACAACTGATTAAAAGTCATTGATAAATTCAGCCACTTTAATTTACGTTATTTTCAAAAAAGCTAAAAAATAAAAATAATGTTCCACTTTAGTGGTAAAAATATCCATTAGATCTCTTACAACTAACCTTTGATTCAAGTATCAAGAAGTTTACTAAGTGAAAAAAGATAAAAGTAAAAAACCTCCGCGGTAAATAATTATTTACCTTCTAACCCTAAACCACATCTTATACCATCTTTCATAGCGCGTTTCAGCTTAAAAAGCTTAGAAGCCTATAGATAAAATTAGTAAAGACATGAAGTAAACATAGTGCAAAAAACTATACATAAAACATTAACTATGTAATACTTGTATCACACAACCTACATATAGATTACTAAATAGTTTTATTATTATAATAAGAAAATTAACAAGACTTATTAAGTAATTTTCAGTATCATCTTTCGGTTACTTATTTATTGCACTGATTAGTCAGATAATAACTATGTAAAAAGACTAATACCATGTATAATCTATAAATGATTTTTGAGTGGTATGAAATTAGGTGTTAACATTGACCATATTGTAACTCTTCGCAATGCATGGGGAATTTCTTACCCAAATCTATTAAAAGCAGCAAAAATAGCTATTGAAGCTGGAGAAGATTTTATCACCGTTCACTTACGGGAAGACAGAAAACACATCAAGGATGGAGATGTGTTTAATCTAAAAAAAACATTGAAACTGAGCTCAATCTTGAAATTGCAGCCACAGAAGAAATGCTCAAAATAGCAAAAAAGGTAAAACCCTATTCGATTAGTATTGTGCCAGAAAAAAGAAAAGAATTAACAACAGAAAGTGGTTTAGACATAATTAACACGTACAATAAACTTTCTAGCATAATAGAAGAAATGCATAGCACTGGCATAAAGGTTTCACTGTTTATTAATCCAAGCACCAATCAACTAAAATATCTTGAGAAACTAGAAAAAAAGCCTGACATAATAGAAATTCACACGGGAGATTACTGCAATAGTCCATCAGAGAAAAAATTCAAACTAATTACTAATGCTATAGAGTGCATAAATAAGCTAAAAATAGAGTACCACGCAGGACATAGCATAACCTGTACACACGCTAAAAAAATAAAAGAGATATCTCATATCTTAGCTCTTAATGTAGGTCACTTTTAATCAGCGAAGCTATATTTTACAGCTTGCACAACACAGTAAAAACAATGAAAATGATAATATCCTAACTAACTACTTCTTCCTCCTCTTTATTTAAAAGACCCAAAAGATTCTGGCTTGCTTTAAATCTTACTCTTATCTTTTCAGGAACAGTCATAATCTTACCATTTTGAGGATTACGACACTGTTTCTTCCGACTTACAGCAGTAGACAATGTACCTAATCTATGCAGACGTACTTTACCTATCCTCTTCAAATCACCTTTTATTCTTTTTATCCACGCATCATGGATTTTGCCCAAATTCAACATTGTTATGTCTATACCCTGATTAGACAAATCTTCGTGCATTTGTTTTACTATACTTTCTTTACTCATAAATTACCTTAATATTGAAAAAAATTACACAAACAGCATATTCAGTTCACACCGATAGTCAACTAAATTTACCGTGAAAATTAGGATATACCATAACTATATACCCTTTAAACATTTGTATCACGCCTACAAAAAGCATCACTAAAAAATAACTATCTCTTAGAAAATTGACATTTTTTACGAGCTTTATGCTGACCATACTTCTTACGCTCAACAACACGTGAATCTCGCGTCAGGAATCCCTTATTGCGTAGCACAGAATGCAAGCCTTGACTTATCTTACTTAAAGCTCTACTTATCCCATGGGCTAAAGCACCAGCTTGACTAGATAACCCTCCACCTCTTACAGTTGCAAACACATCATATTTATCTAGCACAGATGTTATAATAAGTGGCATCCTTACCATTTGACATACTGATTCTCTTTTAAAGTAAGAGAATAACTTATCTTGCTGATTAATACTAAACTTTCCATTGCCTGGCTTTATCCATACTCTTGCTATAGATTCCTTTCTCCGACCCGTAGCATATAAACGACCTAATAAATCAACTACTGGCTTAGTTACCATTTCTGATTGATTTATTATATAATTTTCCATCTTCACTCCATTATTTTTTGTTTTTTCGATTCAAAGAAGCAAAATCTATTTCCTTAGGTTGCTGTCCCTGATGCTTATGTTTTGAACCAGAGTAAACGTATAAATTTCCAAAACGTTTACGTGCCATAGGACCATCATCAAGCATCCTTTTTACTGCCATTTTTATTACACGCTCAGGAAATTTACTATTCAAGATATTATCTGGAGTAGTTTTTTTTAAACCACCGGGATAACCTGTATGTTTATAGTAAATTTTTTCTTTAAGTTTCTTTCCAGTAAAATGCACCTTTTCTGCGTTAATAATAATTACATTATCACCACAATCCATATGAGGTGTATACTCAGGTTTATGCTTTCCACGCAATAAAGTTGCCACAAATGCTGAAAGCCTTCCTACTGTTAACCCATCCGCATCTATAATAAACCATCTTTTATTGATTTGTTTTTCTTTCAAGAAAAAAGTCTTCATAATTTTAACTACGCAATAGTAGGTCATGATACACCCAACCTCTAAACAAAGTCAACAATATTAGTTATTGATTATTAAAGCAATTTGTACTAATAATTTAGTTGCATATCCTGATACATATAGGAATAAAGTGTTTCAATTGATCATTACGTTCATGGTCGTGTTTAGTAGTATAAGTTGCTATGCAATCGATCTCGAACAAGCTATAAGTAAAGCCATAAAAAATAGTTTAAAGTTAAAATCTCAATTTTATCAGTATAAAAGCACAGAAAAACAACTGAAATCTTCAGGATTAAGTGGATTTTTGCCAGATATTAATTTACAATATAACTTTGATAGTAATTTTAATCTTTATAATGACAAACATAACTTACCTGGAAAATGCGTTACATTAAGTCAGAGAATAATAGATGGCGGCAGTGCTTTTGCTACATTCAACCGATCAAGTCATCTTCTCAAAGCAGAAAAGATGCACTTTCAACAATCAAAGCAAGAGGTTGCACTTGACGCTGTGAAAGTATACGTTGATGTTCTAAGAAGGACAGCAATATTAAAATTGAGAGAACACAAAGAACATGTTTCTTTGGAGAACTTGTCTGCAATGAAGAAGCGCCTTTCCCTTGGAGAGGTTACCAATGCTGAAGTTTCACTGGCGAAAGCAAAATTTTCATCTTCAAGGCTGGAAAGAGTCGATGCTGAAGGTAAACTAAAATTAGCAAACGTTGCTTACTTTCACTTAATTGGCGAAGATCCTGATGAGCTCTCCGAAGTTAATGATAAATTACCCTATATCCCAGATCTAAACGAATGCTTACAGCTAGCAAGAACCAACAACTTGTCCTTAAAAGCAGCAGTTTATAAAAAAAAGGCAGATGGAATGGCAGTGATTGCTGAAACTTCTAAGTGGCTACCTTCTTTAAATCTCAGTGCGAGTAAAAGTTTAAATGAAAGCGTTAGTCTTGATACGCTTTTAGGCACTACTAATATTACTTTTACTCTTGATATTCCAATCTTTAAAAGAGGAATTAATACTTTTGATATAAATAGAGCTAGAATGTATGCAAAAAAATCCGCCTATGATTATTATGAGACAGTAAAAAACATAGAAAGAGAGGTTATGAACGCTTGGAATAACGTTATGACAGCAAAAGCTATTATTAAAGCAAGTCAAAAGGCTGAAAAAGCAGCAGCTCTAGCATTAGAAGGAGTCAAGCAAGAAGTTAACTTAAATTTAAAAAGCACAACCGAACTTTTAAACACTGAAGATGCATTATTTAAAGCACGTTCAGATTTAGTTGAAGCAAAAAGCAACTATGCAATCAGTGCTTATAAGTTGCTTTTTACAATAAACAGCATAAATTTCTAAATTTAATGGTATTAGCAATTATGAGTGCTAAAAACAAAAATAATCAATCGTAAAAGATATTCTAGAAGATATAAAAGTAGTACTAAAAATGTAAGTAATGATAAAAAGTAGAAATAGAAAAGGAAAAAGAAGATAACAATGTTCTATACCTTCAAGAAGAATATTTAGAAAATTTAGAAGAAGCTAGTAAAGAGGAGAATAATAAGAAGAAAGATATTAACAATGATAATCAAAGCAAATAAATGTTTTCAAAAATAATACTATGAACTTAACGGCTACAATCATGATTTAAAAAGGGAAAAAGATGTTTACCTACAAGTACAATACTCAAATTAGTAATAACAAAGTAGATAATAGTAATTCACAAGCAAAAAATAATGATCAGTTGTTCTCAAAGGAAAAATATAGAGTAGATTAAAAGGTTCTTAAAAAGGTGAAAAACTAATTGCAACATAAGCAATAAAAAAAAGCAAACCTTACTACTAGTATTGAAGAGTTAGTTACATCTTTTTTAAAACCCCAGCTATCAGAATGGCTAACAAATACTTATATACACTAGTAAAAGAAGTAGTCAAAAAAAAGCTAAAAGATATAATCAATAGTATGATTACATACAGGTACCAACAATAAAAACTAGAGTAAAAACAGCTAAAGGCAGAAAATTATCTTCAACCAAGTGGTTGTACCGTCATCTAAATGACAAGTATGTACAAAAAACTAATAAAGATGGCTACAGATCGCGCTCGGCGTATAAGTTGATAGAGATAGATAATAAATTTAAATTACTCCAAAAAGGGCAAAAAATCATTGATCTTGGTGCTTTCCCTGGTGGATGGTCACAAGTTGCATCTCAAAAAGGAGCTAATATAGTTGCAATTGACATAAAGCCAGTAAACTCGATTAATGGAGTACAACATATGCAATGCGATATTATAAATGAACTTGAAACTTTAAAGGAAAGGTTTAAAGATCAAAAGTTTGACGTAATTTTATCTGATATGGCTCCAGAATCTTGTGGTATAAAGTCGTTAGACCATATCAGAATCATGTTTCTATGTAAAGCAGCACTAAATCTTGCAAAGCACTTCCTAAATTATAATGGAAAGTTTGTAGTAAAAATCTTTCAAGGAGAATTTGACAAAGATTTTTGCAACGAGCTAAAAAAAACGTTCAAAACAGCAAAATATTTTAAACCAAGATCAAGTAGACCTGAATCTACAGAAATATATTTAGTAAGTTTAGGCTTTACCGGCAGCAGATCTTATGTAAAGTAATGGTAAGCTTTCTAGTCCTGCTCTACAGCAAATTTCAATACTATGTGGGTAGCTATAGTACTATTAATCAGCAAAATAGCAAAAACTAAAACAGTAATAAGCAATATATGAATATTCAAAGATAAACTTTCAAACTGAATCAGTAATTTAAAATACACAAAGGTTGGCATTATGATTGGTAAAACAAGAATTTGTGGTATTCCTGATGCTAAGTTATTTCGACCAATCATTAATGCACTTCCAGTAGCTGAAATATTAGTTACTATCAGCATATTGAGTAACAAAGACAAGCCAGCTACTATTGAGTATTTAATATCACTGCCCAGAACTACAAAGCTGAATATGGAAGAAATTGCTGAAATTGGTAAACCGAATAATATCCAGTGAGCAAGAATTTTATAAGCAATTATAAATTTAGAGGAAAGTGGCTGTATGAAGATTTGCTCTAATATTCCGTCACGATAATCAGAAGAAAATAGATCACTTGTAGAAATTTGCAGAACAAAAGTAGCACATATCCATATTAATGCTAACATAATTTCTCGTTCACTGTTATTTCCAAGTGTAAACGAAGATAAGCTTAACATTACAATAAAGATACATATTATATAGGTAAAATCACTATTACTTATCACTAATTTTTTTATTGAGCTGATCATATTAGGCTTTTAAATATTTATTATAAATTATAGTGTTTACTTTGAGATAGTGTAATTTCTTATTCATAAATTACACAGGTTTTATTATTTAACAAGTAATGCAATTATGAAAGAGTTACCAAAAATAAAATTACCAGAAGATTATACTCCTTCAGAGGATGAAGAATACATGAACGTGAAGCAATTGGAATACTTTAGCTTAAAATTGCAATCAATGCTTGTTGAAATGGAGAAGCAAGAATTAGAAGACAGCGCATACTATTCTGATGAAGATAGTGGAAATGAAAAACTAATTAGGCGCAGAAAAGAAAGAAAAGAAAAAATCAAGGAGGCATTAAAAAAAATAAAATTAGGCACCTACGGCTATTGTGAAAGAACAGGAGAAGAAATAGGAACCGAAAGGCTTAAAGCCAATCCGCTTGCTACATATTGCATTGAAGAGCAAGAGAGATTAGAAAAAGAAAAAAATGCATATAACATCGAAGATTAACTTTAAAATATGTTTAATAAAACTGTTAACTTATTTTTTTTTAAATCTTTTAAGCTTTTCTTTTTTTAATATAGAGCTTATCTCTTCGACACTTTTATCAATATTATCATTGATAATTATATAATCATATTTATTTCGTTTACTTATCTCCTTTTGAGCTTCAGCCAACCTACATTCTATTTCGCTTGCACTATCAGTATTACGTTTTTGCAAACGCAGCCTAAGCTCTTCCATTGAAGGAGGAAGGATAAAAATGCTTACAACTTTTTTCCTCATGAGCTTAAATAAATGAAATGCTCCTTGCCAATCTATACTAAGCAAAACACTTACTCCACTACTTAGATTCTGTTTTATAAAATCTTTTGGTATACCATAGAAATTTTCAAAAACCTTAGCGTACTCAAGCATCTGGTCAGTTCTGCATAACTCGTGAAATCTCTCTTCGGTAACGAAAAAATAGTCTTTTCCATTTATTTCACCAAAACGAGGTTTACGCGTAGTTACAGAAACAGACTTAACTAGGTCAGTTGATTGATCAAGTAGCCTCTCTAATATAGTAGTTTTTCCAGCTCCAGAAGGAGAAGATAAAACTAACAATACACCCTCACCTCTTGTGATCATAAAAAAAATAACTCAACAAGAGAACATTATATAGCATAGCGTAAATCACTTTTTTCAAAAGCTGCCTTATTTAAATTAACACTTACAAACTTTTTCTACTCAACACTGAACCAGAAAAATCAGCATTTTCTAGATTCATGTCCTTAAATTCAAAGTAAGCATAATTTGCATCAGATCTTTTATTCTGCGATATTTCTTCTTGCAAACCTTTAATCGAGGTTATAGCATAATATATTCTTGAAGAATAGAAAGACGTATTATCAATTGCTGAATTACTGAAATTGCTGAGAAAAAAGCCTGTTTTCTTAAAGGTATTATCGTGAAGCAAAGAAGACTTGAAACTATTCTTAACAAAATTCGAATTAGTTACTTTTAGATTAGACCAGTTTGAGCTATCCGCTATCAAATCAAAAAACATTGAGTTTTCTATTTCACTAGAATCAATGCTATGACAAAGTAGTTTACTATTACAAATTTGAGAACCCTGTACTTTAACCTTGTACATTGAAACTGTAGAAAGGTCTGTATTTTTTATTTCTGCAGAAGTAAATAATGAGTAGTCAAAAAACGAGCCATTTATATTAGAATTTGCAACTTTAGTATTATCAAACTTCCCATGACGAATATCAGAATCAGAAACATTAACTTGATGTAGTTCGCTAAAACTAAAATCAATGTTAGATAAGTCAGCATCCTGAAGAGTTATATCAGAAACATACGAGTGTTTTACTTTAGAACTATTCAGTATAGACTGAACAAAGCTTGAACTATCACTACTTACATAGGAAATTTGCGTATTACTTAAATTAGCCATATTAAAGTTACTACTAATTATAGCAGAAGAATTAAGACAAACATTAGAAAGATTACTACCCGTAAAATCTGATTCCTTTATTTCTGCACCATATATATTAGCATTCTCCAATGAGGAAAATTGTACTTTTAACTTATATGAATCCACTCCAAAAAAATTTGCATTATCAAGATTGCTTCTTTGCACAACAGTATTACTTATTTCACTATCGCTAAAGTTGACATAATCAACATTCGAGCTTAACAAACTAGAAAGATTCATTTTTACATTTGAGAAGTTAGTATATAACCCGGTCATGTTGTGCATCCTCACTTTCTTAAGATCAGAATTAATAAACTCAGCATGGCTAACATCAGACTGGCTAAGCATAATATCCATCAAATTTGCAGAAACAAATTTTGTAAAACTTAAATTTGTACTTTCTATTCTTATATCCCGTAAATTAGCATTAGAAAAATTAGCCCCACGTAAATCAGCATTAATAAAAGATACACCTGACAAGTCAGTATAAGAAAAGTCAGCACCAATTAGACTGACTCCATCAAAAATGGATCCATTTAGGTACAATCGACTAAAATCAGCTCCATTCAAATTAGGGCCAAAACCTTTTCCAAAATCTTCTGGCACACCTTCTTTGTGGCATTTCACCAGAAACTTAGCAAAGTCTTCTTTGTCATAAAAGACATATTTTACTTTATGCAAAGTGTTCAAAAAATCACTGACCAGATCTTTTCTTTTATTTACTTCATCTCCATAACACAAATGACCAACTAAAATCAATATCAAAAACCTAATCATTTTCTTTATTACACCGCAATTCACTATCTTCTTTTGTCCTCAGACCCAATTATATATTTCTAGATCTTCTTTATTACCTATTATTTTTTATACTCCAAAAAATATGGCATCATTTCAGCAATTGCATTTATCATATCAACCCGCTCTCTTTCAATCGCTATATCAATGGGAGACTGAAGATTATAATTGACCACTTTAGGATCAGCACCTTGTAATAAGAAAAAGCGCACTATATCTATCCCACCTTGCTTAACTGCATAAATTAGAGGGGTATCTCCAAGTTTATTCCTAAACTTAAGCACCTCTTGAACTGTCAATCCAAGCTTTTCTAATTTATTTATTATCCCTCTCAAACAAACCAAGTTGTTCTTTTTAATACAATAAAAAAGACGTTTACTATAGTCATCAACAAATATAGTTGCCGGAAGATGCTGATTAAGATTACTATATTGCCGCTTATATATTAACTCATCTTGTGTATTTCTATGATGCCACTTTTTTACTGACTCATTGTTTAACTTTGCCAACCTTTGTAAATTTTTCTCTTTCTCCTGTTTACTTTTTTCATCCTTTTTAAGGATAGGTTTTTCTATATTATGGCTTTTAGATAATTTTTTCACCTTTTCTTTTCTAACTTGGCCCTCTAACTTTTTTCCTTCTAATAATTTATCTATATTATTTTCTGAAGGCTTATTCTTCTCTACATCAACCTTTTTATTAACTTGTAGATCTTTTTGCAGGTCAGTTACATTTTCGCTTAAACTAACACTTGGAGAAAAAATAAGGTTTCCATTAACTTCTTTATCAGTCACATTTGGTAAATCCGGAGTAACTTCATCTCCCTCACCTCTATTTTCCTTTAACAGATCATCACTAAGTTCTGACAAATCTTCACTATTCCTCCCTATTTCACTCATAGCCTTTTCTAATATAGAAGTTTTATTCTTATCATGTTGTAGCTCTTCTTTACTTTCTCCTTTTCCAGTTTTAATATTTTGTACTTTTTCAACATTTAACTTATCAACTTCGCTCTTGATAGACTCTAGATTGTTCCTCTGCTGGATTATGCTTTGTGATAAACCTTGTTTTAGATCTTTCTTTATATCCATATCTTCACTCACAGAATCCATTGATCTATCTAAACTAAATTTCTCTTCTTCAAGTTGCTCCATAGCAAATAGACCAATTGAGCCAAACACAATAAATACCAACGTAAAGCATAAAATACTCTTCATAAATATCCCTAAGCAATAAGTTCAATTAAGATGATACTATAATCAAATAATTAATCCATAACAAAAAACAAGCATGATGGTAGTGAAACTTTCACAATATACATAACCTCCTTAGTGTATTGAGGTATGTAGAATATATACTTTACATAAAAGACAGTAGCACAATCAGACGTTATATTATTTGACTTTTTATTCTTAGACTTTTGAGGTTTCGCTTTTTTAAGATCTTGTAAGTAGTTAGTTAAAGTCATCCACAATAACTACAATCTTTCCATTTCCGCACTTAGTATCAACACTATTCCCTTCTACTTCTAACAAAGATCTTACCAAATTTGTAGCGCTAACTATAGTAGTCACATACAATATAATATATAATTTCTTCACAATATATGCTAAAGTAGCTATTCTATTCGGTAAATAAGTAATTTTCGTCAAATTGACCTTCCTCTCGCTTTTAATATAGAACCAAATCCTTCGTTTAAATTTTTCCAATTACATACTACCATTTAAGTTACTTTTATCATTCGCTAAAGCTAATTATCTCCTCTCCTCTCAACTTACTTGATCCTATAATTCTCTTCTATTAAAAAATAATATAGCCTAACTATCACATATTTTAGCAAAAAAGTAAAATATTCACATATTTTTCATATTTTATGTGAAAATACTAACATTCACTTTAATCTACTGCAACTTGATCAATAAAAATAGAGTAAACAACTCAATGGCAATATCACAAACTAGCACTACAAAAATTTCAATAAAGTTAAGTAAACTTATATATCTAAATAAGAGCAAAATAGTCTAAAATGACTAATTATGTATCATATCAACAGTACACGGAGAGAGAGGGATTCGAACCCTCGATATGACTTTTCAATCATATAACGGTTTAGCAAACCGTCGCCTTCAGCCACTCGGCCATCTCTCCAAACCCTAAGTTTCAAGTTTACATATAATACCAAGACTTCACAACCTGTCTAACACTTTCAATAGCGATACTTTTACACTAAATAACAACAGGAAATCAGTTATATTAAAAACCTTACTTAATAGCACTCTTAATGATCTTTTTAGCTTCTTCTACACCAATCCACTCTCCAACTATTACTGTTTTTCCTTCCTCTAGGTCTTTATAATGTGAAAAGAAATGAGCAATTTTATCTAGCAGTTTCTTAGGTAGATCAGAATAATTTTTCACATTATCATAATAACTATCAACACTGGAAATAGGTACAGCTAACACCTTTTCATCTTCTCCTTTCTCATCCTTAGTAAGCAAAGCACCTATTGGACGCACCGATATTAAAACACCAGATACTAAGGAATATTGGGTTAACACCAAAACATCTACAGGATCACCATCACCTGCACAGGTATTTGGTACAAATCCATAATTACAAGGATAAACCATTGCAGTAGATAGAAACCTGTCAACTTGTAACAGTCCTAATTCCTTATCAAACTCATACTTTACAGGTTCAGCATTTGCACCTATTTCAATTATTACACTTATCATATCCGATGTTACAGTAATTTTACTCAAATTCATAAACTACCTCTTACTAAGAATAAATATTATACAATATATATTCCCAGTTATTATATTTATACCATTGCAAACAAAAAACTACTTAGAAAAAAACAATTAAATTAATTTAGATAAGTAAATAGCAGCTTTGCAGCCTGTTTTTATGAATAAAGATAAAACATTATAACCGAATGCGCTTTCAGCGTTATGCCCAATTGCAATATCCCTGTGTTCCAGCTCTTCATCGCGAAATTTACTTATAGTTTCTCTTAATTCTCCATCTTCTAAACGTGAAATTTGCTCTTTATAGTGCTCTTCGATCACTTCTTCAACCGCAGCAGTACAAGCCATAGCAGCTTTTTTACCCATAATAGCCGTTGCAACACCAAGTGATACTCCTAACACACACCAAATTGGCAATAAAACGGTAGGACGAATTTTTTGTTTTTTGATTTTCTCACTAAAATAGCGAAAATGCTTCTTTTCTTGTTCTTCCATTTTAATTATTTTATTGATTATAGAAGATTCTTTAAGAATAAATTTTTGACCAGAATAAATACAAATAGCTCCATACTCGCCAGCATGGTTTACCCTAATTGCTTGTTCTAAAAATTTTTTTTTATTTTCTTAATATTAGAACTTTCTTTTTTCAACACTTACTCTATTTATCTCTGTATCAACACTATTATAAGTAAACGTGTTATAGAGTAAATAAAATTTCATGTGTGACAACTGCATGAATATTGTAACTTTCAGAAATTCAAGTCTGTCCATAAAACCACTCAACAATCTTTATCAACCACTCTCATCATGAGATTAAAGGTGCTTACAGTTACCTTTAACCTGCACAGGTTGATGATGAGAATACTATACAGTTGATATCTTATATATAATTTTTTACATTATATTTACCTCATACCTTTATTAATTTTACCTAAAGATCTCTAAATTCTCAAACTAAAACGCACTTATAGTCATCGAAGACATTATAGAATACCAACTTATAAGATAATTAGAGTGAACAACCATTGATCATAGAATTTCTTTTACCTTTTTCTACTTTGTAGACTCCTTAATATTTATTATCAATTCAATTATAAAAAAACATTTGTTTTCGTAACAAATGGTGTCATTTTAGTGCATGATGTTGGAACACCTATATTTCTTTTTTTTTCTGGATTTTAGTATCTGCTGCCTAAATAGTAGCTTCCTGTAAACTAAAACCAAAATGTTCTCTACAGCTCTAGGTTTAGGATAAGTCTACCTTATGTAATTTTTAGTCCTTGTTCTATTACATCAGAACTATAAAACTAACCAGAAGAAACTCAGCTACTGTCAACAAAAAGAGCGTTTAGCTGGCAAAGAAAGAAGAAAGTAGTGACTCATAATTAAACTCAGATCTTTAATTTCTATAGCTTTCTACCACTTCCTTAGCCTTCTCAATATCCTCAGACTCTTTATCGCGTTTTTTCTAAAAGCAAAGCTACCAGTTAAATATATAAAAGAGTTAACATCAAGAATGACTAAACTCCACTTTAGTGAAACTGAATTAATAACGCAACCTATCTATCAGAGCTGGTAAAGGAATAATACCAACTACAATTTTTATATTCCTGAACACTTTTAAGTTCATTATCCAGATAATCTACCTTAATCTAGTTTTCTAGCTTTTTCTTTACTACTATGATAGAAAATAATACATATAAAACCATCGAAAGTAACACATTAACTACAACTTGCTATATATCTAAAGCTAATAATTTTCTACTGTCTTTTGAAACTTTTTTCTTGTCTTTTTTACTTTAATAGTTGTTATTATCATAGTTAAATTTGTCATATTAAAATGTGAGCATATCTACCAAACAAAGAATTAATATAATATATCATAATGACAAAAAACTCCAAAAATCTAAATCTTCATCACTAAATACATGTATAATTTAAAAATTTTCAAGTTACCTGTTATTCTTTGCATTATACTAATCATTTCTATTTCCTGGACTGTGTCCATTAGTTGAGTTTAGGCCCTGCATAGCAAATTCTTTTACATAAACCCTCTAAACTTTCTGCTCATCCCAATCTGGGATGTTTTTGCGTATCATGAAACCATAAAAACTTTGAACATCATCGCTACTATCTGACTTTTTCACATAAGCTAACGCATATCTTTAAAGTACTATTATCCACTAACGTAAACACTTTTTCTAAAATTAATAAATACTTACTTTAATAAAGTAATATTCTTTTATCAACTTGAATATAATTTAATATCCAGTTAGCATTCTTTCCACCAATTCTCTTACTGTTGGTATGTAACCATTTTCATAAAATGGATCTTGCTTGAATCTGTATACATTATGCCCAGAAAACATGAGTTCATTTTCAATATCACCGTCATGCATAATGCTTTGCAGTGTCTTTTGTATACAGAAACTTCGTGGATCTGGCTTTCGACCTGTTGAATGATTACCATGATCTTTCCAATTACTAAACAAACAATGACTCAAACATCCCATACAATTAATTTGATCTTGTCTTATTTTCGCAAATTTATCTGGTGTTACAAAAATAACAGTTGTATCTGGAGTTTTCATTGCTTTTGTATATCCTGCTTCAGTCCATGCATTTACCAGTTTTTTATCTTTTGCAGTCAAATAGATCTTTCTACCCCTTGCACCAACTACAAATTCACTACTAAATTCTTCACTGGCATTTTCTGAAAATTTCACTTGACGTAAGTTCCGCTCCTGCAATTCACGTATGAAATTATTTTTCAGTGCAGATGAGTAAAATCCTGTTGGACTAAACTTATTTAAAAATACGTCACCTTCTTCTAAAGTTAACAACTTATTCTTCCACTTCAAAGAAATTGGGCTTTCCTTAGTCAAAAGTGAACGAGTACCAAACTGAAAAGCTATTGGTCCGATTTGCAAATTGTCAAGCCAGTGTTCCCAATCTTTTAAATGCCATACTCCTCCTGCCATAACAATCGGCGCTTTAGAAAGACCGACCTCACTCATAAAAGATCTAAGTTCTGCAACCCTTTCAAACGGAGCTTGTGGTAGCATCGGGTCTTCACTACTACTAAGCCCATTATGTCCCCCAGCAAGCCATGGATCCTCATACACCACTCCACCAAGCAAAAAAGAAGATACTTTTTGGTAAGCACGCTTCCATAATGCTTTAAAAGCACGTACCGATGAAATAATAGGGTAATAATAGACCTGATATTTGGCTGCAATTTCTCCAAGCCTGTAAGGCATACCAGCACCACAGGTAATACCATGCACTAAACCTCTCGCTTTTTCTAATATGCCATGAAGTACACGTTCTGCTGCCCCCATTTCCCACAGCACATTCATATGTACCCTTCCACAGCCTTGTGATATTTCATTCGCTATTTTTGCCTGACTAATTCCAGCTTCAATGCTATATTCAATCAATTCTTCATGTTTTTCATTTCTTGTTTTGCCTTTATAAATTAGCGGTACCAACTCACCATTGTCATCAATAAGCTTAGCATTTACACCAGAAAATGTACCAACAGCACCAGCCGCAGCAAACGCCCCGCTTAATCTTCCGTCACTAATTGCAATACCTTTACCACCCTCAATGATTGGCCATACTTCCTGTCCTGAAATCATTATTTTTTTTATCTTATTTTTCAAGTCTTCCTCATAATTTTTCGTTCTATTCTACTTAATTACTAAAAAAACAATAGCTGTTTATTTTCTCTTAACATAATTAAAGTCTACGCAAACAAATTTGAGTTTTAAATGGACATATAAAAAACAACTACTGTAGATATATAGCTTTACTAATATATTTTTAGCATATGGTTATAGGTTTAGCAGGTGAAATTGGAGTAAGAAAGAGTTTTGTAGCTAATTGCTTTAAAAAATTTTGTGCCGTTGTGTTTGACACTAATTTTATCGTATACCAGCTTTACAAAGTAAATAAGGGCATAATAAGTTACACAGAAGAAAATTTTCCTATAGTGGTAGTAAATGGTGAAATAGATAAAAAACAGTACTATCTAAATATCTTCTAGCTTATGATGAAAATTGAAAGCAATTTCAATCTTTAGTTCATCTACTGTGCAAAATGAACTGTGATTCTCTATTGCTCGGGAAAAGAAGACTGATAAGAAGCTTTTAATTTTGGATATTCCTCTTTTGTTAGAAACAAAACTTTGTTTATATTGCGACTCTATTGTTCTTATCCATGCAGACAACATTATACAAGTTCAAAGGCTAATTCAACACAACATAGACAAAGAAAACCTGAATCTGATTTCTAATATTCAATCATCCATTAAGAAAAAAGAAGGATAAGTGACTTTGCTATTAATACCAGTACAAACAAAGAGTATGTTCTTTTTCAAAGAAAAAATATAATGGATTTGTTAAATTCCAGCAGTTGACTTCAACTTACAACCTGTATTTATCAAATTACTCCGAATTTCAGTTATATTATTCGTAAATTTCACTACCGAGATTTCAAACTTTGAGCTTGCATTCAAAAATGATTCAACTGACTTACCGAAAAAGTCATACCTCCACCCTTTAAATAGTTTATCCATTTGTCCAGATATCGAACCAACTAATTCATCCTTTGAAGAAACCAATTTTCTTGATATGTTATTTTCTTTACACTTGCTCTCTAGAATAACTGAAAGTATATCAAACACAGACCTATCATGACTGTTTAACGAAGTATAATTTTGTTGTATAAAATCTTTTTCATTCTCATTGAAAATATCTACAAATTCTAACAAATCTTTCTCCTTTACATTTTTTGCGTTCTTCTTGAGATTTTCTAAAATCTCATCAACACGCTCTACGTTTCTCTCAATAAACCCAGCTATTATAGAATAATTAATTATTTTATTACGATTCGTATTATAGCGCTGTGCTAAGGTCTCTTGCCATTCACTAACTGCTTTAACAGTTAACGTTAATCTCGGATTTACTCCATGATTAAACTTAATTCTCTTCCATGCATCTTTTGGACTTTGCAAATACTTATTTATATCAACCACTGATTCCATCTCTTCTCGAAACCAGCCCATCCTATTCTTTTCTTCAAGCTTATCGTGCAATATTTGATGTAGATCATATAGATGAACTACATCACTTACTGCATAGTTTAACTGATCTTCGGACAATGGACGCTTCAACCAGTCTGAATTTTTAGCTTTAACCTTATTCAGCACTATTCCCTGATATTGTTCCACTACTTTTGAGTAACCAATAAAATTATAGTAATAATTACAAAACATAGCAGCAACTTGGGTATCAAAAATGGGAGCAGGTATACACTTAAATACAGTAAATAAAGATTCTATGTCTTGCCGACAGCTGTGAAATACTTTAATTATTTCTCGATCAAGCATGACTTTCTTAACAAATGATAAATCAATCTCTGGCGCTAACACATCTATAACAAAACTCCTTTCCTTATAAGAAATTTGAATTAATGACAATTTAGGATAATAGGTTAAGTTATTTCTAACGAACTCTGTGTCAACAGCTATAAATTTTGGCTTTTTCGCTATTAGCTCCCTACATATATTATTCAGATCCGACATTGTGCTAATTAGCATATATTTTTCATTTAATAATGCGATTTTACCGCTTGAATTAAATTTTTGCAACCAGTGACTTCTGGTAGAACTTTCTATCGCTTATATTCCCCCATAAAAGTCTTAGTTAAAGCACATGAAAACTATTTACAATCAAAGCTTAACCTGATAAATTAAAAACAGTTTATTCCTCGGTAGCTCAGTGGTAGAGCAGTTGGCTGTTAACCAATTGGCCGCTGGTTCGAATCCGGCCCGGGGAGTCATGCTAAAACTTTAATAAAATATAAATTTGTTACGGTAGCTTATTTTCATCGCTTATACATACAGTCTTCTGCTTTTAATTACTAGCTAAAAATTCCATCTTCTTTCCACAATCTGTTAATTTTCTACTGTTTTTCTCAGAAAATTAGGTGCTTCTTTACAATTTTGAGGAAAGTAAATAAATGAATTTTTGCAACGCTAGGAGAACCGTTTTCTGCATAAATATAGTTAATCTAATTAAGATTTTTTAATATTTAATATGAAAAAAGTAGACTTTAGCCACCATTATTTATCTAATTGTAGATTAGAAGAATTGTATAACTACAATCTGCCCTAGCTCTTTATAGCAACACTTGAATTACTTACTAAACGTATATCAAGGAAGAACACTTTTACTTTTTATATACCAAAAATTCTTTTTAAAAGGCTGATCACAACCTTAAATCAAAAAATTTAGAAGGAGCCATAACCACAAGAGCCTTAATCTTGTATATTATAATACAAGATTTATCAAAAAAATTCAATATCAAAATCAGTAATATATTTATAACTCTAAACTTGGTAAATTTTTAGTAAAGAGAAGTACTCCTGAAGTGAGTATTACCCAAAGTACCGATATTGGTAGAAACACTTTCCAACCAAGACGCATTAGTTGATCATACCGATAACGAGGTACAGTTGCCCTAACCCAAATAAATATGAATAATAGTAAAACTATCTTCAAAACGAACCAAACTAAACCTGGTATTTTATACAGTAAATTAAATTTCATAGGAGGATACCACCCTCCTAGAAAAAATATTGTCATCATAGCACTTGCTAAAATCATGTTAGCATATTCTCCAAGAAAGAAAAGAGCAAAAGGCATTGATGAATACTCAACGTTATATCCAGAAACAAGCTCTGCTTCAGCTTCCGGTAAATCAAAAGGGTGGCGATTAGTTTCTGCAAGAAGTGAAATAAAAAACACTATTGCTATAGGCATTAACAACATATCAACCCAAAATGGCATATTATGCTTTACCACTACCATTTCTCCGAGATTTACTGTACCAGTTATAATAACAATTGTAGCAGCTATAAGGCCTATTGAAACTTCATATGAGATCATTTGAGCAGCTGACCTTATGCTACCTAAAAATGCATAATTAGAATTACTAGACCAGCCTGCAATAATGATACCATATATTCCCAAGGAGGATATAGCTAGGACATAGAGCACTCCGACATTAATATTTGCCATTGCCTTAGGAATTACTACTTGCTGCCCATTTTCTATAATTACTTTAGCACCAAATGGTACCACTGCCCATGCAATTAATGCTAAAACAAAGGTAAGAATCGGAGCCATGATGAATAATATGGTATTTGCTCTAGACGGTATTATTGGCTCTTTGGTTAGTAACTTAATAGCATCTGCAAATGGTTGTAATAGTCCAAAAGGTCCAACAACACTTGGACCATGTCGTAGTTGAATTGCACCAATAACTTTGCGCTCAAAATACACTAAATACGCAACCGAAAGCAGTAGCTGCACCAAAATGAATAAGATGTTAACTAGCGTGCTCATAAAAGGCTTTAGTACAATCTGCCATTATTTTTGAAGCGCGACTTATTGGATCTGTCATATAAAAATTACACTCTTTTAAAGTAAAAGGTTTACTGCTTAAGATTATTTTTTTACTGCAATTAGTTAAAATTAACTTGTTTTTTACCACTTGATCAGCATTCCTAAACTGTGGACCGATAGTATCTAATTTTTTTCTCACATCAAATAAACTATCATATGGCAAGGGGAAACCCAAATATTGGGATAAATTCTTGATGATTAACCAATCTTCCTTTGCTTCGCCAGGGGGAAGTACAGCCAAATTCGTTCTTTGAGCTCGACCTTCAGTATTCACGTAAGTTGCATATTTCTCTGTGTACGCAGCCCCAGGTAAAATAATATCTGCTACATGTGCTCCTCTATCGCCATGATGACCTTGATAAATTACAAATGTATTCCCTAACTTTGATGTGTCAATTTCATCCGCACCAAGAAGATAAACAACTTCTATCTCACCACTCTCTGCTTGCTTTAATATTTGGTTGACGTCTTTTCCACCATTTTTAGGGACAAATCCAATATCTAATCCACCAACTCTTGCTGCGGCTTTATGTAAAACATTAAAACCATTCCAGTCATCTTTAACCATATTAAATTTTTCTGCAATTGAAATGGCTAAAGCTAAAATTGACTCGGAATCACTTCTTGTTAATGCGTCTTGACCTACAATAAGCATAGGGTTTTGGGCAGCACTCAATAGCTCGCAAAATTTATGATTTCCATTTACTATTTCATTCAAGATATTAGGATTATTACCTAACTTTTCAACATAATATAAATACTCAACATCAGGACCAACGCTTGCAATAGGGAAATTCCCTTGTAAGTATCTTTTTCTTATACGTGCATTAATAATTGGGGCCTCTACTTTAGGATTTGTATTTATAAGTAAACATAAGTCTGCATTTTCTATATCCTCAATGGTGGTGTTAAACACATATGATCCACGATTGTCTGATATAAGTTTTGCTCCATCCTGTCTACAATCTAAATTTGCTGATCCAAGCTTATGCATCACTTCCTTTAGTAAAAGCATAGATTCACAATCTGCTAAATCACCTGCAACTGCAGCTATTTTACTTGGTTCTGTACTCTTTAACTTTTTTGCAGCAGCTGTTAATGCTTCATTCCAATCAACTGAAACTAATTTACCATCTCTCTTTATATAAGGTTGATCGAGACGTTGCACTTTTAGTCCATCGTAAGCAAAACGAGTTTTATCTGATATCCATTCTTCATTGATTTCTTCATTAAGTCTCGGTAATATTCGCATAATTTCAAGACCGCGATAGTCAACCCTGATTGCACTCCCTACAGCATCAAGTACATCTATAGTTTCACAATGTGATAGCTCCCATGAACGGGCCTTAAACAAGTAAGGCTTCGAAGTTAAAGCCCCTACAGGACAGAGATCTATGATATTTCCAGATAATTCAGAGCTGATGTACCTTTTCACATAAGTACTAATCTCCATCTTTTCTCCTCTACCAATTCCTCCAAGTTCATTTGTACCTGCTACATCAGACAAAAACCTAATGCACCGAGTACAATGAATACATCTATTCATTGCAGTTTCAATCAGTGGCCCAAAATATTTTTTTTGTACGGCCCTTTTATATTCATCAAATCTACTTATTCCTTTTCCATAAACCATTGTTATATCTTGTAGGTCACATTCACCACCTTGATCACAAATTGGACAGTCAAGTGGATGGTTAATAAGCAAAAACTCAAGCACACCTTCACGTGCTTTTTTAACTTTCGGAGTATCAGTGTGGATAACCATACCTTCTACAACTGGTGTTGCGCAAGAAGCTATCGGTTTTGGAGGTCCTCCCTCAACTTCAACCAGACACATTCTACAGTTGCCAGCAATTATTAAACGCTCATGATAACAAAAGCGCGGAATTTCAACACCTACGGTTTCGCAAGCTTGAATTATAGTAAACCCAGGCTCTACTTTACATTCCTTAGAATTAATGGTAATCTTAACCACAAATTTAAACCCACTATATAGCTTCCCATTTTATAGGGCTACCACTTATTTCATCTTCAACCAAATTACCATCGTCATATTGAGCAGACATATAATTTACACGTGAATCACGATCTATATATCTGACTGGTTTTACTGGTTTATCTTTATACATTTTTTGTTCAGCTTTTTTACGCTGAGTAGGATTATTTTTACTAGCTGTTTTTTCTTTTCCGCCTATCACCATATAGACTCCTAAAAATTCTTTATTTTCATTTTAACACTTGAGTATATAACGTCAATATTAAATAACTTTAAAGTTTTAATTAATAAGCAACCACTAGTAACCAAAGAAAAATATCAGCTAGGCTTATAAGCTACGGCTAGCATTTTTATAATTTCACCATAAAAAGTCTGCTTACGCTGATTAAGTTTTATAAATACTATGGTTGAATTAGTACAATTATAAAGGCATCCAGAAACATAGTAAGAATATAGTATAAAACAGAAAATTATAAATAGCCCCAAATACCATTTTTTAAAAAGATTTTATTGTTGTTTACATCAGAATGATGTTTATAAGAGTATATCCGCATTTTTTTATATATACCACGCAGTAACTTTCCTGAAGGGCCACTAAGCTTTGCTGCCATTAATATATTAAAATATTACACTAATAGTAGTATCACAAGCATGATCATACAGATAACCAGTTTTAAGTATCATTGTATTATTATATAACGCAGGTGAATAATGTAGAAAAAATAGAAAAAACTTGCACAAATACTATTCTTGCTATAGAACAATACCAATTACAAATACTAAAGATAGTGTCAAAATTCCTGAATAACTCATATTTCAATATCCATAAACTTTATATATCTTACGATGTTTAAACTAGAATAAAGAAAGATATGTTATTAAATAATTGTAAGCACCCTTATCTTTATATAAAGTACTTAGATGACATTCTTGGTGATTAGCAACGTCTACGATCTACTGTATCATATTATCTTTTATTAGATGCATGAGCAAGAAACCTACTACTAAAACAAATGGTATTACAATAAGTAAAATACAATACTGCATCAACATATAACGTAGAAGAACCTTGCTTGAGTTAACTATAGCTAAAATTTTGCAGAAAACTATATTGCAATTCAATTAATTGACGTATAAGCTTTAAATAAAGCCTATGAAAAAAATGGAAGTTTGTTATTCGTTTGACGATATACTTCTTTTACCAGCTCATTCTAATATATTGCCTTGTGATACGGATACAAAAACTTATTTAACAAACAATATAGAACTCAACATCCCTCTTATATCCTCTGCAATGGATACTGTTACCGAATCAGACTTTGCAATAACTATTGCTCAGCATGGTGGAATAGGCTGCATACATAAAAACCTATCAATAGATGAACAAGTTTCAGAGGTTAGAAGGGTAAAAAAATATGAAAGTTGGATTGTATACAATCCTATTACAATTTCCCCAGATAAAACAGTTGCGGAAGCAATTTTATTAATGAAAGAGTATAACTACTCCGGTATTCCTGTAGTTGACCAACATAGGTTAGTTGGCATCCTCACTAACCGAGATTTAAGGTTTATTGAAGACCGGAACATAAATATAAAAGTCTCTGAAGTAATGACAAAAGATAAGTTAATTACGGTGCGGGAGCAAGAAGTGAACAGTGCTTCAGCAATGAAATTGTTACATGAAAATAGAATAGAGAAACTTTTAGTCATAGATGAGAACTCTTGTTGTATAGGATTAATTACAATTAAGGACATTGAAAAATACAATAAGTACCCCAACTCATGCAAAGACAGCAAAGGACGACTAAGAGTTGCTGCTGCAATTGGCACTGGTAAAAAGGATGGCATTGAAAGGTGTGAAGCTTTAATTGGAAAAGAAATTGACGTAATTATTGTAGATACTGCTCATGGTCATTCTGAAAATGTTATTAATACCATTAGGGAAATAAAAGCTATGTACCCAAACACACAGTTAGTAGGTGGAAACATTGCTACAAAAGAGGCTGCTGAAGCGTTAATTGATGTGGGCGTTGATGCAGTAAAGGTTGGCATAGGACCTGGATCAATCTGTACAACTAGAATAGTTACAGGTGTTGGTGTACCACAATTTTCCGCAATTCAAAATGTTGCAGAAGTATGTAAGGCAAGAAAAGTAAGATTAATTGCCGATGGTGGTATAAAGTACTCAGGAGACGTTGCAAAAGCTATTGCAGCTGGCGCTGACTCTGTAATGATTGGTTCACTTTTTGCAGGCACTGACGAAAGTCCAGGTGAAATTATCACATATAAGGGTAGAACATACAAATGCTACCGAGGAATGGGATCTATTAGCGCAATGAAAAGAGGTTCAGCTAGCCGTTATTTTCAAGACAAAGACTCAAAGCTAAAATTAGTCCCACAAGGAGTAGAGGGAAGAGTTCCATCTAAAGGTCCAGCTTCAGGAGTAATTCATCAATTAATTGGTGGACTACAAGCTGCAATGGGATACACTGGTAATAGGAGTATAGAAGAAATGAGAAAAAACTGTAAATTCGTTACTATCACTTCATCAGGATTAAGAGAAAGTCATGCTCATGATATAATCATTACACAAGAGCCTCCAAACTACGCTCACCAAGCATCTAATTCATCAGCCAACTCAGAGTGAAGTTATATAGTTGTGTAGTTAATCATATTAAGCTAATGTCTTTAGCACCAGTGGTAAGTTCGATTTATCCAGTCCACACTAATTATAAATATTAAGAAATTTACCAAAAAAAGAGAAAATGTAAAAAACCATAGTGTTGGTTCTAGCTCTCTAATTATAATTAAAGCTAACATTCTTTGCTTACACTTAACTTAAGTAAGGTTTGGCTAAATATAGAAAAACTTTTGAAAACATATAGCTACTATAATTTTATGTAACTTGCAAAAAAATACCTTAAGTTTTTTACTGAATTTTATTACTGAATCTGCAGATCAAAAAGAAATTTTAGAATTAGAAACACTCTTAACTCTAAGAAAATAAGGTTGCTAGACTTCGTTAAGTAACTTCCATGGCAGTTAGCTACTTTCCACTAACAATCATTTTGCTAAATATTAGCATCAAGATACTCTCTGATCTTCTTTAAGTCTTCCCAAGCTAAACGTTTTTGCGATGGTTGACGAAGTAGGTAAGCTGGATGAAATATAGCAATTGTAGTAATTGAATGGAATAAATATTGGTTAGTATAAGTATGAAATCTACCACGTAAGGTTGATATAATTTTCGTGTTATCAAGAAGACTATAACACGCGATTCCCCCAACTAAAACCAGAATCTTCGGTGAAATCAGTACAATATGTTTTTCGACAAATGGCCTACATATATCAAGCTCTAAGTTAGTTGGTTTTCTATTACCTGGTGGACGCCAAAATACAACATTGCTTATATATACTTTAGTGCGGTCGAGGTTTATTGCATTTAACATTTTATCAAGCAGCATTCCACTTGCGCCACAAAATGGTATGCCTTGCAGGTCTTCACTTGCACCTGGAGCTTCACCAATAAGCATAATTTTTGCATTTGGATTACCATCGGAAAAAACAGTATTAGTTGCAGTTTTTTTTATCTCACAACCTTCAAACGATGTAACTACACTTCTTAGTTCACTTACACTATTACACTTGCTTGCAAGCTTTCTCGCCTCAATTACCCAATCACTTGGAAACATAAATTGTTGCCCTTTTCTTTGGGTTTCAGCCTGAATGGTAGTGGACTGTATAAACTTACTTTCTTTTTCTTCCTTTACTTTCTTTTCCTCTTCGCTCTCTGTTAACGTACAATCAATACCCTCTTCATAGTAGAATCTCAATAATTCCAGATCTTCATTACTCATAGCGCCTCTTAACCTTTTGTGCTTTTTTCATAGCTATATCATACTTTAATTTAGATAAATGTCTAATATATAATATACCATTTAAATGATCTATCTCGTGTTGAATACATCTTGCAAGCCAACCACCAGCTTTTAGCATCTGCCCTTCATTATTTAAATCTTTATACTTTACAGTTAAATATTTTGGACGTCTGATTTCATAATTTTGCTCAGGAATTGAAAAACATCCTTCTTTAAGAATTATTTGCTCATCAGATAACTCTATAATTTCAGGATTAATCATACAAAATTCACCGGTTGATTCATGTCCTGCTAACCCACTTTCAACATCTTCTAACTGGACATCCATAACAAAAACCCTCTTCAACACTCCAACTTGCACTGCAGCAAGGCCAAAACCCTCTGCATCATACATAGTTTCAAACATGTCGTTTACTAATTCTCTAATTTCATCGTTTATATCTATTACTTCACTAGCACGTATAGTTAACTTTTCATCGGGGGCAATTATAATTGGCAGTTTAGGCATAAGGCTATAATTTTATATTTTATTTTTTCTCTTGTCCAGTATTTAAGGTATATTAAAATGTTGCTGTACTCCTACAATTACAATAGAAATATAAATTATTAAAGCAAGCTACAATTTAAATGAAATTCTATAATAAGATTAACTAATGTACTCTGCAGTAATAGTAAAACCAAAAAGAAACACTTTTGCTGTTTTAGATATAGGTACAACAAAGATTATTTGCCTAATTGTTGAGATCAGTGGGAACCTTAACTACAAAATAACAGGAACAGGTTATAAGATTGCAGAAGGTATAAATGGTGGATCAGTAACTGATATAAAACATGCAAATTGCTCTATCTCATCAACTATAGCTCTGGCTAAACAAATATCAGAGAAAACCATAGACCAAATATACGTTAATGTTGCTGGATGCGGAATCTCATCTTTCAATACACATAACGAAATTATTACAGCTAATCATGAAATTTCTGACCGAGACATAAAACGTGTAGTCTCTCAAACATTTGAGAAATACATTGAAGAAAACATTATCATTCACAATATACCACTGAAATATCAATTAGATGACATGACTGATATAAAGGAGGTCAGTGGTTTATATGGGAAAAAACTATCTGCTGACATGAATGTTGTTACTGCTTCGCGTCCGGCACTTACCAACATTGAAAATTGTATAATCAATAATGATGGAATAAGTATGGCTGGTTGTGTTGCTTCTGCGTATTCTGCTGGTTTTGCTTGTCTAAGTGAAGATGAAAAAGAGCTCGGAACTGCTATTGTTGATATAGGGGGTGGATATACTGCAGTCGGAATTTTCAAGCGAGGCAAGCTCATATATGCAAGCAGTATTCCAATCGGCGGTGTTCATATCACTCGAGATATAGCTTATGGGCTATGCACAAGTATAGAATATGCAGAACGTATAAAAATATTGTATGGTAACACTATTATAACCTCAATAGATAAAAACGAATATATTACAGTGCAAAATAATGAAAATGATGAACCAATTCAAGTGCCCAAGTACAAACTTGTTGATATCGTAAGACCAAGAGTTGAAGAAATACTCGAACTAGTAAAAGAGCAATTTCAAGAACAGAAAAACCTAATTAATAAAGTAATCATCACAGGAGGAACAAGTCAGCTCACAAGCATGAAAGAGATTGCAAGCTACGTATTCAATAAACAAGTCCGTATTGGGTATCCTGAATCTTGTAATGGTCTCGAAGATGAATACAATAAAAATCCCATATTTTCTGCTGCTATAGGTTCCATAAAACTTATAATTGACACTTTTTACAAAAATAATGCTAGAATGCTCAATCACGATAGTAAAATAGGTAAATTATACCACTGGGTAAAATCAAAGATTACAGCTTAGTAACCTTATCAAGAGAAAGTGAAGAGAAAGATAACTCGCTTCATAGAAAGGCATATACCATTGCTACATGCAATGATATGATATAATAATTAGAACTTTAACCTAAAAGTAGTGACCACAATCAATGCACTAACTTCACCTAGAACGCCAAACGACTCACTTTATTTCTAACTTTTCCTTCAACAAAACTTTTGGCTTTATTAACAATCCTTTCTATACGTAGTGCTTTTTTAATGTTTCATAATGTTGTAAGAAAATTCCATAATTTTTATCATCTATTCAAAGATTAGTATAATCACCTCTCGCTTTCACATAATAAAATTAAGATAAAAAATTATTATTTTAAGGTATTGATATAATCAATAAAGTCAATAGTAAACTGAAAAATTCTGATTATAATTTACCTTGAGGCTTTTAAATTTATGCTGAAAATCACTATAGTAGGACTGCCAAACACTGGCAAGTCAACCTTATTTAATAGGCTGGTGGGAAGAAAAGCAGCAGTAGTTAGCAACATTCCAGGAGTAACAAGAGACAGACGTGAAGAAGCTGGAAGAATTAGTGATTTGGAATTTAAAGTTATAGATACAGGAGGATGGAACGACCGAACTAACTTTTCATTACAAGTTATTGAACAAATCGAATTTTCCTTATCTGATTCAGACATAATTTTCTTTCTTGTTGACGCAAAAGTGCAAGATGAGCAAAATAAAAAGTTTGCAAAATGGCTGAAAAGAAAAACAAATAAACCTGTAATACTCATAGCAAATAAATGCGAGAGTCATAAATCTGAAAATGTTGATTATCTGCAATTTTTTGATTTCATAGGCCCAGTATATATTTCAGCCGAACACAATCTTGGCATGGTTGATCTTTATAATACTCTATCTAGTGCTATTAAAAATTTAGATCAAGGCACCAAACTATTGGTTGACAAGTTCAGTAAGTTTAGAATCGCAATAATTGGCCGCTCGAATGTCGGGAAGTCAACCTTTCTAAACAGTTTACTCTCAGAAAACAGACTAATAACAAGTTCAGAACCAAGAACTACACGTGATTCTGTGGATATTATATATAATTATAACGGAAAATTAATCACTCTCATCGATACCGCAGGGATCGACAAAAAAATGAATATTGTAGACAACTTAGAATCAAGATTCATTAAGAAAAGCATAGAATCAATAAAACGTTCTCATGTAGTAATTTTAATGCTAGACTCCATTATGGGTATTGAACAACAGAATTTATCAATTGGTGAGAATGCAATCAAAGAAGGAAAAGGAATTATCATTGTTTTAAATAAATGGGATTTAATAAATAAAGATGATAGGAGTAAATTAATAAAATTTATAGAGCAACAGAAAGTAACAAGGTTATCTTTGGAAGTGTCAGTGATAACGATTTCTGCATTAAAAGGTATGTATTGTAGTAATGTGATAGATAAATGCCTTGAAGTAAACCAATTCTTAAACAAAAAAATTAGCACAGCGAAACTGAATAAGTGGCTAATTAGTGCTTTGGATAATCATCCTCACCCACTTGTAAAAGGTAGAGCAATTAAAATGAAGTATATCGCCCAAACTGGTACTAAACCTCCTGCTTTTTCTTTAATATGTAACATACCTAAAAGTGTTGATGAGAGTTATAAACGCTATTTAACTAACGATCTCAGAAAAAGTTTCTTTACTAAAGGCGTACCAGTCAGGTTACTTTTAAAAAAGAATAAAAATCCTTATGCAAAATAAGGATTTTGCTTTACTCTTTTAGAGCTCTTTATAATAATTCATTTTAAATTATGCATAATAACTCTAGAGTTTCTATAATTTTTTTGTTATCAAGCACTTTTGCTCTAATTTTTGCATATGTGCTAGAGTATTTTTTTAATATGCTGCCATGCAAACTATGTATATATGAGCGGATAGTTTACTATATTACAGGGTTACTCGTAGTGGTGCATATGCTCAAAAAAAACAAAATTCTAATTTATGCAATGTTTTGTAGCTATTTTATAGGCACAGTAATATCTTTTTACCATATAGGTCTTGAATTACATTTATTTTATGACATTTTAGGCTGTACAGAACAAGTAGTAGGTGATAATGTTAGCATAGAAGAGCTTAGAAATAAGCTATTAAATCCTAATTACTCTCCATCTTGTGACAGACCTAGTTATGTTCTAGGTGTTTCCGTAGCAACATGGAATCTTATTTATCTTATAGCAGCTCTATTTCTATCAAGGAGAATGGTATTATGGAGGAAAAAGAAATCTTAAAGTGCAACAGTAATGAGTTTACAGACTGATCTTACCCAGAAAGAGCAAAGAGAAAGAAGAGTAAAATGTTTTTTATAAAAGAGCATCTATTATAAAGTACATAAGAAGTATGTAGAGTTCTGAAGTAGCTGTGAGTTGCAAGAAGAATAAGCAGTAGTGGATCGATTCACAAGAACAAAAAATAAAATCAGCACTAACAAAAGTCTTATTACCTTTAAAAGTATGTTATTTAATATGGTTTGAATTACCTTAAATAAACTTATGTGGCGCATAACCTTGTTATTCATATTACAGGTAACACTAGTAAGTTGTGGTCTACAAAAACCTTCGCCTGTACTATTTAAAGGCGAAGAATTTTACGGAAAAAGAGACCTAGAATATACAAGAGAGTACCATCTCATCAAGAATGATACTGATTCAACAAGAAAAGAAAATAGAAAGGCCACTATAAATAGAATATATAGAGATAAGAATGATGCACAAAACGTGAAAATCAATGAGTCAAACTATAAATTTACAATGCCAGTAAAAGGTACTACTGTCTTTTCTGATAAGACATGCAAAGATGGAGTAAAAATCGTTGCTCAAAGCGGGACAAATGTAGTTGCTTCTGCACCTGGTAAAATAATATATGTAGGCAAAGGACTTAGGTGGTATGGAAACTTAATTATAATGGAACACAAAAATAATTACATAACTGTATATTCCTATTTGAAAAATATACATGTTAAAATTGGTGATAAAGTAAAACAAGGACAAGTTATTGGGTCTGCAGGCAAATCAAGTACACAAGATAAAGATCCACAAATGTGCTTTACAATAAGGCGCAATGGTCAAGCGATTGATCCTTCGTTGCATATGAACTGTGATTAAATTTGGATTTATATGAAATATGATTTTAAAACCGTTGAAAAATTTTATCAAAATAAGTGGAATTTCTCTGTAAGCAAGAATAGTAAACGAGATAAATGTTATGTGTTGGAAATGTTTCCATATCCATCTGGCCAAATTCATATGGGACACTTGCGTAACTATACAATAGGAGATGTAATAGCACGTTATAAGAGAGCGCGTGGATTTGAGGTTTTGCACCCAATTGGCTGGGATGCATTTGGATTACCAGCTGAAAATGCAGCAAGGGAGAACAATATTAACCCCGCAATTTGGACAAAAGAGAATATAGATAATATGCGTATGCAACTGAAATCTATAGGTCTTTCCTATAATTGGGAGCGTGAACTCTCCACGTGTGAGCCTGATTATTGTAAACATGAGCAAAAACTTTTTTTAGATCTTTTAAGGCATGGGCTTGCTTACCGAAAAGAGTCATGGGTTAACTGGGATCCAGTAGACCAAACAGTACTTGCGAATGAACAGGTAATCGATGGAAAAGGCTGGCGTTCAGGTGCAATTGTTGAAAAACGTAAGTTAACCCAGTGGTTTTTAAAGATTACTGATTTTGCTGAAGATTTGCTCAAGTGCTTGCAAAATTTAAAGAATTGGCCAGAAAAAGTAAAAACAATGCAAGAAAGTTGGATAGGAAAATCTAAAGGCATCACTATAGAATTTGAAATAATCGGTTTAAACAAAAAATTGAAAATCTTTACAATTCACCCTCACACTTTATTTGGAGCTTCCTTTTGTGCAGTGGCAGCAGAGCACCCTATTATAAAGAATTTCAAAAACAAAAAAATACAAGATTTTGTCGATAATCTGAAAATAAAGGGGAAAAATGACGAAAAAATTGGAATTTACACCGGATTAAATGTCAAACATCCATTTCTTGATAGGGAGTTGCCACTCTATGTAGCGAATTTTATATTGACAGAATATGGAGAAGGTGCAATTTTTGGGTGTCCTGCACATGATCAGCGTGATCTTGAATTTGCACAAAAATATGATTTACCAATCATTCCTGTAATTTGTGAAGAAGGAACACAAAATATAGATTCTTTAAAAGAAACATGTATCAATGATGGAGTGATGTTTAATTCTGAATTTTTAAATGGATTGACGGCTAGTAAAGCAAAAGAAGTAGTCATCAAAAAGCTTGAAGAAAAAGGAATAGGTAAAAAAACTGTAAACTATCGCTTACATGACTGGGGAATCTCAAGGCAACGTTATTGGGGATGCCCTATACCTATTATATATTGTAAAGATTGTGGTACTATTCCAGTACCAGAAAAAGACCTTCCTGTAACTTTACCACCGGACGTAGAATTTACAAGCGGTGGCAATCCACTTGATAAACACCCAACATGGAAATTTGTTGACTGCCCAAAATGTGGAAAACAAGTGGAGCGTGAAACTGATACATTTGACACTTTTTTTGAATCTTCTTGGTATTTTGCTGCATTTTGTAGTGAAGATAAGTTTATCAATAAGGATGCTTGCAACCGTTTTATGCCTGTCGATTATTATATAGGTGGAATAGAACATGCAATCTTGCACCTGCTTTACTCACGATTTTTCTGCCGCGCTTTAACTAGATGTGGTTATTTTGACATTAAGGAACCTTTCTCTACCTTAATCACTCAAGGAATGGTTTGTCATACAACTTATAAAGATGAAAATGGTAAATGGCTATTTCCTGAAGAAGCAAAAGAATTAGTAGCACTAGGTTTAAAAATCCAAGTTGGTAAGGTCGAGAAGATGAGCAAATCGAAAAGGAATACAGTTGATCCAAATTTTATCATAAGAAAATACGGTGCAGATACTGCCCGTTTGTTTGTATTGTCTGACACTCCTCCAGAAAAAGACATAGAATGGTCAGACAACGGTATAGAAGGCTGCTTCCGCTATATAAATAAATTATGGCGTATGGTAATGCAATTCAAACCTATTGCTATCCAAAATCAATCCCCTACCATCCAAGTAGCCGACACCGAGATCAAAAAAGGAAATATGTTATCACATACTGAAATAACACCAGATAAAAATGTTACAAATAAACTTTTAGAGTATAGAAAGAAAATGCACAAACTCTTACACGGGCTTACAGATGACTTAGAAACCTGCAAATTAAATTGTGCAGTGGCAAAATTCCGTGAGATGACGAACTTAATAGCCGAAATAGATATAAAGAACGGAAAATCACTCATTGATGAAAGTATATGCACCCTAATCAGAGTAATCGAACCGTTTATACCACACTTAGCCGAAAGCCTATGGCAAGAAATAGGGGGTGAAGGCATGCTATATCTACAGCCTTGGCCAGAAGTTGCTAAGTCACTACTGATTGATAATGTAGTAACTGTAGCAGTGCAAATCAACGGGAAATTGAGTACAATAATTGAGGTAGCAATTAATCTGCCTAAAGAAGAATTGAAGAAAATAGCAATGAGTTCTGTATCCAATAAGATAGATCAAAACAAAGTTCGAACTATATATACTGTACCAAACAAAATAGTAAACATAGTTGTGTAAAAATCTGAGTAGTGCATCTTTAATTCTATAATTATATTTCTTAATATAAGAAAATATGTACTTGTGCATTGTATACATTTTCCCCTCGTATAAGAACATATATGAAAATGAAGAGATTACGCACTTTAGCTATGTTGCTCACCTTATCTTTAGCAAATAGCTAACAACGTAGTAATTGATTTAGAAGGTCAATACCCTCTATACAGGTTTAAACTTTAGTGCTGAATAGAGTAATAATCTTATTACGAAATCCAACGTTATTTTTGGTCAGATTATAACAAAAATCCCAGCTCGAACTTAAAGTTCTTAGTAAGGTTTAATCACTAAAGAATATATGGGCTAGATTATTAGCAAACTATCCTTACTATTTTAACCCAATACTAACCCGAGATTTCATGTTGGTACAGGTTCAATAAGTAAATCTCCAAATAAATATCCTTTTTTTAGTATCACTGAAGATATACCAGAGCCACAAAAAATGAGAAGCACTCTTAGTGACATGCTTGATCTTGTTAAAGACCTAATTACAGACTAAAAAAAAAGAAAAGAATATAAAAAGTCACCAATAAAAAAAGAACTGAAACCTATACGGCGAAAGGTAAAACAAAAAATCATCAGTAAAAGAAAAGTAAAACCACTAGCGGGAGAAAAAACAAAGCCTACAATAACGAAAAAATAACAAGCGTAACAATAGATGAGAAAGAAATGCTACCCTCTGGTGGACAAAATACTGAATTCTATTCTTAGAGACTGAAAGTTAATGTTGATTTTACAAAATTACTCAGCAGGTAGTTACACAATTGGTATTACTGCAAATAAGTGATTTAAAAGCGAAACATATACTATGGGTAACAATGCAACTTTTTGGATAATAAAATATTTATTCAATATTTATGTGCAATCTAAAAAATGTTTGACTATAGACAAAGTTATGCACGAATTAAAATAATCTTACCAAAAAAAATAAAGGAAAAATTTAGAATAGTTCCTTATAAAAAGAATGACCAATCAAAATATTCAGAAATATATTAGCTAATAGTGGAATATCCATGCTTAATTTAGCAATAAAGGTTTCTATATATTTAAAATAACAGTTCCAATACTCTTTTTAGAGTATTTAGAACTAAACCATCGGATTTTGAAAACAAAAACAAAAGAGCAAGAATACTAACGGCCTATAATTTCAACATCCACAATAGAAAAACTAATGTTTACTGAATTTAAGCAAATAGCCTATCTGAAAATCTAATCCAGATTTACGTTATGAGAACATATAATAACGGCACATTTTGCTTATCAAAAACACTACTATTTAGCAAACTAGCGGCAGCAACTGCGCTTTACTAAGTAAAACCTTATAAATACAACTTAAGAATAAGTACCAACAAGATCCTGCTAGTAGATTCTAGCTATATACCTTGAGAGCCTAAATAACTTTAATGCTCAACATCAACTTTAATCATAAGCTTTTCCTTGTTCTTTTGCTCCTTCTACAACTACATGTTGTTCCTTATGAAGATTATTCCGTTTTGAACTACTTTTATTTTCAGTACCTTAAGTTTCTTTTTTAAAATATCAAGGTTACTCCTGAGCTACAAAATTTTACTCTACTTAAGAAACTTTCCCTTTTTTAGCCTATTCACAGCTTCTTCCTACCTATAATGCAGAATGAGAAGAAATTTAGCAGCTTCTGCTTTTTTATATTTTTAGGAACTTATTTGTTAATGGGTTCCTTCTTACTTATTTCATGTACCATATATTCTTATCCAGCACACATGCCGGCTGTCGGACTTGAACTGACAACCTACTGATTACAAGTCAGTTGCTCTACCTAATTGAGCTAAGCCGGCTTCAAGTATATATACAATTATCAACGAATTTTCGTCAACTAATTTTTAAAATTATCAAAATACTACATAATAAAATAATATGAGAAAACTTCCATTGAAACCAAAAAAGACTTTAGGATAAAATTTTATTTTTATTAAGCGAAACAACAAAAAATAGTCCTTTTTAGCTGGTAGTCCGGAAGATTTTAATATTACCAAAATTAGTTCTAAATATAATATCTTAACAAGAAAGATGCTAGCACATAAATCAAGAGTTCCTGATTGCTGTAGAAAGAAAGCTAATATAATACCTGATCAAAATTATTGCAACCTACCTTATAATTTTTCGGTAGCATTGTTTTAAAAGTGGTTAAATAATATAAAGTTCCCTACAAGTTTGACATTAATGTTTCAGAAGAAGGCGGTAAGTTACATTATAACAAAACCCAATTCTAAAAATTATGGCTTTCTTCTATTGATACCAAACCAAGTAGCAACAAACGTTTGAAAAACTTAACTATAGAAAAATTTTGTTTACTAGCAAATGATACACAAAAAGAACTATTTAATAGTCAAGATGGCATATCAAATTGAGATATTACAAATGAAATATAATTAATAAATTCTAAAACATAATTATTAATAATAGTTGACAACTTCAATAAACATTTCATTAATGAATCAACACTACAACAACGAAAATGCCCTGTATCTTTGCCGAATTATAGTCGCTCTCACAAACTAAGTAGTATAGCTTAAGCTTACCATATTCTAGCTATGTTAAAATGACTCCCAAAAAGATTTATCTATCAATAAAATTGAATTTGATTGTGAAAGTGATAACCCTACTATAAATGTAACTTTAGATCCAGAATACAGAAAATATTCAAGTTATCAAAAAAAGTCAGTAAAAAAGACTGTACTACAGAGTATATATCAATCTTAAACCTTGACTTTACTTTATAGAATTCATACTTTACTTACTGATGTATTTTAAGTTTTTTTAATAAAAATGGCATTAAATCCGCTAGAACAATTTAAAATATATACAATAATAGAGTTACCTAGATTATTCGGGTACGACATAAGTTTTACCAACTCATCTCTTTTTATGATGATTTCAATAATATCAGTTGCACTTTTCTTGCTCTTAGGAGTAAAGCAGAAGTCAGTAATACCAGGATATTTGCAAGCTGCAGTTGAGTGTGTATATGATTTTGTCATTTCAATAATAGAAAATAACACTGGAAGCAAAGGATTGAAGCATATTCCGTTGATATTCACAGCATTTATTTTCACTTTATCGTGTAATTTAGTTGGTATCCTTCCCTACAGTTTTACAGTTACAAGCCATGTGATAGTTACTTTTGCCTTATCGACAATAGTTTTTATTTATACAACTGTTGTTGGATTCAAAGAAAGAGGAATAAAATTTCTACGTATTTTATTACCAGAAGGTACTCCATCATGGCTTGCTCTAATGATGGTTTTTATCAAGCTATTTGCTTACCTCTCAAGACCTATAAGTTTATCAATTAGGCTTGCTGCAAATATGATTGCAGGTCATACAATTATTAAGGTAATAGCAGGGTTTATTGTGAATATGCATTTAGCTCTAACTCCTATACCGTTTTTGTTTATAATTGCCCTAATAGGGTTTGAAGTGTTTGTTGCAATTTTACAAGCCTATATATTCACCTCTTTAACATGTGTATACTTGTCAGATACAGTAAAGTAATTGACTTTATCTTTAGAGCATTTTACAATTAATCCTACAAGGAAATGGTTGAAGGTAATATATGGATTTAGTAGCTTTAAAGTTTATAGCAATCGGGTTAAGTGTACTTGGCATGCTTGGAGCTGGTACTGGTGTAGCAAATATATTTTCTACCATGCTAAATGGACTCGCGAGAAACCCTGAATCAGAAGATAAGATGAAAAAATACGTCTATACAGGAGCAGCTTTAGTTGAAGCAATGGGGTTATTTGCATTTCTACTTGCATTGCTATTAATATTCGTTGTCTAGTCTAATATGCCGCAACTCGACGCTTCAACTTTCTTTTCTCAAGTTTTTTGGTTTTTAATTTTTTTCTCTTCGCTTTTTTTTATAGTATGTTACTTATTTTTACCAAAGTTAGATGAAATAATAAACATCAGAAACAAGAAAGTATTGGATTCTTTTAATAGTTCTATTCGTCTTCTAGAACTCACAGAAAACCAGGTTACTAGGTACAACTTGGCTTTAAACAAAGCTAGAACACAGGCAAAAAAGGTCGTGAGCAATGCACTTGTTCAAGTAGAAGAAATGAGAGCAAGCGTAAAAAATATAATAGAAGAGGAAGATAAAAAAATGAATAAGCTTGTTGAAGAAAAAGTAGCAAAATTTAAATCTGAATATATCGATGAATTAAAGCAAACAGCTATCGGTATCGCTTTAATTTACTACAATAAGTTAACTAATTCTGAAATTGAAGAGGAATTTGTTGCTAACTTGATATTCAAAGAATTTTAGAGGTTTTTATGTCTACATCAATGATCATTGGCCTTGCTTTCTCAGTAGGTTTTATCTTTTCATATAGATTATTAAAGAAATTAATAAAAAATATCCTTAATAGAGAACGTGACAAGAGCAAGTTTACAAACGAAGAGGTTGAAAAATTCAAAAGAGATATGTTAGAATACTATAAAAAGTCTTCTGAAAAATACAAAAAATTAGATGCAGAGGTTAATAAAACAATAAATGAAGCACTCGATAAGGCTAACAGAATCATTAAGTATAATAGACAACAACTAGACCAGACATTGAATGAGAACGCTCGCTTCCACTTGAAGAAAGTCACTGACCAAGTTGAAAAAGCTATTGGAGATTTACAAGCTAGTACAGCAAATATAGCAGCTGATGCCGTAAAAAAAATAATACAAGTACATCAGGATAACAAGCGCAGTAGTGAGATCATATCTTCACTTTCACGCGATCTAAACAAAAAATTACATTAGGTTTAGTCAGCAATTTTCTGCCAGTGATATAGAAAAATTTAAGCTCGATTTTAGTTTACATTAAAGAGCAAGAAAAGATTTTTTATTATAAAATAATACATTTCCTTGGTAAGGATTAAATAATACTACTTTTTTCTATGATTAAAAATACAAATTAAGGTAATAACTATTGGATCAAGGGTTACTATGATGATAACTGCGTATTGATAAAGGTAGGTGTAAACAGGTTTTAGATTCTCTTAACCAAAACCTTTAATATTTCAGAATTTGCGAGTAACTATTTATAGTATAAGAACCCCTAATTTCTCATCCAAGAGCATCAAACTAAGTACGATATTTCTCGCTTTTTTTTTATGACTTCAACTTTAATTCCAACAGCAAATTATATATACTTTGCTTTGATGCTTTCATTTGGATTAGGATGTTCTAACTATTTATTTTAATTTATAACTATATTTTTTAACCTATAGTAACTCTTAACCAAAAAATAAATTGTAATGAGTTAAATGAAGAAGGTTTTCCCATATGTATATATTACTTTGTTACCTATTTTCAAAGAATAGTGCAGTGTAGAACAACTCATTGAAAGTATTAAAAGTTTAAATTATTCAGAATCAAAATTAGATGTGAAGCTTTTTATAGAAAAGTACAATCAGGAAACACTTACAACTATAGCAAAAATATACTTTATCGCAATACTTTAAAGTAATAAAAGTGTTTCATTCTTTTCCTAAAACAAAAGCTAAGTCATACAATCATGACATGAACTTTGCTAAGAAAAAAGTGCGCGGCAATATATGATTCAAGTAACAAGATAGATCCGCTGCAGTTGAAAAACACTAATTGAACTTAATAAATGCGACAACAAGTCGGCCTGCGTATAGGTGAGTTTAAACAACTACAATTATAGTTACAGTTTTCTTATAAAATCTTTTTCTCTAGAATATATGAACTAATTTCAATATTTATTGCCTAGATTTGAAAAAATGAACATATCACCACCTCTAGGTAGTAGCAGTAACCATTCCTTGTAGAATTTTGAGAAAAGCCCTTTTCTGCAATATTTATAATTTCACTAAAGATGCTGACTTAACAAATTCGGAGATATTGAAAAAATTACTAACTATTATACTTGTTTGGATTAAGAAAAGAACATGCTGGATCAAATATTATGTGCAAACTTACATTATCTATTAAAAAAAACATAAAACCATTGAATAAATGCGCTGAATTTAAAGTAATTTTGCTATTGAACCCCTTCATTGGTTCTGCAACTTTATACTTCTCACTACTCCATCTTTATTACTTTCATTAATGTTAACTCGTATTTTAAATGAATTATTTTTGTATTATTCTATAATAGAGTACATGACTAATTTGACTCTTTTGATAAGAACTATCAATCAGCAAAATATGTCTTTATATTTTTATATAATATCAATATTTTTTCCTACCTACAGTCAGATACATAATAGTATTACATCTTTTCTCGCTTTGTGGGAACCAATTATTCATCCTCGGCAATGGAACAAAAGCAATCAAAATCTGTAGTCATCTGGCTCTTCTTCTGCTCTATCATGGTGATCATCATGGTGGGGATTGGAGGGTTTACAAGACTTTCAAAAGCAGGATTATCAATCACAGAGTGGAAACCATTTTCTGGAACATTACCACCATTGAGTGAACAAGATTGGCTGCAAGAAAAATCAAAGTACGAGGCTACACCTGAATATAAAATACTTAACTACGGTATCAGTATGAAGGAGTTTCGTACTTTATATCTAATAGAATATATACATAGATTGGTTGCAAGGCTAACAGGTTTAGCTTTTATTCTGCCATTTATATATTTTCTGCTGAAAAAGAGAATATCTAAAAAGGCAGCAATAAGGCTATCTACAGCACTATTGTTTGGAATATCACAAGCTCTTGCTGGTTGGTACATGGTCAAAAGTGGGCTAGTATCTGAACCTCATGTCAGTCATTACAGGCTTGCACTTCACTTATTGTTAGCATTAATTATTTTTGCATTACTATCATATCAATTTTTTGATTACCAAATACGGATCCCAATGTTACGTACACAACAACTATACAAACATTACAATGTAAGAGTAATTTTCACTAAAAAAGGCATCATCCCAGTGCCCAAACACTGGGATCCAGAAGACTTAACCTTAAACAAACATGTCAAGCGACCATATAGTAAAAGCTGGACTCCAATGCCGAGTACTGGAATAACACCATTTACTGTGCAATTTACTTTTAAAAGCAAGTACTTGTACAGTTATATGTTATTACATACTAGGATAATAGAATCCCAGTTTACTAGTCATAGTACATATCACACAATACTTATTCTGACTCTAGTTACTATACAAATAATCTTTGGTGTTTTTGTTGCAGGATTAAATGCTGGTTTAATTTACAATACTTTTCCATTAATGGATGGACAAATCGTTCCAGAAGATTTACTTTCCTTGCAGCCTATATGGCTCAATATCTTTGAAAATAGAGCGACAGTGCAATTTATACACCGAGCATTAGCATTGCTAATATTAGTTCTGACAATAATACTTACAATAAAAAATACCAGTGTAAAATCGGTATATGTTATGCTATTCTCCGTTATTATTCAGATGATTTTAGGGATAGTTACTTTGTTGTTTCACATACCAATAGCCGTTGCTGTAACCCATCAAATATTTTCGTTTATCTTGTTTGGATCAGGTTTATATTTTTTCTGCTATTTAAGAAAGCAGACCACATCACCAACTTGTACATTTTTTCCTTCTTGAACGGGAATATTTTTTATCACCATTTCTGATTCAGCACATATAATATTTTCCATCTTCATTGCTTCCACAACAAATAAAGGTTGTCCTACTCCTACCTGATCTCCAACATTTACGTGTAATTTAACTAATAAACCAGATATTGGAGATTTTACAGCATTTACTGCAACTCTTTCTGTTTCGTTATTTAGCATGAACTTACTTAATCTAGCTATATGAGGTTTAAACACACAACATTCAGCTTGCATCCCAGCATGTCTTATAAAATATCTACTACCTTGTTTCTCTACCTTAAGTATTATATTGGTATCATCATTAATTGTGATAGATAGTAACCTATAACTTAACTTCCACTTACCTATTATAGAGTATGTATTGTGATTATATACTGTTGTTAACACACTATTTTGATACTTTGCATTTATGGAGTACTCGTTGTTATTTATTCTCACTATGAATAAATCTCTTGCACGACTGCCTGTAGTTCCATCATTATTAGATATTCCCCCAATATTATTGAGTGTCATTCTAACACCGCAAGGTGTCATCTGAGCAAATGACACTGGGACTAATTCTTCTCCTTTTCTAGATTCTAGTATCACACGCTGGAATGACATTAAAGACATTTCATTTACTGCTTTATAATAGCACTTTTCCTCATTTTCCAAATGAACATATAGTACAGCAAAAATAAACACCTTAACATATTCTTCTGTAACAAAATCACCGTGAAAACCATTTGGATAATGGTCTGAGATAAACCTCGTATGGAGTTTCGCTGCAACAAAATTTGGATGATGAAAGATGGATTCCAGAAATTCTATATTATTTGTTACTCCTTCTATATAACACTCAGACAACGCTTTTTGCATTCTGCCGATTGCCTCTATTCTATCTTTTCCGTACGTTATCACCTTCATGATCATTGAATCATAGAACATGCTAATTTCTGAACCTGCAGCAACTCCATCATCTATCCTTACACAGTTGTTAGATTCCTTACACAGCAATTGCTTTGATGAAAGGTTAACAACACTACCCAGTGTCACTCCAGCGCATGATACTGAAACCCAATCGTTTTTTTCCTTGATAGCAGTGTTTGATACTGGAATAATAGGGAGTTGTGTAGAAAAATTTTCATCCGGTTTATTGTAATACCTTATCCTTCCACTAGAAGGAAAAAATTTTTTTGACGGGTCTTCGGCACAAATTCTGCTCTCTATTGCAGATCCAGTAAGTTTAATATCATCTTGACTAAACCTTAATTTTTCTCCACAAGAGGTTCTAATCATTTCTTCCACTATATCTATTCCTGTAACAAACTCTGTTACTGGGTGCTCGACTTGTAACCTAGTATTTACCTCAAGAAAATAGAAATTTTGATTCTTATCTACAACAAACTCAACAGTACCTGCTGAAAAATAACCAACTTCCTTTGCTAAAGAAACACATTGGATATACATTCCTTGTCTTACCCTCTCACTGATAAACGGGCTTGGAGTTTCCTCTATTATTTTCTGATTATTTCTTTGTACTGAGCACTCCCTTTCTCCAAGACACACCACATTTCCATATTTATCTGCTATAATCTGTATTTCAATGTGCCGCGATAACTCTATATACTTCTCTATAAAGATACTCCTATCTTTAAAACTTTTTTCTGCTTCGTTTGTTGCTGATATAAATGCTAATTCAATTTCCTTTTTGGAGCTTACAACTCGCATGCCTTTACCGCCACCACCTAAAGCAGCTTTCAGTATAACGGGAAATCCAATCTCCTCAGCAACGCTAGCTGCATGGGCAGCATCATTGATCTTACCTATATATCCCGGTACCGCATTGACCCCAGCCCTCTTTGCTGCCTCCTTTGCTGTTATTTTATTAGCTATCACTTCTATTGTTTCTGCACTTGGACCAATAAAATCTATACTGTATCTTTGCAAAGCACGTGGAAAATCTGGGTTTTCTGCCAAAAAGCCATAACCAGGATGAACTGCCTGCACACCTGTTTCAACTGCTGCTTCGCATATCTTTTCAATGTTTAAATAACTTAGATAAGAAGGCGAAGGACCAATGTACCTCGACTCATCTGCTTGTCTTACATGCACAGAATTTACATCTGCATCTGAATACACGCACACACAAGATATACCTACTCTATGGGCAGTTCTGATGATCCTACAAGCAATCTCTCCCCTGTTTGCTATTAAAATTTTACAGTACTTTCTTTCCATCACTGCATAAGTCTACTTTCTTAAATTGAGAAAGCAAATTTCTATGTCGCTGCTACAAATAAACTCTAACCTCATATCATAGACATACAGATCATTCAGAAGCTATTGTAGCTACTTAAGCTAGTACAAAATATTGAGAACCAAAAAATAAAAAGTATAAGAACAAATACAAGGCAGTAATGCATGCTATAACTCCTACTATATAAATATAAACATAGAAGCCACTCTTTATGCTTGTAGCCTACTTAATTTCCCTCCATTTTATAACACCTGAGAAATAAATAGTGCTACACCACTCTCCAATTATTCCTTAACATAACCTTTATTTCTTTGTATATATTCTCAATATACTCCATCTTTAATTTTTTCCACTTCCTCTTAATTTTTAGCTTCCTCTGCCTTTTAAACCTTACTCTTAGGCACCTTTTTCTAAGTCTTTCATAACCTCTTTGAGTAGGTGTAGGATTCTGTCATTTATTCACTATATTTAAAAATGGATTACTATTTTCATCAAGCCTACTTAGCTACATAAACAACATTCTCTTTATAAATTCTGACAAATTTACCTTTATCTCCTTTTCTTATAGCATTAAGTCAATAAGCCATTAGATTGAACCATAACATGCCCTTCTATATTTAATTAATATTAAGTTATATACTATAATTCATAAAAAATATGACTTTATCTTTTGAAATAAATAAATTATAAATTGTTATAAGCATAAATTTCAGCCATAATTATTTATATTACCGTAACAGCAAATATGTTAAGCATAATCACTAGATTTGCTCCATCTCCAACAGGTTTTTTGCACATCGGTGGAGCTCGCACTGCTTTATTCAATTGGCTCTACGCAAAGCATCATGGTGGTAAGTTTTTACTAAGGATTGAGGACACTGACAAGAAACGATCAACACAAAAGGCAATCAATGCAATAATAGACGGCCTGAAATGGCTTGATGTGAATTATGATGAAGAAATAATATACCAATCAAAAAGAACAGAGAGGTATGTTGAAGTTGCAAACCTTTTAGTCAAAAGAGGTAAGGCGTATTACTGCTATTGCCCTGAAAATAAAGTTGCAGAAAAGAAAGCAAAAGCAAGAGAAGAAGGAAAGATATACAAGCATAAATGCTTCAATGTAACACCAAATGTAAAGCCTGTTGTTCGATTTAAAGTCCCAGATTCACAAGATATCGTTGTTAACGATAAAATATACGGTCAAATTAAAGTAAATAGCAAACAAATTGATGACATAGTAATTTTACGTTCTGACAACACTCCAACATATATTTTTGCCGTGGTGATTGATGATCATGATACTAGAATAACTGATATAATACGTGGTTCTGACCATCTTACTAATACTTTTAAACAATTACTGATATATCAAGCCCTTGATTTTGATATTCCACGCTTTGCACATGTACCGCTGATTCACCAGGAGAATGGAAATAAGCTATCTAAAAGACATGGTGCAACAAGCATTTGCGATTATAAAAAAATGGGAATATTACCAGAGGCAATGCGCAACTACTTACTAAGACTTGGCTGGAGTCATGGAAACGATGAGATTATCAGTAGTGAGCAGGCAGTAGAGTGGTTCAATTTAGAAAACATTGGTCGTTCACCTGCACGCCTAGATTTTAAAAAGCTGAAATACTTAAATAATCACTATATTAATAACATGAACAATAAAGACATTCTGACTCTAATTCTTAGAGAAAATACTCTAAACGATAAAAAAAAGAACTATTTACTACACGGGCTAACGGAACTAAAAAAAAGAGCAAGCTACCTAAACGAATTATTGGATTTAGCACAGTTTTATATTCAAGATCCACCACTTGATTTAAACAAAGAGGCCGAGCAAATTGTCAAATCTAACCTCGATACAATCAAATTACTTGCGTCATTTCTCTTGAGAATTAGTCATGAAAACTGGAACAAGAACTCTCTACCTTCTCAAGTCAAGGAGTTTTCAAAGTTACATAATGTTAAAATAAGTGATGTGTACCACTCATTACGCGCCCCTATAACCGGAACAATGGATGCACCTGGGATCATCAATATAATGGTAACTCTTGGTAGAGACGAGTGTATAAGAAGACTACGGAACTATAGCTGAAGTTTGCCTTTTAAACGTATAGAATGTTAACTAACTACCGATTAACATTGCCTTAAAAAGAGTACCCATATTTTCAGTTAACCTTAAAAACTCACTAAAAATTCTATTCTTATGTTCATCATTTGCATTTTTGATTAAAGTTTGTACCCTTTCCTTTATACCAAAAAGATATAAAAATTCTCTTTGAGTTAAAATTTCACATTCTATGTGTTTTAATGCGTCCTTCAATGCTTGAAAATTCACAAGCGCAGTAATATCATTATCACCAACATCTTCAAGAAAATTGGCATACCTGTGTTGTCTGATAGACTGTAAAGTGCTTTTATATGTAGGATATACATAGCCATAATCTATAACTATAGCAGCCCCTCTGTTACTAACTATTTTTTCTTCAAGTTTTTTGAATATTTCAATTCCAGCTGAACATATTTCCACCACTGCACCATTAAAAAGCTCTTCATCCGGCATTTGAGTAGTTAATAGTGAAACATAGGATTTTTCCTTTCTGGATTCTAGTATTAGGCACTGAAACAATACCCCATCATCCCGCCTTGTTATCCTATTTTCATACCATTCACCATTATGATACATAAATTGATCTATAGGAAGAGCATCAAAGAATTCATTTGCTAAGAAAATAGTTGGCTGCTCCGGCAAATCATTAATATCTACGTGCCAATGAATATTTGATTCTTTTAATTTCCCCTTCTGTATCTTCTGTAAAGTAGGGCTGATCTCAATTAGGTGAATAGCCATTGATCTAAAAAAATTACTGTGTTTTTTAGTGACTCTTATTATATCGTGAATAAGTGTTCCTTCGCCTGGCCCAAGTTCAACTAGAGAAAATTTTAGCGGCTTTCCTAATTTTTCCCACATATACATTACCCAAACTGCAATTATCTCACCAAATAATTGACTGATTTCAGGAGCTGTGATAAAATCATTATTTTTACCAAGTGGTGACCTATTCATATAATAGCCATGTTTTTTATGGTATAGAACAGCATTCATAAAGTCACTGATAGGTATTGACCCTTGGTTTTGATCAATTAATTTATATATATAAGAGAGCATATATTAATAAATGTTTAATCATCGCGTGTCACAATACAAATTAGTAGAGTATTTATATCTATAGTATAAACTTTAAGAGCTTATTAACAATAGTGCTTCGATTATGAGCGATCAGGATATTAACAATTATACTACTTTTATAAACCCAGATGATAGTATTGAATGTAAACTTGATGAAACTGTCAATTTTATAGAAAATAAGGTTATAAGCACTGATGGGTTAACTCTAATAGAAGTATTTCAAGCACTAGTTCAAATGCTAAACGGCGATTCAGAAGTAGTAAAAAAAGTACTAGCATATGCCAATATTATGGCAAAACATGGAACAAAAATAGCGAAAGAATCACAACCAAGTAGAGCTGAAGTTCTTCGATTTCTTAGAGGTAAAGAAAATGTTGCCAGCAGACAAGAACCTGTAAAGAAGCCATCCCCTACACCTGCTGTAAAATCAATCAAAAAGAAAATTAGAGGTTTTTAGATGGCTAATTCTATAAAAAAATTTACTGTGCAATGTGACTTCAAAGGACAAACTTCACCTTTTACGATATACATAGGAAACCCAAAAAGTGATACTCATCCGATTCACCATCAAGATTCCTGGCTCGTAAGAGAACGTGGAGGTAATATTCCTAGTAAAGTAAAAGAAAGCCTGCAAAAATTGCACAAATTATCTAAAGAAAATGGAATCTCTTTTTCAGAGTTATGTGCATATGCCATAACAGTGATTAACAATAGTGGTAAAACAAGCAATAGCAAAAAATAGCATATTATATTCCTAGTATCTATTTTTTGTTATCTAAATCTTACACCAAGATTCATACAAATCTCCAATTTATAAAACGTTACATTATTTGTATTTTATCAGCATAGCATAAAAGCAATTTAATACAGATATAATTAAATGCTGATGAAATTTATACTAAACTATTCAGTTGCCCTTAAAATTGTTATCTCCCTCATAGAGATAAAAATAAGATCAAAGGCATTGTATAGTTTTAACTCAAGTTGAACAATGAACAGTAAAGAAAGTATCTCTTGCTAAGAAAAGGCCATTCAAAAACTTCATACCCTGATAAGGCAAGTAGAAAATCTAAAGCAAAGCCAACATCATATTATGTGAACGAAATGTTATTCATGACATTTGTACACGAACAATTATTCATATTTCGTGGAAGCAGAGAATGTACCAATGCCAAGGCTTATGAGTGTTAGGTATGGTAATTAGATTCATGACAGCAAACAAGTGCCATGTTCAATCATCATAGATACCAAGCATTATTAATTTATAATAATTTATCCCCCTACCCAAAGGTGATAACTATTATACTATAAGACTGCTAATTATGTTAATTCTACATTTTAGCAAATACAACCAAGGAACTTTACTTATTGGAAGAACATTACGCTAAAATCTAGCAGCTTATTATAAAGCGATGATTAATAGGAATGCCCATCATACAATACTCTATACAAGACAAACTGAAGCATGTTCTTAGTGGATTGATTATTTTATAAGGAAGGGTGTGTGTGATATCAATTGTATTTAAGACTGTTTCACAGTATATAAACAGGGAAAAATACCAGTTTGATTAGACTGTAACCTTATACGTAAATCAGATCATAAGCAACATAAAGCCACAGAGCTTATTCTGTAAAAATAGATAAAAATAGGATTTATAGAAATTACAGGTTTTTCTAATAGAGAAAGAAAATATAAACCTAGTAAGCAATATAAAAACTTGATCCTTAAACTATAAAAGACAAGATTCAATCTAATAAATTGAAATTAACTAACAGAGAATTATTACAGCTAATTGCTTACAGTTGTATGATACCATTTACTATATAATGTAGCATCTATTATAAAGATATAACCTAACCCCTCAATATGTCATTTACAGAAGTTTTCGACCTTGTCTTTGCATCCACTTTTTTTACTATAACTGCACAATATGTTGAAATGTTATTTTTAGATGAAATAGATCCTGGTACTACCACAGAGTAAGGAGGTACTTCACCGTAAAATACTTTACCGGTTTCTCTATCAATAATTTTTGTTGATGCTCCAATAAAAACTCCCATACCTAAAACTGATCCTTCTCTTATTATAACACTTTCAGCCACCTCGCTACGCGCTCCTATAAAACAATTATCCTCTATAATAACTGGAAAAGCTTGAATAGGTTCTAAAACTCCACCAATTCCCACCCCTCCAGAAATATGACAATCCTTTCCTATTTGCGCACAGCTACCAACTGTTGACCAAGTATCTATCATTGTACCCGAACCGATATAAGCACCAACGTTAATAAAGCTTGGCATAAGAACAACATTTGTATCTATATAAGCAGACTGACGAACAAAACATCCAGGAACTACTCTAATTTTTGATTGGCGAAATTTTTCCTCATTCCATCCATTAAACTTATTGTTAGTCTTGTCAAACCACCAATTGTTATTGCCTACTGCTTTACTTTCCTCAATAAGAAAGTATAATAATATTGCCTGCTTTACCCACATATGTACCACCCACTTTCCGTTTGATAGCTTCTCTGCTACTCTAATTTTACCACAATCAAGAAGATTAACTATCTCTTCAACTAGAGCTCTTGCTGTTATTTTTACATTACAGTCAATAAGTTCATTTCTATTTCTCCAAATATTTTCTACATCATTCTGCATTTTATCTAGTTGCAAGTTTTCCATTTATTATATATTGATAATAAGTTTATAGCTTCACATAATATAGGTTTGTTACCACTTTACACTAAGTGATGTAAAGATACAATGTAATAACTGCACTAAAACTTACTTACTACCTCCGGACAAACAAGTAAATTCAGAAGGAAGAAAATAAAGCATACAAACTGCAACCACGTATGGTGTGAATCTTTATAAGAGCCAGGTAAGGTGCATGCTACCATTTATTACACAAGAAAAAAAGTTAACAAAGGAATTTTCTAGTGTTTAGTTTACCACTTTAGAGCTTTTGTTGTAGTAATAAGGGTATATATTGCAGTAGCTAACCTCTCCTAAGGAAGTAAACAAAAAATATAAAAACAAATCAGTTCATATAAGGATTCAATAAGTCCTAAATTAGGATATAAAAAAAGCAAACTGACAGTTCGAGCATAAAAAGGCTTACACTACAAAAAAGTTTTATCAAAATTACCTTTTTTACCTCTAAGATCTAGTTAAGCTGAACTTAATCTTTCAATTTCATCAATTAAAAAACCAGTAGACTCAAGCGTTATGCACTAGAATAACATTTTTTTGAATTTTTAAATTGTTTTAATTATAAATATTTAAGAAATTTACCTGATAAAAAAGACAAAAGAAACCTCAATCAGTATCTATTTTCAATTTGGCGTTTTTAAAAGTCTTAAACACTGCAATTTAAAGACTCTTAAACTTGCAATAGACTTTTTAGCTTAAATGCCAAGAAACTTACTAAGCAGAAAAAGGGAAAAGAACTGATAGGTAGAGCTTTTCACTCTCTCTAACCTTGCAAATCGATATTTTATGCTACATTAAACAACTTATAAGGGTATTTCAGCTTGAAAAGTTAAAAGTTCAGATAAAATAATAAAGACACAAGGTATACATAGTGTAAAAAATCAAATATAAGATATCAATTACGTAATAATCCTGTCACTCAACCTACACAAGTTAAAGATAACTGAATACCTTTGCGCATTACGGTAACGGAGTTAGCAAAGTTTGTCCGATAATTTTTCGTTTCTAACTTGTTATATATGCCTAGGAGCGTTGCCAAAAATTATACAAAAGCCTATACCAGTGAAGAATAATTAAAGGTTAGCTATAAATGACCCATAAAACAAGAATATATATATCATTATATCTTAGACTACGAGCCCTCCTACTGATAAAATCGAGAGCTTAGCCTTAAATCTTCTTCAGAAGTTATACAATTAAGTAGCAATCCTATACATATCAAGCTTGAAGCAGTTATGCTTCCTCCATAGGATAAAAATGGTAATGGATCTCCTATTATAGGTAAAAGACCTATTGTCATTCCAATATTTATGAAGAAATGAACACCAAAAAAAGCAAAAATTCCTATAGATAATAACTTAGAAAAGTAAACTTTTGATCTGTAGGCAACAGAGAATATTATAGCAAGTAACGTAGTATAAAGGAGAATCAAAACTATGCTACCTAAAAACCCCCACTCTTCGCTAAGTACTGCAAAAGCAAAATCTGTACGCCTTTCCGGTAAAAATCCAAGCTGAGTTTGACTTCCATTAGCAAAGCCCTTACCAAGCAAACCCCCTGAACCAATAGCTATTTGAGACTGCTGTGCATTATAACCTATTCCAAGCGGATCCGTTGATGAATCCAAAAACGATAGTATCCTTTGTTTGTGATAAGGGCGTAAAAAAAAACAAATGACTGGCATCACAAAAATACTAAATATTCCAAAAATTATTAAATGTGACCCTTTTATTATTGATGTAAATATAATTGATGTCCCTATAAATAACATTATTACAGCTGTGCCTAAATTTGGTTGTTTTAATACCAAGAACACAGGCAAAAAAATAATTATAAGCGCCTTAAATAGTTTTTGAAATTCCATCATTTTATATACACTTTGCTTACTAAAATAGCGAGCAAGTGCAAGCACTAATCCCACTTTCGCAAATTCTGATGGCTGTAAACTAACTGAACCAATTCTTATCCACCTTGCTGAACCCATTATAAACGAACCAGAAAAATTAACTACTAATAATGCAATCACTGCTGCTATATAAAAAAAATAAGCATGCTTTAAATAAAAATTCAGCTCTATGAACGACATAGCTATAGCCAGTAAAAAAAAAGAAGAGAATACAACTAATTGATGAATTGCGAATGGCATCCACTTTCTTCCAGCAGAAGAATATTGAACAATAATGCCAATACAAAATAGAGCTATTACGTTAATGACCAGCAACCAATGAACCTTCTTCAACCTATCCATAGCAAAAGCTCCAGTACCTTATAGTATAGTAAAATATAAAGTAAAGGTAAAAATCAAAAAACCAATTTTTCAACTACTAAACCTACTAAACGAATTGGATTACTATATATCCCAATTACTATTGTTAAAATAGCCATGAAAAACAGGCAAAAAAGCATAGGTAATGGCACCTCATTAGCCTTACCAGGCATCATTCTAACGCGTGATGTGGCATCATTTCCAAAATACATTTTCTCTACCATCTGCCATACATATATTAGTGCAAGAAAAGAACTTACAGTAAAAACTATAAGAGAAACCCATGCATGAGATTCAATAATTGCTTTCATCATATACCACTTACTTATAAAGCCACTTGTTAAAGGCACACCAATTAACGCTAACCCAAGCAGAGTAGACGCAAACGTCATATAGGGCATTGATTTTTCAAGTCCTGACAAATTTTCTACTTTTGTTGAGTCAAATTTATAAGAAATACATCCAGCTGTCATGAATAAAGACGTCTTTATTATACTGTGATTTATTGTATGGAGAATTGCTGCAAACAAACCTGCTTTCGAGTTTAAACTCAGCATTAAAATTATATAGCCAATCTGGCTAATACTGGAATTAGCAAGCAACCTTTTCATGTCTTTCGCAGTTATTGCAAATATCGAACCAAATACAATAGCACAAAGCGCAAGTGTAACTATTACGTTGTCTAATGGCGGTTTAAATAAAAAAAAATTTTGATGAAAAACAGTATAAAAGATCCTGATAAAAACATATATCATAACTTTGGTTACTGTGCCTGAAAAAAATATACTAATGAAACTTGGCGCCTCACTGTATGAATTAACTAGCCACTTACCCAATGGAAATAGTGCCATCTTGATTGAAAGAGCAACAAAAACAAATAATGTGCCAAGCTTTACGATGTTATTATCATATAGCGGTACTATTCTCTCAGCCATGTCAGACATATTGAGCGTACCTGTCATAGAATATAAAAGCCCAATACCAAACAAATAAAACGTTGCACCTATCGTTCCACTAATCAGATATTCTAACGCTGCAACTAGAGCTTTCTTATCTCTTCCCATTGAAACTAGCACGTAAGAAGAAAGAGACGAAATTTCTAAAAAAACATAGAGATTAAATATGTCGTTTGTTACCAAAATCCCAAGCAATCCACTTAAGCATAACAGAAACAAAGAGTAGAAATCAGTTATCTTATTTTTGCTAATCTCTTTTTTGTTAACACAAAAACTATAAAGAACACTTATCAGAGCTACAAAATTTACTAAAGTTAAAACTAAGGAATTCAACATATCAATCCTTAATTCTATTCCGTAGGTAGGAGCCCAATCTCCAAGGTAATAAATTACAACTTCACCATTATAAGCTTTCATAAGTAGTATTAATGAAATAAAAAAAGTAGCTGCTGTTGTAGTAAAAGAGATAAACCAGGATAACTTATGTTCTCTTGCTAGAGAACAAAACATCGATGCAATTATTGGTATAATAACTTGTAAGATTGGTAATTGCATTAAATTTTTGTTAAAGTATTAGTATATATAATACTCTTTATTTTAATAGCTTTATGTTATCTAAAATTTTTAATGCAATAAAATGTTTACTACAAAGAAAAGGTAAATTTGTAGGAAGAGATAAGAGTGAAAACTCTTACTATGAATCGGATACAGGAAAAAGGTGGGTTATATATAGTAGTGTTCCCGAACCTACAATAATACCTCAAGAGTGGCACACATGGATTCATTATACTGATAATGTAGTACCAGTTAATGACAAAAAAATAAAGGTGAAACATACATCTAATTTGACGAGCACAAAAGATGTACATCATTCTAACCAAAAAGCAAAAAATTATTACAAAAGCTGGAATCCTAATAATAACTAAAGACGCGAAGATCAAGTATACTTGAAATACCTGTCAGGTTGTTTGTACTAATTCTCACTATTTTTTTGATTTGCCTTGCTGTTGACAAACTATCTGATATAAAAAACTATAAGGATTACTATAGAATATATAGATTTTTTACTGATACTAATGGGTATAGGAGTGAACAGTAATATCAAGGTTTGTAGAGTAAATATTAAGAACATAACTAGCATATTTACTTGATAAAATTACCTATGTAACATGGATTAATATGTGTGCATAAGTAAGACATAAAATTGTCAGTTTGATGGCTCAGAACCCTAACAACCAGCAGTAGAGTTGTGGTTAACAGCAAATTTGTCAACATATTACTTAGATTAGGTGCTAAATCAATTTTAAAAAGTGGTAAAACAGAGTATACTTCAATCTGAAGTGAACATGAGTGAAATAATAGATAAAATTCCTGATATATTTTCAAAACAGTTTGACTTGTAATAATAAAAACTACTTGACAAACTTTGCTAACCTTCTTGCTATGGTAGTGAAGCTACTTATTGATCTTAGCAAAATCTCTGTAGTGAACTAATGACAAAAAACTAATGTATTTGATGCATGTTATATTTAATTTTCTGTACTATGTGCACTATATGTCTTTCACATTACGACCTAACATCTACTAGCTATCAGCGCTATAAAATAGTACCTATTTAAGTGCTTAAAAGCTCTTAAAATACCAACATATAAGTGAGATAGATAGTGGCAATTAGCCAATTATAAATGGACATTTGCTTTTACAAAAAATAGCGTAATTCCAGAATGTAATGCTAGAATCTATTTTCTTGGATCTCAGCTCTGCCACTTGGATAATACCACTTATACTGCACCTATAAGTTGCAATCTTTATATAGCCATAGGTTTGACTATAATTTTCTCTAAAAACGTAAAATAGTATAATAAATCAATAGAGTACTATGGTGGGACTAGTGCGATTCGAACGCACGACCTTCGGATTAGGAATCCAATGCTCTATCCTACTGAGCTATAGTCCCATTCCCTATCACTTACAAATGGTCATAGTAAAAAACTCCTTATTTTCTAAATCCTTCTTACATAACTAATTTACAACAATAAAAACGCTCCTATACATTTCTTGAGTATAATGTTATCATATTTAATAATATAGTTTCAGTTGATGCTAATTAATAACATTAGTTACTCTTATGGTAATCAGGGTGATTTTGCTTTAAGCAATATAAATATTGAAGTGAAACGAGGAAATGTTGCATGTTTATTGGGACATTCAGGCTGTGGTAAGTCAACGATTTTAAAATTAATCGCAGGGATAGAAAATCCAAAATCTGGTACCATTTTTATAAATAACAGATTAGTAGCAAGTAATAATACATCAATTGCAATAGAACATAGGAATGTAGGATTGATTTTCCAACATTCCGCATTATTTCCTCACAAAACAGTGATAGAGAATATAACTTTTGCTATTCGTAGTGCTTCTAAAAAGGAAAAGTATCTTACTGCATTGGAAATTTTGAAGCTATTAGACATAGCAAAATATGAAAACATGTACTCTAATGCTCTATCAGGAGGACAGCAACAATTAGTTGCGATAGCAAGAGTAATGGCACAAAATCCTGATGTTGTATTGCTTGATGAACCGTTTTCTAATTTAGATATACTGCTTAAGTGCCAAACAAGACACCATGTATTATCTCTTTTTAGAAGTAAAAATATTCCTGTGCTAATGGTAACTCATGACTTACAAGAAGCATTAAAAGTTGCAGATTCTATCTATGTAATGAAAAACGGCAAAATTATTCAATCAGGAGTTTCCAGCGATATATATCAAGGACTTGAGGATAGCACATTGCAACATATTTGTTACTACTTAGAAAAAACCTAATCTAAAATTATTATAAAATAGATCGAAAAATTTTGATCTATAGTTAAATAAAGGTGGTATAATCCATATGTCACTTGACTTTAGTCAAGTTTTTATACTTAATATTTAATATTTTAAATGGAGGTGCAAATGAGTTTAGGACCATGGCAATTGTTTTTAGTTTTAATAATAATCTTAGTTCTGTTTGGTGCAGGTAGATTACCACAAGTTATGGGTGACTTAGGAAAAGGCATTAAAAACCTTAAACAAGGACTTAAGGAGTCAGAGAAACTGTCATCTAACGAACCAGATCATTAGCGTCCTCACATTTCATGACACGCACTTTAGTGCGTGTCATTCGTTCAAAAACCCAGCTAAGTTAAAAAATATAGATTGAAATACAAGATAATTACATTAGTTTAAGATTAGTAGTTTTAATCAAAGTTAACTATACAAAGAGCTGAGAAGCTAACTGAAAATAAAAAATTAGCTTCTGATGTTCTAAGAGAAATTATGGTACTGATAATACCAACAGCAATGAAATAATGTTGTTCAGTTTAACATTATAAAGCAGCTTTGCATAAATGTGGCTTAATTGGTCATCTCTCCTTACCACCATCACTACCTACCTATACCTGTTCTATCTTACCTAGTTATACAACTATTTTTTCTATACCTCTAATATTATTTTCACTCTGGATGTGCAGTAATAATAGCTCTTCCACTGTCTTTCACTCACTTTCTTCCTGCATCGGCACAACTTTTATTTAGCCTGGTATTATAGGTAAAGATAGGCTTTTCTTTATACTAGGAGTTTTTTTAATATCATTGTGCACACTGTTATACTTATCCCTACTATGATAACCAGAGAGATTACAGCTTACAATAGGAATACTTTCTCATAAAAAGCTTTGTACGTGGTTAAGCTTTATAACACACATTAGCACAAGATGAATCCCCTGATATAAATGAAGAATGAATGTTGAAATATAGCAATAATTATGCTAACTAAAAGGGATAATTTTGTCCAAGGATAAATGTGCAAAAAAATGAGAGACTAATTAAAAATAAAAAATTGGTTTCCGATATTTTAAAAGAGGTTGCAGATATCAACACTAATAACAGTAATAAAGTGACATTGTTTGATATTAAAATAGCTCTACAAGAACGCGGTTTTGGTATTTTAATAATTATTTTCTCTTTACCACTATCGATACCTATACCTGTTCCACCTGGTTATACAACTATACTTTCTATACCTTTAATCTTGTTCTCACTACAGCTTTTGTTCGGGTTTCACTCTCCCTGGATACCGCATTGGTTAGAAAGAAAATCCTTTCAATCTTCAACACTAGCTTTTGTAGTAGAGAGGACTTCACCTGCATTAAAAAAAATAGAAAAGTTCATGAAACCAAGAATACCTTTCATTTTCTATGGACCTGGTGAGAAAATTCTAGCTTTTATAATGTTGATTTGTGCATTATCGATAGCCATTCCACTGCCCTTAACTAATTTTATTCCTGCAATCGGTACAACTTTCATTTCACTTGGCATTATGAGCAAAGATGGACTTCTCTCTATATTGGGAGTTCTAGTATCTTTGTGCGGTTTATTACTTACCCTTGTTGTAATAGTTGAAGGACCACAGCTCATAATTGGAGCGTTTTCTTTTCTGAAAAGCTTTGTATATGGTTAAGCTTTACAATACTTCAACAAAAAAAAAAGAGCTCTTTACACCGATCGACAAAGGTCATATAAAAATGTACGTTTGCGGACCAACTGTATATGATACAGCACATATAGGTAATGCACGTGCTGCTATTGTCTATGACGTATTATTTCAGTTGCTTAAATCTCATTATGACAAAGTTACCTATGTACGCAACATAACTGATATTGATGATAAGATAATCAATGCAGCAAGTGAAAAAAATAGCAGTATAGAAAGTATAACTACACATTACACTAAGGCTTTTCGTGAAGACATGAAAAGTCTAAACTGTGTAGAACCAACACATGAGCCGAAAGCAACAGAAAATATAGATTGCATTATCAAATTAATTGAACATTTGCTAATATCTAATCATGCCTATGAATCCGATAAACATGTATATTTTAGTATTGAATCTTACCCTGAGTATGGTGCTTTATCAGGGAAAAAAATTGATGAATTAGATCATGGCAGCAGAGTTAAAGTTGGTAAAAACAAAAAGCATCCAGGAGATTTTGTACTATGGAAACCAGCAAACGACATTGACTACAAGCTTTCAAGTCACTGGAATAGTCCATGGGGAAAAGGAAGACCTGGATGGCATATCGAATGTTCGGCAATGGCATATGCATATCTTGGTAAAGATTTTGACATCCATGGTGGGGGTATAGATTTACAATTTCCTCATCATGAGAACGAAATTGCGCAAAGCAAATCTGCATTTAGTGGGTCAATGTTTGCAAAATATTGGGTACATAATGGTTTCCTGACGGTAAACGAAGAAAAAATGAGCAAGTCCTTATTTAACATAGTTAAAGTAAGAGATTTGCTCGATAGTGGAATAAAGGGAGAAGTAATACGTCATGCATTGTTCAAAACTCATTATAGAAAACCACTCGATTGGACAAGAGATATTATTTGGGAGTCGCAAGAAACTTTAAACAAGTTCTATCGGTTATTACGTAGTGTGGATATAGCAAGCATTGATGAAAGCAATACAGAAGTATATAAAGATTTTATAGAGGCTTTGAAAAATGACCTAAATATCCCTGAAGCTTTAGTTATATTGCATGAAATGGCCACAAAAATCAATAAAACAAACAATGAACATAAAAAACTCAAATTAACTGAAAGTTTTGTTAAGAGTGCACGATTTATTGGTCTTCTTAAATCAAGTTATCAAGAGTGGTTTACCGTAGGCGTAGACCACCGAGAAATAGAAAGATTAGTAAATTTAAGAAAGGCAGCAAAAAAAAATAAAGATTATGATGCTGCCGACAAAATAAGAGATCAGTTAAAAAGGATGAAGGTTACAATTTTTGATAACGAAGATGGTACAACAACCTGGTAAGTTCATATGGAAAACTATCTACTACTATTCATAGATAATCTATTATCTTCATTAATCTTGCCCATATACGAAGGTTTTGTATTTTATACTATGTTGTATTTTAGGTCATATTACAACCCACTACTTATGTTACTTTTTGGAGTATTGGGCTCAAGCATTGGTGGAATAGTTAATTGGCATTTGGGTAAAATAACAATTTTCGCTAGAAAAGCATATCACAAATTAGAAAATGAGTACACAACCCCAAAAATAATAAGAAATTTGCTAATTTGTGCAGTTACATTGCTTTCATGGATGTCAGCACTTGGAAGTGCAATTCAAGTTTTATCAGGTTATTTTAAACTAAACTTCAGTGCCTTTACTTTACTAACTATCCTATCCAATTTCCTTTATTTATTATACCTCACTACCACCGTTCAATAAGCTGAGTTAATTACTATCTTCTCATAACCTTTTCTTTTATCTTTCAAAATACTTCACAATATAGCTTCATACAGAGCATTACAAGATATCTACTTTTTTATAATTAGATATAGATTCTTCCTTATCTTCAAGTATCCTGAAATTTTTGAAGCCATCATTTCTCAAAATTTTAGGCATTAAGTAAAACTTCTGACCTAAACTCATCAATCAGATCCAAAATTTCCATAGTCTTTTCAGGGCTTATAAACTTAAAGATGATATTTCATTCTAAGACGTCTAACTTTGCAAATGTATTAAGCTGAAATAGCATATAAAACAAAAATCGTATATTCCATTGAGATAAAAACCTTAATATAGTTTAGTCTTATATATCAATATAGCACAAACAACTATCAGGGAAAATGCTACTTTCTTATTTTGCAAAAAAAACAATAAGTACTTGTAATCTACTCCATCCAAAAATGGTGGTTGCAAACTTGATTTTTTAATCTTATCATTCAAAGATGTGAATCTACCAAAATATAATTATCATACTCGCTTAAAAGTTCAGGTAAAACATATCTCCCCCACTCTAACTTTAAGAAGTCATTCTCCCTTAGTTTCTTTAGTAAATGACACATTAAAAACTGATTGACGAACCTACATAAAATTTTCATCAAATTCACCTGAGAGTAATCAATATCACTATTAGGAATAGGTTATATTACTTCCTTTATCATTCTAAGATGATATTTTATGAAATAAGTTGTTTGATCTTTTTTTTAAAAACTTTAAAATACTTTTGTTTTTATCATCTATCTCATATATAATACCATTATTTTTTTGTTCTGCGTCTTAAATTTATCCCTATCTTCTACATACAGCCTACGGAACCATTAGCAGGTTCATGTATTGCCCATAGCCTTCAATGACCGGTTATCACACTATTTTTCCTACTCTCAGCACGACAAAATACTATATATCTTTTCTAATTTTAAAGCCCTTTATAAAGTATAAAATCGTTCTTTAGCAAAAAAGATTTCCACATCTGCTCTTTTGAAAAGGTTTAATCCTTGTGTTTACAATTTACATGCCGACAGAATAATTTATTCAGTTTCTGTAGCTCTTCAACCATATATTTATTGAATTTCCACATAATTTATATCAACATGCCATAATCATTTTTCTAATGTACTCATCAGAACAATGATACCATCTTTATTAACAATAACTTGTACTAATACCCTTATAGTATTAACATAACCTTGTACTTTTCAATGTTGAAATTCCAGCATGGTACATCCCCATCAACACTTTTTTGCCATCTCTATTATCATAATTTGAATTCGGTGCAGAACCTAAAATAATAAATTCCTTAAAGAAAGCAGATTCTTATTTTAAATCCTTAAAGTCATTTTTATAGAAGCAAATAAAACTAATAAATAGTGCTCACTATACTATAAGTTTAAAGTAGTTCTAACATTCAACAAGTTGCGAAAACTATTTATGTAATATAAATAAATTAATATATATAAAATAATGTTTATTTTAACCTTCTCAAAAACCAATATGCTTATCAAGATTTACTACAGTTATAATCATCACATGATGGTATAAAACTAAAGTAGAATGCAAGTATAACGCCACTTTTTTTTCACAAACACCGATTGATAATCGTCATCCTCTATTTCATATAGGTACATTCAATCTTTTTCCAGTTTCTTTAATACTCTCTAGTTGCAGAAACTAAAATATCACATCAGCATTAAAGTATTTCCTCATCATCACATAAATATTTTATTCCAAATGAATAAACTGGTTGACCAACTCTATCTTATTGCATAGAGACTTATTATTTCAAATCACACCGTCCATTATCTTCTGAGCTTCAACATACCTATCTACAAAACACATATACCTAATTCATTGTTTAGCTCGCCATAAAAAATATGACAAACCTTATATCTATATAGTCTCTTTTTCAATTCTGCTATTGGCAAAACAAATCTTAGTCTGACTTACCCTTGAATAACTCTAGATCTGCATTCAGTAGTATAATCACTTGATTATTGAGCCTATTATATTGTATATCTTTTCCACTACTTCCCGATGCTCTGCAGACATCAAGCAAAATACTAAAATTTCTTAATTATGGTGTGCTATTCAATCTCCACAAACTCTTAACACGCCTTTATCAAAAGCAGCTAGACCTAGAAGGGAGAAAATGTAGCTTAGCTTGAAGAATTTACTTTGAAGAATGCCTCAAAGCCAACTTATCAATTCATGTCACTGAAATAATGATTTTTAATATAAAAAACAAATCCTATACTATACCGGTACCATTAATTAAAAAACCTTAATCTGACGCTAATCGTAGTGCAGCAACTCCTGGCATTTCATCATCACTTAGCCAGTTTAAAAATGCCCCTCCGCCGGTCGAAACATATGTAAAATCTTTATCGGTAAGACCTGCAGCATTTATTGCGGATATGCTATCCCCTCCCCCTACCACACTGATTAATTTCCCTTTACGGGTCAAACTACTTACCACCTTCATCACCCCCATTGTACCATTTGCAAAAGCCGAATACTCAAAAACACCGATAGGTCCATTCCACAGCAAAGTTTTACTACTTGCTATTACACTGCTTATTATGCTTAAAGTTTGAGGTCCGATATCTAAAATTACATCATTATCTAAAATAGATTCAGTTTTTCTTAAAATGCCAGTGCTATAATCAGAGTTTATTGCAACTAAGACATCTTTAGGCATAATTATTTTGCAATTGTTTTTATTTGCCGTCTCAACAGCATCACGCAGAAGATCATTAACGTTATTTTGAAAAAAAGATTTGCCAATACTCATTCCATTAAATAATAAAAAATTATTAGTAATTGCACCACCAAGAATTAGATAATTAACCTTTTCTGCTAATTTTATAAGCATTTTTATTTTGGTTGCTATTTTAGCTCCTCCAATTATCGCAGTAATGGGTTTAGCATCAAACAATATGACTTTTTCAAGATGCTTTAGCTCATTTTGCAAGCAAAATCCTGCGTAGGAAGGTAAAAACTTTGTAATACATGAAATAGAGGCATGAGCTCTATGAGAACAAGAAAATGCATCATTTACATATATATCCGCTAGAGATGCTAACTGTTTAGAAAAATTCAAGTCATTCTGCTCCTCCCCTTTATAAAATCTTAGATTTTCTAGTAACATTATATCTCCTCTACTCATTGCATTTATTGCTCTTTGTACTCTCTGGCCAATACAAGCATCAACAAATTTTACCTCTTTTTTCAACAACTGTGATAAGGTTTCAACTATGTTTCTTAGCGATAGACTACTATCTTTAGTTTTTGGATGTCCAAGATGTGATATAATAATAACTTTTGCACTTGCATTTATTAAGTGTTGAATAGTCGGCAGCGTTCTCAAAATACGAGTGGCATCATGAACTTTTCCGTTTTTTATAGGAACATTAAAATCAACCCTGAGCAAAACAGTCTTACCCTGAAAATCACAATTTTCTATGCTAGGTATGTTCATACAAAATTCAAGCTACAAAATACTATATAGCAGTTTTATTTAAAGTAAATTACTTGCTCTTTCTTGAATCCTCTTTGAAGTTGAATATTGAAAATTAACTGGAGAATTGTGAATCACTTTGTATATGTCATAACAAGCCATAGCACTCTCAGCAAAACCATTTAATATCAACTTTAGTTTACCCAAATAAGTAGCTATATCTCCGACTGCATATATCCTATCTCTATTAGTTCTAAGTGTAGTCTGGTCAACAACTATGCGACTATGTTGCAACTTTAAACCCCAATTGTTTATTGGACCTAAATTCATCGACAGGCCAAAAAATGGCAGTAAGAAATCAGCGTATATTCCTTTTTTTTCATTAGAAACAATATTCTTTATTATCACTGCATTCAATTGCCCATTATTTCCAACTAATTCGTGTAATTGATATGGCGTTATGAGTTTTATTTTTCCATCACTTTTAAGTAATTCTAATTTATTTTTAGTTTCAGGAGTGCAACGAAATTCTTTTCTTCGATGTATCACATAGATTCTCTTTGCAACTCTAGAGAGTTCTATAGTCCAATCAGCTGCGGAATCTCCTCCTCCCGCAATAACTATAGTTTTATCCTGAAAATCAGAAATTTTATTTACGCTATAAAATACGGACTTATTCTCGTACTCTAATATACCACTAAGAGGTGGGCGGTTAGGTTCAAATATTCCATTACCTGCAGCAATGATAACAGCTTTACACTTCACTTCTGTACCTATACTTGTTACTACAGTAAAACTTTGATTCTCATTACTTGAGATTTTCTCCACCATTTGACTTAAATGGTAAACAGGGCCAAATGGCAAAGCTTGTTCCATTAATTGTTCAATCAATCTTTGCGCAGTAATAACAGGATAGCCAGGTATATCATATATTGATTTTTCTGGATAAAGAGCGGCACACTGTCCTCCTGCTTGATTTAAAATATCCATTATATGACATCTCATATCGAGCATTCCCGCTTGAAAAGCAGTAAATATTCCAACAGGTCCTGCACCTATTACTACTATGTCAGTTTCCATGATTCCTATTTAAGCAATAACTCATTTAGATATTAGCTAGCTTTGTTAATAAAGTCAATTTATGTAATGTAGGAGATGCAATTTGAAAAATGCATAAATCAACTCTTTATAACCTTAGCAAATCTTCCTTTCTCACACTAAAAAAGACAAATTAAAAAATAAATTTCTATGTAATTACAGTAATATATTAGCTTAAATAGTAAAAAAAGCACCATGAATATCAAGAATAACCTAATAGTTAAAGCTGTAGTAAATAACAAGACAAAAAGAAGTTATAAAACAATTGCTTACTTTGCTTAAAAACTATCTAATCCATTCGATATAGAACAAATATGTACAAAAAGTTAGTACTTCATTAAATCATGCTGCAAAAAATTTCAATCATGAGCTGGCAAAATTACTCATTAATAAATATAGAATCAATATGAGTTTAAAAAAAAGCAACTAGGTGAATTCTATTAGAATTTACAATCGAAATTTTTTTCAGAGGTTGCAATTAGAGAAATCTACCTATAACTAAATATTTTAATAGAAAAGTTTCTTGTGAAAATGACTTAATGATTATTAATCTCTTGTCAAAATCGAAAGTAAAATTCAATAAGGCAGAGTGCGCTCATCTACTAAGTAGTATAGAAAATCAGAAAAATAAGAATGAATATGCAACTTTAATGAAAAGACAGAGAAGAGACTTTAAGTTTAATTTAACATTTAAAAGTATTTTAAAAAAAAATTGATGAAAATGCGAAGCGAGGAGAAAAATATGTAAAGTACAAAAACCATGATCATAATTAACAATTCAGAAAATACTTACAATATCTCGAAACACAATAACAGTAGCCAATATGATATCTTAGGATATAATATCAGTAATTGCTGCACTTCAAAGCATATTTACAAGAAGCAGACATTATATAATAATAAAGAAGAATAAAATGTAACATTATATAAATCATAGTAATGGTGTATTGATTATTTACAGTAACGAAACTTACCGTTGAAACTTCCAATCGTGGTAATAAAGAAAATAACACCTAACACCTTCAAATTTCCAACCAGCAAATAAAAGAGGAATCAGAACTACTGAAGAGTGGTTATATATATCTAGATATCTAATGATGATACAGATAAACAAAAACCTAAAATTGTAGCTTTGCCGAACCATCAGCTAAATAGAATGAAATCATTGATATCATCAAAGTCAATTAATTTGCAAATAAAAACTCAAGCTCCTCTTGCAAAAACGATGCGTGAAGATAAAATGGTTAATCTTAGCTTTAATAAAGCATATGGTTCTAATTTTTCTCTAATTAAGAATCAGTAAATAGTATAAAGGAAAAGAAGAGACATTTAAGAACAAAACATTTTCTAACTTTAAGATATGATTCCAACCTCAAAGTCAGATAGTTTAAGTTCTTAAGTGTTTTTAAATTTTATAAAACAGCTCATAATAATTAAAATCTAGCCTTTTTAAAAGGCATAGAAAAGGAGCTCAATAAATCAATAAAAATTGCTTAGCACATTTTTGCAGCTCCATTCTGTTAGCAGAATAGCACTCTAAGATCAAAAAATCTACTTTTGTTTGCAAGTTTTTCCACTAAACAACAAAATTCAGTAAAAAAGTATAGTGTATCTTCTTCAAGATATGCAGGGTATATATATATTTCTGTTGTATGTGTGCTACACTTTTGCTAACTCTCCTCTATAAGAAGTTCATCATGTTTATACAACCTTGAATTACATATATCGTTAACTTAGCACGAAAACCAGACAGCACCTAAGTTTTTTAACATCAGACCATAAAATGGCTAAGGCCTAATATAAGTTTTTCGTCCTTTCTAGCAAATTTTTACGATTACTTATTTTTTTGCACTCCAGTCTTTTTCAAATATTGCAAGCCCATAATCAGTAAGTGGATGGCTAAGTAACTGCCTAAGCACTTTTGCTGGCATAGTAATTGAATGAGCACCAAGTTTTGCAGCTTCTACCACGTGCGCTGAGCTTCTTACTGATGCAACAAGAACTTTAGTATCAAAACCGTAATTAGAATATATAGTACATATATCCTTTATTAAAAATAAACCACCATAGTTTATATCATCAAGACGACCAACAAAAGGAGAAACAAAACAAGCACTGGCCTTAGCGGCAAACAGTGCTTGTCCAGGAGAAAAACATAATGTAATGTTAACAGGTATTTTATACTCTGTCCACAACTTTTTACAAGAAATTAATCCTTCATATGTAAGAGGCAACTTTACTACGATATTACTAGCAATTTTCGCTAATTTAAGTCCTTCTTTAATCATTTCTTCATGATTATCTGCAACAACTTCAACACTAACAGGCCCTTTTATAACAGAGCATATTTCACTTATTAAACCTTCATATTCATCTTTACGCCCAGACTTTGCTATCAAAGAAGGATTAGTTGTTATACCATCAATGACCTCTTTTAGCTCTTCAATTTCACTTAAATCAACACTATCAAGAAAAATTTCCATAATATTCCAATATACAATAAAAACTCACTGACTAAAATAATTTAATTGCATGTTCATTCTTTTACTTTTAAACAATTCCTCATTATGAATTATACAATCGAAAACTTGAATTTGATTCGTCATAACGCTACAATTATTATTTATAATCTCCAGTACACCATTATCAACCACAACCTTTTCTTCCTTCTGTTTACTTATTTTAACAGTGATTATACCTGGTAATAAATAAATTAAATAAGGAGAGTGGTGAGCTAAAATCATAAGTTTGCCCTCAAGCCCATTCATTGAAAGAGAAACTACTTTATTGAATGAGATTTGATTATCAGGAGAAAAAAATTGCACTTTAAAGGTGTTCATGATCTCTAATCTCTAGCTCCAACGTTAACTTAAGTCTTTATTAATTCAGCCTTCTCTATTGCTTCATCTATATTTCCCACCATATAAAAAGCAGCCTCTGGTAAGTGATCATATTTACCCTCAATAATCCCTTTAAAACTGGAAACAGTGTCAGAAAGTGAAACAAATTTACCAGGCATACCAGTAAATATTTCTGCAACGTGAAAAGGTTGAGAGAGAAACTTCTGAATTTTACGAGCCCTATCAACAGTAATTTTATCCTCATCAGACAGCTCATCTATACCAAGTATTGAAATAATATCTCTCAGTGATTTATAAGTTTGCAGTATGCGTTTTATCTCAGAAGCTACTCTATAATGTTCTTCACCAATGATTTCACTAGATAAAGACTGAGAAGTTGAATCAAGTGGATCAACAGCAGGATATATTCCCATTTCAGCTATTTGCCTCGATAGTACTGTAGTTGCGTCAAGATGAGAAAATGTAGTTGCTGGAGCTGGATCGGTTAAATCATCCGCAGGAACATATATCGCCTGCACAGAAGTAATAGAACCGGAAGTAGTTGAGGTTATCCTCTCCTGCATCGCTCCCATATCAGTTGCAAGTGTCGGCTGATACCCAACAGCTGAAGGTATTCTCCCAAGTAAAGCAGAAATTTCAGAACCAGCTTGCGTAAAACGGAAGATATTATCAACAAAAAACAGAACATCCTGATTCTCATGATCACGAAAGTATTCTGCCATAGTTAATGCTGTTAAAGCAACTCTAGCCCTTGCCCCAGGAGGTTCATTCATCTGACCATAAACTAAAACAGCTTGAGACTTTTCATGCTCATTCACATCTATCACATTTGAATTGATCATCTCGTGATAAAGGTCATTACCTTCACGTACTCTTTCCCCAACTCCAGCAAATACAGAAAATCCTTTGTAAGCTTTTGCTATATTATTAATCAATTCCATTATGAGAACTGTTTTACCAACACCGGCTCCACCAAATAAACCAATTTTTCCTCCTTTTAAATAAGGTGCAAGAAGGTCTACAACTTTTATCCCTGTAACTAAAACCTCTTCCTGTATCTTCTGTTCTGTAAAATTTGGAGGCTCCCTGTGTATAGGCTCTAGATCATACTTCCCTTTCAGGAGACCATATTCATCTATAAGCTCTCCAACAACATTAAAAACCCTCCCTAAAGTTGAGCGCCCAACTGGAACTGATATTGGTGCACCTGTATCAACAAACTCATCATTCCTTGATACACCATCTGTACTATCCATAGCAATACAACGGACTATATTATCACCTATATGTTGTGAAACCTCCAAAACTAACTCCTTGCCCTTATACTTTAGTTTACTTTTTAAAGCATTAAATATTTTAGGTAACTCGCCTTCAAATTTTAAATCAACAACTGCTTGAGTTACCTTAACCGTTCTACCTATATTCACCTTTTTATTTTTACCACCCAACACTATTATTTTATAACACTCCCCCAAATCAAGAAAATAAATCTTATGCTATTAATAGAAATTTTGCAACATTAAAGTGTTCGTTAATCGCGTTTTATTATAAACAATGCAAATGCATTTAATAGCCAAGTAATAATAAATAGTACTAAACTAAGCGCATAAGCAGCAAGTGTTTGCACACTACTGAAATCCTGATCTCCAGTAAGTAGCGTAGCTACTTGCACAGTAATAGTAGTAACTGAATTAAGAGGATTGAAAGTTAAGTTTGAGTTGATTCCAACAGCCATTAGCACTATCATTGTTTCACCTATCACTCTCGAAATTGACAACAGAATTGCACTCAAAATCGTAGGCATTGCATAGGGTATTATTATGTGCCATACAGTTTCTGCTGGAGTAGCCCCTAACGCCATAAAGCCATAGCGTAAACTCTTTGGAACAGACCTAATTGCATCTTCTAACAAAGAAATAATAAAAGGAAGGACCATTATCCCTATTGATAAACCAGCAACCAATGCACTCTCCGAGTGTATACTTAGACCAAAAAAACTTGCTATCTGTTTTGCAGAAGAAGATAAAAATACAACCGAGAAATATCCATATACAACTGTAGGAATAGCAGATAAAACTTGCAGAGTTGTATTAACAATATAACGCACTTTTCCACTCGCATACTCACTAATATATATTGCAGAAAATAAACCAAGAGGAACAGCAACTACCATTGCTACAATAGTTACAACTAATGTGCCAACCAAAAGTGTAGCTATACCGAAGCATCCTATTTTTTCTCCATTAATAGTCACTGCACTATGACTCCACTTTAAGCAAAATAAAAATTCTGAAATAGCTACTTCTCTAAAAAAATTAACAGATTGAGTAAGAATAGATAACATTATAAATAAAGTGATAAAAAACGATATAGCAAGAGCTATGGATAATAAAAGCTTGATTATCTTATTGCATTTAAAGACAAAAGCAAACATAAAAAAAAGTGACGCTATAGCGATAGAAGTTATAAGACAATTACTACAGAATATTAATGACCAGGTTAACAACCATATACAACTAAGATATAAATAAACTTTGACTTTATTTATTTGTTGAAATTTACTAAAATAAAACAAAAGAACTAGTAGTGTAGGTATGAAAAGGATTGTTGTCACCGAATTCATCTACTCATATTCGAACCTTATTTTACGAAAATACAATTTTTAAGAGTATTTAGTATATACAATGCAAATACCATTTGACAATAAAGTAAAACAAAATTAAAATAATTAAATACTTTTGTAAAAACAATGAAAAGAACTTTTCAACCGAAAAATCTGATAAGAAAACGCAGACATGGTTTCCGCTCACGTATAACAACAAAAGCTGGAAGAAAAATACTCAACAGACGTCGCTCATTAGGATGCAAAAAACTATGTGCATAGTCAAGTTATCAAGTATAAAAAAAAAGACTTCTCATTTGCTTTTAAAAATAAGCTAGTACCTAGTAGTTTTTTTTACCATGGACTCTACATGTCACTATATGCGGTAAAAGAAAGAGAACCAGAAAGGTATATTGATACTATTAGAACAGGTTTAGTTATCAGCAAAAAAGTTGGGAAAGCAACAAAAAGAAACAAAATCAAAAGGCGATTACGAATGCTTGCTAAAATTAACATTTTAAATGCAAGTAATACTGGGTATTACTATATAATAGTAACTCACAGAAATATTATACAAGCAAGCTATAAAAACTTACAAAAAGATCTAACTGTTTGCTTAAAAAAAATAAAATAAAAAACCTCAATTGAGGTATTTACAACTATATTATTTACGATAACATGAGTAAAGTTTTTAAAAATAATTAATAGGTGCAATAAATGGTGGAGTACACAAAAGAGGTAAGTAATATAGGCTTTGGTAAGATGTACCAATCTTTATTTCTCCCTAAAGGAACAGGAACAGACTGGAGGTCAGCATTCCGTCAGCAAGAAGAATTATTAAAAAAGAAGGTAGCAGATAATATAACATCACCAGAAATCAGCAATTCTCCTTTAAAAGAAGGTAAATTAGAAGAAGTAGGAACAACACTAAATGATATAAAAAAAGATCAAGGATACGTAAAAACAAGAAAGTTAAGATAAAAATACATCTATGCAACTCACAATTAATGAAGAAATTTTCATAAACTTGGCAGCGACTTACTCTCCCTTTTCAAGTACCATCAGCGCTAAAAAGTTTCACTTCCGAGTTCGAAATGAGATCGGGTGTTTCATTTTTGCTATAGCCACCAAGTTAATAAAAATTTCTAACTCAATTTAATATTTAACACTGCATACACGCATATAAAAAGCAAATAAACCAATCAGGCTATTAGTACTAGTTAGCTTCGCATGTTACCATACTTCCACACCTAGCCTATCAACGTGGTAGTCTTCCACGGCCTTAATTGGGAAATCTTTTTGAAGAGGGTTTCTTGCTTATATGCTTTCAGCAATTATCCCAACTATACATAGCTACCCAGCGATGCTATTGGCATAACAGCTGGTACACCAGAGGTATATCCATCTCGGTCCTCTCGTACTAGAGTTAGATCTTCTCAAATTTCCTTCACCCACGGCAGATAGAAACCGAACTGTCTCACGACGTTCTAAACCCAACTCACGTATCACTTTAATCGGCGAACAGCCGAACCCTTGGGACCTTCTTCAGCCCCAGGATGTGATGAGTCGACATCGAGGTGCCAAACGGTGTCGTCGATATGAACTCTTGAACACCATCAGCCTGTTATCCCCGGCGTACCTTTTATCCGTTGAGCGATGACCCTTCCATACAGAATCACCGGATCACTATGACCGACTTTCGTCTCTGCTTGGCTTGTCAGCCTCGCAGTCAGGCAAGCTTGTGCCATTATACTATTAAGCTGATTTCCGACCAGCTCTAGCTTACCTTCGCACGCCTCCGTTACCTTTTAGGAGGCGACCGCCCCAGTCAAACTACCCACCATACAATGTCCTAGTTCCAGATAATGAAACATAGTTAGATATCAAAAGTGTAAAGGGTGGTATCTCAAGGTCGACTCCATTACAGCTAGCGCCATAACTTCAAAGCCTCCCACCTATCCTGCACATTACATTTTTAATAGCAATATAAAGCTATAGTAAAGGTGCACGGGGTCTCTTCGTCTAACCGCGGGTACCCCGCATCTGCACGGGGAATTCAATTTCGCTGAATTGATGTTGGAGACAGTGGAGAAATCGTTACGCCATTCGTGCGGGTCGGAACTTACCCGACAAGGAATTTCGCTACCTTAGGACCGTCAGTGTTACGGCCGCCGTTTACTGGGGCTTCAATTCAGAGCTTGCACCCCTCTTATTAACCTTCCAGCACCGGGCAGGCGTCAGACCCTATACTTCCACTTACGTGTTTGCAGAGTCCTGTGTTTTTAATAAACAGTCGCTACTCCCTATTTTGTGCCACCTACTAATAGTTACCTAAAAGCAGGTTACCCTTCTTCCGAAGTTACAGGTATAATTTGCCGAGTTCCTTCAACATCATTCTTTCAACACCTTAGTATACTCTACTCACCCACCAGTGTCGGTTTACGGTACGGCCTCATGAATATAAGCGTTATTTCCTGGAGCTCCTTTTAAGCATAAGACAATCCAATAAGCCCTATACAAATACAAAACTCGTCACACTTAAGAGGTTCAGGAATATTAACCTGATTGCCATCGACTACTCCTATACGGACTTGCCTTAGGAACCGACTAACCCTACGCAGATTAACTTAACGTAGGAACCCTTAGGTTTTTGGTGAGAGTGTTTTTCACACTCTTTTACGCTACTTATGTCAGCATTCTCACTTCTGATATCTCCAGCAGTTCTTACAAACCACCTTCACAGACTTACAGAACGCTCCGCTACCGCACCTATTAACTAAAATCAATAAGTACTCACATCTTCGGTATACAGCTTTAGCCCCGGTACATTTTCAGCGCAGAAAAACTTATTTAGACAAGTGAGCTGTTACGCTTTCTTTAAAGGATGGCTGCTTCCAAGCCAACCTCCTAGCTGTAATGGTTTTTCTACTTCCTTCCCCACTTAGCTGTAATTTTGGGACCTTAGATGGTGATCTGGGTTGTTTCCCTTTTCACTATGGATTTAGCACCCACAGTGTGTCTGCTATACAATTAATTATTGGTATTCGGAGTTTAGTTAGATTTGGTAAGACAGTGAACCCCCCTAGTCTATCCAGTGCTCTACCCCCAATAACATACATACAACGCTCTACCTAAATAGATTTCGCAGAGAACCAGCTATTTCCAAGTTTGATTGGCCTTTCACCCCTAATCACAACTCATCCAATAATGTTGCAACATTAACTAGTTCGATCCTCCAGTGTGTTTTACTACACCTTCAATCTGGTCATGACTAGATCACCTGGTTTCGGGTCTAATCCATAAAACTAAAACGCCCTATTTAGACTCGCTTTCGCTACGCCTACACCTAACGGCTTAAGCTTGCTTCATAGATTAACTCGCTGACCCATTATGCAAAAGGTACGCTGTCACCCTAATGCAAATCACTATAAGATCACTCTCATAGGAAAAACATAGAGCTCCAACTGTTTGTAAGCACCTGATTTCAGGTTCTATTTCACTCCCCTCCCGGGGTTCTTTTCACCTTTCCCTCACGGTACTTGTCCACTATCGGTCGTCAAGGAGTATTTAGGCTTGGAGGATGGTCCCCCCACGTTCAAACAGGATTCCACGTGTCCCGTTCTACTCAAGGATTTAAAAACTTTCTACTTATACAGGACTATCACCTTCTATGGTTACTACTTCCAGAGTATTCTAATTCTTATTCTTAAATCTCTAGCCTCTTCTGCTTTCGCTCGTCACTACTAACAGAATCTCGGTTGATTTCTTTTCCTTTGGTTACTTAGATATTTCAGTTCACCAAGTTCGCTTTACATATTACGTAATAACTAGCTTAGCTAGTTGGGTTTTCCCATTCGGAAATCTGCGGATCAAAACTTGCTGACAATTCCCCACAGCTTATCGCAGCCTACCACGTCCTTCATCGCCTCTTGACGCCAAGGCATCCATCAAGTGCTCTTAATAACTTACTTACTCGACTACATGCAGAATATGCAGAGTTAAATATTATTGAAATTAAACTGAGATTAAATTAATCCCTACCATAAAACTTGTCAAACATCTAAAAGCTAAATTAACTTTCTATATACTAGAAACTAACAAATAATATGTCAACGTTTTTTTACACAAAATATTTACTTATATTGGCAACAATATATACTTGTAACTCTAAGTAAGCAAAATTTATTATCTAAATAAGCGTTTAAGTAGGGTTATTATAATAAAAGTCAATGAAAAAAATATTTTGCAGTATAAAATACTTTAAAAATCAAGGTTGTTTAAAAGCGATAGTGAACATACAAGGTGTTTAAAGCATGAAAGGTAACCTATCCTTTATAAATGTTATTTCAAGTTTTATATGCAAGTTAATCAGTATGCTTAACATTAAGAAAGCTAAACAATTAGCTATAAATAAGTATAATACTTTTCATAAAGAAACAGCTGCACTCCTTAAAAAATCAAAAAATCTATTAAACACTAACATTGAAATTGGTTTACATCACTTCTATAATGGTAACATATCAGATGCAAAGCTGAGGTTTTGGCTAATCAGCGTATTTTGTTCTAATTTACCTGTAGTTTGGTATAACATTGGAAGATGTCATTTTGCAATGGGAAACACCAACAAGGCTTACACTTATTTAACAAAGACATTAAAACTAGATAATAACTACGAAGAAGCGTCCTACTACATAAAAAAAATGACAAATTTAGCACCTATTACAAAACTACCTAAAAGGCTCATAAAACAATATTTTGATTACACTGGTAAGTACTTTGTTGAACATTGGTTGATTGCTAAACAATACAGAGGCCATGAGCTTATACACATGGTAATTGTAAAAACCTTTAACGATTTAACTTCCACACTTACCATACTTGATCTTGGTTGTGGAACTGGAATATGTGGTCATTTCTTTAAAATACACAATATTGGAAATTACATAATAGGAGTTGACATTTCAAACAGAATGCTAAATATTGCTAGAGGGTGCTTTATAAAGGGTAAACCTGTTTATAATGAGTTAATACACATGGAAATGACAGATTTCCTTAAACAAGAAAGGAATTGCTTGTATGATATCATCATCTTTGCCGAAGTATTACACTATCTACACGACTTTCAAGTAGAGCTGGAACTAGCAAAGAAATCTACGAGTAAAAAAGGAGTGATTATATGCTTAGTAAGAAGAAAGGAAGGTGAAGGTATTGATTTTGTAAATAAAGGAGATTACTTTCGCCACTCAGAAAGTTATATACAAAGTGTTGCAAAAGAAATAAATATGCAAATAAGCTATATGAGTTACTGTAAAATATATGGAAGTCAGGTTGATGGTATCTTATTTGCGCTACAGCATCTACAAAAAAAACCGGAAACCATAACTTAAAAATTACTATTGCTCAAAGCAGTTTCTATGTACAATAAAACAAAAGAGGAATCCATGAGTAATATTACTATTAATCACGAAAAAAACGTTAAACTGACCAGCTTTGGAAAAGCAGTTCTATTGGATAGGTATCTAATAGAAAATGAAAGTTACCAAGATCTCTTTATACGTATTGCTAGCTACTACTCAGATAATAAGGAGCATGCGCAACGTCTTTATGATTACATAAGCAATTTGTGGTTTATGCCTTCAACACCAATACTTAGTAATGGCGGCACTAACAGAGGATTACCTATCTCTTGTTTTCTTAATGAAACCGAAGACAGCCTACAGGGAATAGTTGATTTATGGAATGAAAATGTTTGGCTAGCTGCACGTGGAGGAGGGATAGGTAGTTATTGGGGAAATCTACGTTCAATTGGCGAAAGTGTAAAGGGCAGTGGTAAAACATCTGGGATTGTACCATTTATTGTAGTACAGAACGCTCTAACACTTGCAATCAGTCAAGGATCATTAAGAAGAGGAAGCTCAGCAGTTTACCTTCCTGTATCCCATCCAGAAATAGAAGAGTTTCTTGATATACGCAAGCCAACAGGAGGTGATCCAAATCGCAAAGCATTAAATATACATCACGCTGTAATAGTAAACGACGAATTCATGCAAGCTGTTGAAAGAGATTTAGAATGGGATTTAATTAGCCCTCACAGTAACAAAGTCATTTCAACTGTTAAAGCACGTGATATATGGGTTAAAATATTAATAGCAAGAGTCGAAACTGGAGAGCCTTATATTATTTTTCTCAACGCAATAAATAACAATAAGCCAGAATCTTACAAAAAACTCAATTTAGACATTAAGATGTCAAATCTATGCAGTGAAATTACTTTAACCACAGGTTATGACCATCTAAACAAACCACGCACTGCTGTATGCTGCCTATCATCAGTAAATCTTGAATACTATGAAGAATGGAAAGACAGTGAATTCTTCATAGAGGACATAATGCGCTTCCTTGATAATGTATTTGAGGATTTCATAAATAAGGCACCAAACGAAATACAGCGAGCAAAATATTCCGCAATGAGAGAGCGTAGTATTGGTCTTGGTGTGATGGGCTTTCATTCATTTTTACAGAGCAAAATGGTTCCTTTTGAGTCAGTAACAGCACAACAGTGGAACAAAAGGATATTTAAGCACTTGCGTGAGCAAGCAGACATAATTTCTAAAAAATTAGCAGAAGAAAAGGGAGCATGCCTTGATGCTAAAGAAATCAATCTAATGGAAAGGTTTACACACAAGCTCGCTATCGCTCCAACTGCTTCGATTTCCATTATCGCAGGTAACACCTCCCCTGGGATAGAGCCATATGCAGCAAATGTATTCACACAAAAAACACTCACAGGTTCATTTGTAGTGCGAAACAAATTCTTACAAAAATTATTAGCAAAAAAAAATCAAGATAATGACAAAGTATGGTCCTCAATTTCAACAAACGAAGGTTCCGTACAGCATCTAGACTTTCTTAACGAGCACGAAAAATTAACATTTAAAACAGCATACGAACTTGATCAAAGATGGATTATAGAACATGCAAGCGATAGAACTCCATATATTTGTCAGTCTCAATCAGTAAATTTGTTTCTACCTCCTAATATACATAAACGCTATTTACACAAAATACACATGCTTGCTTGGAAAAAAAATCTAAAAAGTTTATATTACTGTAGATCACTGTCAATACAAAGAGCCGACAAGGTTTCACATGATATATCCGAAAAAAACGAAATATTACACCAAAAAACAGATATTGATTATGATGAGTGCTTATCATGTCAATAAATGCTGCATAAAAATCCCGCTGAATTTTTAAAATCCATTCCAAAAGACAAGCGCGTAATGTGCCTCGATATGGGGAAAAAACAAATAGGAATAGCATTTAGTGACAAAACGCAACTCATAGCTACTGCTCATAGCATATATAATAGAAAAAATATAAGCAAAGATTTAGGCTACCTAAATAGAGTATTCAAAGAAAATGAAGCTGGTTCAGTAGTAATAGGGCTACCACTAGAAACAAATAGAAAAAGCAGTGAATGGTATGAAACCATCATCCAGTTTGCAACCAAAATGGTAAAAAAATATAAAGTAAATATATATTTGCAAGATGAAAGCTTATCAACATTTATTGCAATTCATACACTAAAGACTGCCGGAGTATCAATCACAAAATCAAAAAAAATAGACGATAAAATCTCCGCATGTATTATTTTACAACGAACGCTAGATAAGATAAATGCAATTAAATAGTTTTTCTATAGCTAAAAAATTCCTATATGTTATACTGTAATAGTATCTTAACTGTTAACACGTAGTAATGGAACTCATCACTTCAAACCATTCCTTAGGTTATCACTCAAGCAGCATCAGTTAGTTTTATATACACAAGCGCTCATCACCTTTACTAGCATTTATAGTGTTCAAAGTTAACTTCCGTTAACACCTTGCTAATTCTAGCTACATCTTAAATTTCAGCTAGAGAAGCTTTGCTTATATTTTCTAAAAAAACAAAATAAGAACATAATGCTTTTTCTTTTTTCGTTACCAACGCTAAATACTTTCTCTTAATTATGAACTTATAAACTGTTTATCGCGTTTTTTTCTATGTGAAGCTATTGCAAAACGATGAGCTTCATTACGAAGCAATTGTAAGTAAAGCATGACCTTGCTATCATTCTCCAGAGTAAACTCTTCCTTACCTAACATATAAAATCTCTCGTTTCCCGCATTGCGATAAGTACCCTTTGCCATACAAACAAAAGGAACATCTATTTTCAATACTTGCAACACATTCTGCACTGTGGAAACATGCCCAGGCCCGCCATCAATTAAGAGAAAATCAGGGATTATGTCCTTTATCTTACCGGAAAAACGCTTGGTTAACACTTCCCTCATCATTTTATAGTCATCACCTGAAATTTCCCCTTTTATAGTAAATTTTCTGTATTCACTTTTTAAAAAACCTTCCTGTCCTGCAACAACCATTACACCAATTTGGTGACTTCCAGATATATGGCTATTATCATAAACCTCTATACGTTTTGGAACATTTGGTAACGAAAAAACTTTACTCAGCTTTTCGAGTTTCTCTAGACTATCTCTACAATCAGTAAGCTCTCGCTCTAAGCTATATTGAGAATTATTAAAAACAAACTCTAATAAATCACGTTCTTTATTACTCTTTGTGTACAAAACCTTTATTGATTTGTGAGTAATTTTACATAGTGCTTGCTCTATAATTTTCCTATTTGTAATAAAATCTGGAATATAAATTTGTACCGGAGGCACATTAACTGAGTTATAGAAATTGATCAAAAAAGTAGACAAAATTTCATCATCTGGATGATCATTACAATTTTCAGCAAAGTAAGAAGTACTTCCGTAGTTTTCTTTATTTCTGAACGATAACAAATTAATACACGCTGAATCTTCTTTACGTGCAATGCTGAAAAAGTCTGCATCTTTTTCAAAAGAAAAATCCATTGGCTGCATTTGAACTTGCTTAAGCAGCTTTATCCGATCTCTATATACAGCAGCAAGCTCGTAGTTCTGCTCATTGCTATACTTTTTCATTATAGAAAGTAACTGCTCTTCCACTTTATTGTTTCTCCCAAGTAATGTATCCCGTGCTTGTTTTGCTGATTGGCAGTAATCATCTTTTGCAATTTTACCCACACATGGTGCTGAGCAGCGCCTAACATGATACTCAAAACATGGCCTTTTTGTTGAGGAGAACTTTTTATCTGAACATCCTCTCAAGAGAAAAGCTTTTTGCAATGACAATATAGTTTGCTTAACAGCAGTAGCAGATGTAAAGGGACCATAATAATGAAATTCACCCTTTTTAAGTTTGCCTCTATGTTGTGCTATACTAGGATAATCATGTTTGGAAATTGTTATATAAGGGTAAGATTTTCCATCTTTAAGCTTAATATTATAAGTAGGTTTTAGTGACTTTATTAACCGCGACTCAAGAAGCAATGCCTCGATTTCATTCTTAGTTAGAAAAGTCTCAATCTTAACAATCTGTGAAAGCATAACCTTAACTCGTTCAGAAAGGTTTCCAAATCGAAGGTAGTTAGATAATCTTAATTTTAAGTTTTTTGCTTTTCCAACATATAAAACTTTACCCTTCTCTCCAGTCATTTTATATACACCGCAAGACTGCGTAGATAAATCAATTTGCTTTTTTATTACTTGAACATTTACGATATAATTCATTGCTTAACTTGTATAAGTTTAAAACATGCCACTGAATGAAAAATGGAAATAACACTCGCAAGCAAAGAGAATCTATTTTCTCTTAGCTTATCATAAGCACAGTTAATCTTTACATTGTCCATAAACTGATTGATAAGTGGAAGAAATCGATTAAGCTCATCAAGTGCTGCACTGAAGTGATCATTTTTTATTGCTTGTTTAATTCTTTCATAAACAGCTACAACACAATTTGATAGTGCTATCTCCTTATTGTCAATCAAAAACTCTTGATTATAAGACGCGATATAAGTAGTATTGTCATTTTTTTTTGCTTTGCTAACTATATTACTCACCCTTCTATAAGTATTCAGAATCTGCTCACCTTTAGGAGTACTGAGATAACAATCTAATATAATAGTTTGCTTTTCTGCTGTCAGTAGATCATCAATATCAGTTTTATATAATATTGAATCTATAACATCTTGCCTTACACCTTTATTTTTTAAAATAACCCTAAATCTCTTTAAACAAAATTTAAGCACAAGTTCTAGAATCTGCTCCCTATTTAGCTTATTAGGTTGACCAACTGATGCTGCATCCCCAGCAAATACAAATTCTAAATATAAAGATACCGACTTATCTATCAATAGTCTGATTGGAATATGCAAATTATTCTCAAGTATTGTTCTAATTATGCCAATTGCCGTTCTTCGTAAACCAAATTGATCATATGAACCTGAGATCTTTTCACCTGCTGCAATCAAACCAACTAAACTATCTACTTTATCAGCAATAGCCACAACAATCGCAGTAGGGGATCTAGGACATTCTTGCTCTGGTCTAACTGGTTTATAATGTTCAGTTATAGCTTCCACTATTTCTTTATCTTCTTGAAAATAAGAGGCATAATATCCACCCATTATTCCTTGTAATTCTGGAAATTCTCTTACCATTGATGTTGCGAGATCTGCCTTTGCCAAATATGCAGCATGCTCAACCTTAGTTAACGAAGCATGCGGAACATACATGGCTATATACTTTGATAAAACCATAATACGCCTTACTTTTTCTCCAACATTACCTAGATAAGCATGAGATAATATCGAGTCTAACTTTCTTACATAATAATCAAGATTTTCCTTTCTATCTTGAGACATCAAAAATTGCGCATCAGCAAGACGTGCTTCTAATATCCTTTCATGCCCTTTGATAACTTCATCACTGCTGACATTGACAACAGTAGCAAAGTGCGAAATTCTCTTTCCATTACTCAAAGCAAGACATTTTTGTTGTGTATTAATTATACTAAGAATTGCCTCTTTTGGCAATCCAAATGACTTTTCATGATTTACTTTACCAAACAGTACAACTGGCCACTCTATAAGCCCCGTTAATTCATCCAATAAATAATTATTTTCTTCAAGTTGTAAATTCTGCTCTTTTATGAATTTATTAATCTGATCCAGTATGAATTGCTTTCTTTTATCTTGCTGGAGAATGACATTATTTTTTTTTAGTAACTCAAAGTAGTCTTTAGGTACTTTAACAGTAAGCATCGCGCCACCTGAGAGAAATCTATGACCATAAGTTGTGTTACATGCCGTAATCCCTGCAAAAAATACAGGGATTATCTCGTCATTTAAAATGCATAAAATGTTTTTAATTGGTCTAACCCATCTTTCTTTTCCTTTGCTCCACCTCATGCTTTTCGGCCAAGAAAAGTCTTTTAGCATTTTTTCCAGTTGATTTTTAAGAAATTCTTTGATGTTAAATGAGCTGCTTTCTCTCTTAATGAAGTAAAACTCTCCATCATTTACTTTTCGAATAAGTAAATCTTTTCTATCTTTTTGATATTTTTTTAAAAAACCTTCGATGGCACTTTCCGGTGCACTGACATTTGGTCCACTAATTTTGTTATTAGAACCTTTCAGCTCTGAAATATTTATATCACTAACAAAAAGAGCAATGCGACGTGCTGTCACAAAAACCTCTATAGAGGCAAATTTCACATTATTTTTATTGAAAGCATTAGTAATATAACTCTTAACTTGAGCTACAGCTAAACTTTGCATTCTTGATGGTATCTCTTCTGAAAGGCATTCAAACAATAGTTGCGATAACATATGCTATTTACTTATGTATAACTCACAACATTTTTTTGTTAGCTCCCTTACTCTGCTAATATATACTGTACGCTCATTCACATCAAGCACACCTCTTGCATCAAGCAGATTAAGTAAATGACTAGTTTTAACACATTGGTCATAAGCTGCTACCGGCAATTTTTTTTCAATAAGGAATTGACACAACTTTTCCGCATCTTCAAATTGCTGCTGTGCTACTTCAGTAGTATAATAGTTTAATGACAGGCAAGAAAATTCATACTCTCTTTGCTTAAAAATATCTCCATAAGTTACACCATTGTCGTTCCAAGTTATATCAAAAACATTATCTATACCTTGTATACACATTGCTAAACGTTCCAGCCCATACGCTACTTCACCAGGAATTATTTTACAATCAATGCCTCCTACTTGCTGTATATAAGTAAGTTGTGTCACCTCCATTCCATTGCATATAACTTCCCACCCAAGTCCTGATGCACCAACACTTGGATTTTCCCAATCATCTTCAACAAATTGAATATCATATTTCCTTGTAGATATACTAAGAGCCTTTAGGCTACTCAAGTAGATATCCTGCAAGTTATTTCCAGAAGGCTTTATCACTACCTGGTACTGATGATGTTGATATAGACGATTAGGGTTGTCACCATAGCGCCCATCTGCCGGTCTAACCACTGGTTGTAAATATGCAACCTTCATTGGTTTTGCATCAACCGCTGCCATAGCTGTTGCAGGATGCAATGTTCCAGCTCCAATTTCAGACGTATATGGATAAAGTATAGTACATCCTTCACTAGCCCAAAAATCTTGCAATTCTTTTATTATACTTTGTAGATCCACATAAACTGCACACTTTTTACACTAAATATATAAGCAAATATGTATACTATACAATATTTATTTTTCTGTAGTGTCACACAAATAGTAACCTAAAACTGCTGAGCTTTCTTTCGCATACTGAATTATGCTTTTATTTAGAACAATTGCATCATGCATAGTTAAATCACAGAATATAAATGCAGTCAAATACAGCAAAATTACTGCATAAAACGTATGAAAAATCCCCTCAAACGTGATTGATATTGCATTGTTATAATTAAGTTGTATCGAACTTATTGGCCAAGGTTTTATCACTTCCACAACATTAAAAAATGCATAAGGTATCATAAAGAAAAAGAACAAGTGCACAAAATTATTAAACCAAGACGAACATTGAAATATTTCTTTACATATACTTCCATACAATCTACTTACAGCATAATAAATTGACATTATTGCTGGCATCGAAAACGCAATAGTCAGTACCTGCCCTGACGCTATTTGTATCACTATATTCTCGCTACTATTTGCCGAAGGGTTTTGAATATGGAAAATAGATATCCCAACTAATTGTAGTACCGATATGCATATCGCTAACTTCGCAAAAATAGCAGCTATAATTATAGCTGAATATGGCATCTTATATAGTATGAAATTGATTCCGTATACGAGAACTAATATAATATCGGTAATAAGTAATATTAAAAAAGAAGACCAATAGTTCTGCCAATTCGGTAAATACCCTACCCCTAAAAAAGAGCTTATTACTTTAGCAGGAAAAACTATACCCAATACCTTTTTTAAGACTGCCCAAAAAACTTTCATATCTTAAATGATACTTAGCTAATGGGTTATACTTTATTGCAACATACTTATCAATAGATCAAAACCATATTAGAAGAACTTAAATAGGTATACTATGATAGAAAAACTTACATTAGAAACTTAACAATAGCATAATCAATAAACTTCTCAGGCCTTTAGCTCCTTAAATACTGCACTTGCTCTGTCCAGCACAGAATCAGGAAAACCAGCAAGTCTTGCTACATATATTCCATATGACTCATCTGCAATACCCTCAACTACTTCATGTAAAAAGACGACTTTTCCGTTCCATTCTTTTACTTTTACACAGAAACATTTTATATTTTTTAAATATTTACCTACTTTAGTTAGTTCATGATAATGAGTTGCAAAAATAGCGCGGCACTTATTTACATCATGAATATGTTCAATCACCGCCTGAGCGATAGATAATCCATCATATACTCCTGTACCTCTGCCAATTTCATCAAGTATCACTAAGGAACGTTCTGTTGCCTGATTGACTATAGTTGCTGTTTCAAGCATCTCTATCATAAAGGTGGAATAGCCAGCCGTTACATTATCTGTCGCACCAACTCTGCTGAATATCTTGTCAACTACTCCAATGTGCGCACTATCTGCTGGTACAAATGAACCCATATGAGCTAGAATTGCAATGAGAGCATTTTGCCTCAAGAAAGTACTTTTCCCAGCCATATTGGGACCAGTGATTAGATGCATACCAACCAAATTAATACTATTTGCAATAAATTTACCATCAATTTCAACTACTGGATGTCTTCCATTATAGATGTTGAATTCTTTACTATCGTCAATAATGGGCTTTACGTAATTATTTTGTACTGCGATCTCTGCAAATGAAGTCCTAACATCCAGTTTAGCTAAAGCATTTGCGGCAAGAGCAATCTTCTCAGATTCTTTAGCGATTTTACTGCATAGTTCACCAAAAATTTTTATTTCCAAGTTAATTATAGCGTCACGCGCTGCAAAAATTTTATTTTCCAATTCCTTCAATTCACTAGTAGTATAGCGTATGCTATTCGCTAAACTCTGCCTATGAATAAATATATTCGAAGTTAACTTATGACTCGTTGACACTTCGACATAATAACCAAGTATATTATTGTGCACTATTTTTAGTGAGGCAATACCAGTCAGATCGCAATAAGATTTACGAAGCTTAGTTATCAGTTTATTAACATTATTGAGCACATAGGATAACTCTGATAATTCTCGATTATACTGTGGATTAATAAACCCACCTTCTTTTATCGAATTTAAGTCATTATCAAGCACAGCATCGTTTAGAAGCTCAAATAATTCTTTATGATTGCCAAGGCTTTTATGTATTGCACTCAGTTCATCTTCACCTGGTTTTACTGTCATTCTAGAGCTTGATGCTGAAATCTGTGTCTTAATCTCAGCGTTTGACACTGGGATAATATATCGTCGCAAGAGAAATTCATTCTTGCCGGATTCAATTTTACATAAGAACTCAGACAACTCTAACGTTTTTCCAAGACCCACTTTCAATAAATTAATATCTTTTGGTGAACCACGCCCTATCACCAAACGCGACAACGACCTCTCAATATCTGGAATACTAGAAAGTATTTCTCGCACCTTTTTACGCAACTTGTGGTGATTTACAAAAAACTCAACAGTGCTAAGCCTTAAATTAACCGCTTTAGAACAAGCAAGTGGTGATGCGAGCATTTGTTTAAGCAAACGTCCACCAGAAGCTGTAACTGTGTGATCAATAACTGAAATTAGTGAACCTTTTCTTTCACCAAATTGAGTTGAAAATAATTCAAGATTTCTCCTTGCTGAAGCATCGATGAGCATAAAACTTTGTTGCTTGTATGGTTTTGGCAGTTCAAGCCTTGGAATACAACCTTTTTGAGTTACTCTCACATATTCAAGCAGCACACCGCAGGCTATAACCTCCACTTTGCTAAAATTTCCTATGACCCCAAGTTCTCTAATCTTATAAAATTCGCACAACGTTCTATAGGATTTATTATACTCAAAAAAACTCTGAGCATGTTGTGTAATTGATATTTTATAGCTTTTTAAAATTGACCTGATTTTCTTATCTTCAATGAGCTTTTCAGAAATTAATAATTCCTTTGGTGATACACGTAGCAAGTCATTATCTAAAGCTTTCAAATTCGTTATAGTGTAAAAAAACTTTCCTGTTGATAATTCAAGCCAACCAATAGCATACTCTTCATTTTCTTCAACTATAGACGCAAGGTAACTATTGCTTTTATCTTCCAATAATGAATCTTCGATAATTGTACCTGGAGTGACAATTCTGACTACGTCACGTTTTACTATAGATTTATGGCCCCTTCTTTTTGCTTCATTAGCAGTCTCTAACTGGTCACAGATTGCTACTTTAAACCCTAAATCTATTAGTTTATGCAGGTAAGATTCACTATTATGTGCCGGGACTCCACACATTGGTATATTCTGTCCACACAAATTACCTCTTTTAGTAAGTACTATATTTAGTAGCTTTGCAGCTTTGATAGCATCATCAAAAAACAATTCATAAAAATCTCCTAGCCTATAAAACAACAAATGATCTCTATATCGAGCCTTCAAGTTTAAATATTGTTCCATCACAGGAGTGTTTTTTTCTTTTATGAGACTCATAGTATTTTTTAATACGCTATATTAGCAATAACTTCAGATTTATCGTTATATATAAATAACATAGAACTTAGATAGAAACCTTTACACATACAAAAATAAGCTTTTTAGAAATATATAACGGATTTCTTGCAGCCCTCCTTTTTTACAAACTACACTAAAATTATATGAAATTTAAACTCTTTGAAAAGCCTAAATTGCCATTTATTACTACATTAGGTTATGTTAACAACTAGGAAAAAATAGAAAGGCCTCTCTTATTATTATTTTTAACTTTTTTGAAAAATAATGTACGCTATGAAAGTAATACGCTAAGTTGAATAAGTTGATATTAAAGGATCACTTCCAGGAATAGTTGTTAGAGCATTCGATGATCATCAAATATTCATACACAATTCCTTGTTACCAAAATCAAAATGGGGCAACAATTTAATTAATAGTCCTTCCAAAACAGATCACATTTTTGGTATGTTCTTCTCTAAAAAAGAAGTAAATTGCTTTAATCCTCATCCTCTGATGCGGCCTTTTGTAGCACGTGAAGAGCTTTTTAAAGCAAAACATCGAAAAACTTAAAGTTCTCTCTCTTAGTAAAATTTTGGCCCAAGGAGGAATGCTTAACGTATAATTATATGTGTCAGCATTTAATTACGGCTAAAAATATTTATAATCTCTCTCACTATTGTTTTAGTTAATTAAAAAAAAATCCACGAGAAAAACTTATGCAGTGTAAGAGACTCTTAAAATAACTCCAGAAAAATTTTGCTGAGTGCAAAGTTAGATTAGGAGCCTAAGGTTGTACATAATCACAGCACAGTATATGCTACCAACACTAAACAAACTGATGAGTTCCAAAACTTCCTTAAAAAGTTTTTACATAAAAGAATATTACCACACTTATGCACACAGCTTTATGCTATTATTGATTTGAGATAATTTACATCCTCTCGAATGGCAACGACGTACAACGTCTACTTATAATATTACTCCTTATTATAAAGAAAGTTATTATTAACGCCATTATTATACCTAAGCGCATTCTTCTAATATCACAAAAAGCAAATACTATAAGCATCAGAAGTATACGTCATGATTAATTCCCTCATTCCTTAATAATATAAAACCACAATCATCCAATGCATCATCAAAAGTATGATAAATTAATAACTTAATTATAGATTGACAAAGCTCTAAAATTAAAGAAGTTATAAACATCACAACAGGATATCTATCTGTAAATCCTTACTTTATACTATTACTATAAAGAAAATAGTTGAAAACTTAGATATTTACACCAGCCCAAAGAGCAATCACAAACTTGAAGATTTAGATATTGCCTCCCAAACTTACTAGAGAAAGAGAAATCAAGTTCATTATGCAACCGACAATTTAAAATTGCAGGAAAGTTAACTAGAGAATTACAAGTATTTTGATACCTATACCTGATACGTGCTTCAGTGATCATAATATCCAGTTTTTGATCGTGTTTTTCTACTGGCAAACTTTTATAATATTGTTTTTCATAAGCTACACCTATAAATATTTTTCCAAATGGTCGCAATTCTTTTATCACAGCATCATACCAACCACCACCAAAACCCAGCCTATTAAGATACTCATCAAAAGCAATAACAGGAGTAATTATTATGTCAGGAACTATGTTGCTTCTGTCTATTTTATTCCACTCCTTAAATCTTGGTGGCTTATTTCCATCAGGAATTGCTACTTTATAACCTAAATTAAGCAAACTATGCATCAAGGGCACAACATTTATTTCTTGATCAATTGGAATATAAGCCGCAATTGTTCTGCCTTTAACGTAACTTAAGTTTTGATCAAATAGATTAATAAGAGAATTTGCTACATAATTAGAATAACTCTCATCAGTGTTTTTTCTTATAGCCCTATATTGCTTCCTTACCTCCTTTTTCCGCTGTTTAATATCTTTGAGCATAATCTATCCACTTTGCAGTGAGCTTTTCTTGCAAACTGTTTTGCTTCAAACGCTCACTTAAAAAATCAAAGTCAACAAAATCCATATTCTGGTCTTGATTAATGCAACTATAAACAAAACTCTCTTCTCCTGTTTCCAGGTTTATATGCCGTTGCACACATTGAGCGCAAATTCCTTTCATCATACACTGCATAGGAGAATTAATTGACGATACTGCCACGTGGTCAGATTTCAGATATGGCTTTAAAACTGTTTTCCTAGCTTCATTTACAGCTTTCATCATGTTATCAGAGCCGATAGTAATAATTTTATCTATAGCACCTAAATCAATCGTAGTATCACCTAATATTCCCTGTTGATAAGAGATTATCGCATTAACTATATTACCATGAAAAGATTTGTCTTGACTTCTGCTTGTTTCTATCCACCCCTCTTCACATGCCCAAACTACCGTATTCGACGCATATTCTATCAGTGCTTGTTTAAATAAATCATTTAATTTTTTATAGCCAGCAAAGTACAGAACCTTATTATTATTTTTAAGGTATGCCTTCCCTATTGGGAATAACACTGCATTTCCGACCCCACCACCGATTAGCATTATGTTTTTCATGTTTTTCCTTCTATTTTCCTACATGTGATACGGAAAAGGGGGGATTCGAACCCCCGGACATATCTTTATATGTGCACGCTTTCCAAGCGTGTGCTTTAAACCACTCAGCCACCTTTCCACATACTATATAATATTAAAAGTAGTACCATTAAGCAAGTTCAGTTATAAAAACTAGGTATATAAGGTTCACAACAAAAATTTACAATATTGTTAAACTTACTTTCGCGTATTAAAAACATTTTATCGCAATTTACGAGTATTAAATATTATTCATCTCTGGCAAAATCTGCTATGGATGTACGGTGAATAATGCAATTACTTTATCCTTATACCTTTCCATACAACTTCAAATTCTGCGTGTAGCACTGAATTAAAGAATTTAACCAACTTCAACAATAAGTCCCTCTGTTTAATACTACTTTGCCAGTTCCAAATACAAATTCATCTTTTTCTGGCCAAAATCCCTATTTATAACTTACAAGAAACACCTCAAACTTACAAAAAGTTGCACTTCTCTGATAAAATATCTTCTTCTTTCATATTACCACTATTTAATATTCTCTTAGTTTCTAGGCTATCAGCCTTTAAATCTACATTCAGTATTATGCTACTAGTTATAAATCAACTTAAAGATTTATAAAACATACTATTAATGCTCAAATTCTCATCATAATCAATGAATCTTATTATTTTTCTATTATAAGCATTGATTTTCAGTAATAGCAATAGTAAACAATTCCCTAGCTAAATGGGTTTTCAATGTAATTTGCATAGGTTCCTTCTATCTAATTATCTAATCGATTAAACTTGAAAAACGGACGGCAAATAAGATATTGCCATAGTAACAAAAAATTATAGAACACTACTTGCAAAAGTAGTATATCAAATATTACATAGTTCAATAAGGACAAGATCCACGTGAAAATATACAGTATAACACTGAATAACAATAAAAGTAAAAGAAAGTTAAATATCAATATCATGCACATTAAGTGCATTATTATTGATAAAATCACGGCGTGGTTCAACCATGTCACCCATTAGCACTGAGAATATGTTATCTGCCTCTTCGCAATTTTTTATTTCAACTTTTAGTAAAGTCCTAGTTTCCGGATTGAGCGTAGTTTCCCAAAGCTGATCAGCATTCATCTCGCCAAGACCTTTAAATCTCTGCAGAGTTAAACCTTTTTTGCCGTAGTCCATCATCGTTTTTGCAAGTGCACTCGGAGATTTAACCTTTATTTCAGTTTCTTGTGATTTTAAAAATGAATCACCATTAAATAAGTCAATTATATCATCAAGATAACTGAGTATACTAAGTATTTCTTTACTTTCAAGTATGCTAAGTGGAAATACATACTTATCTGCTAATCCTTGAAATAATTTAGAGACATAAACTTCTTCACCTTTTACTTCTACTTCCCAAGTATATTTACTATAGATCAACTTTAAGTATTTTAAAATCTCATTAGTAGATAATAAAGCATTTTTCTTACTTAAAATTAGTAGCGACTCTAACAGATTTTGTGGTATTTCTCTGTCATAATTTTTACTAATATTTGAAATACTAAGGCATTTATTCAAAACAAAGCGTAAATCCCTGTTTATACCATTTAATGTTAATTTTTTAACTGCTGAGTTTACTATATACTCTTCAAAGGTTTTATCATCTTTGATATAAGTATCTTTAGCATTTTTTGTAACTTTATAAAGAGGAGGCTGTGCTATATATAAATAGCCTCTTTCAATTATTTCACGCATATATCGAAAGAAAAATGTCAAGAGCAGAGTTCTAATATGTGAACCATCAACATCCGCATCTGTCATAATGATAATTTTATGGTACCTAATCTTCTTAATATCAAAATGCTCATTTCCTATTCCTGCACCAATTGCCGTAACTAAAGAACCAATTTCTGCAGATGAAAAAACACGACCAAGTCCCACACGTTCTACATTTAAAATCTTTCCTTTTAAGGCAAGTACTGCTTGTGTTTTTCGGTTACGACCCTGCTTTGCAGAGCCACCTGCAGAATTACCTTCTACTATAAATAACTCTGATAATTCAGGAACTTTTTCCTGACAATCAGCAAGCTTTCCAGGCAGAGTTACAATATCAATATTGCTTTTATTTTTAACTAACTCTCGTGCTTTTCTTGCAGCTTCTCTTCCTTTGGCCGATCTGATAACTCTTTCTACTATACTTGTTGCTAATTTTGGATCAGTTTCAAGCATTGAACTTAATTTATCAAAAACTATGTTTTCTACAACTGTACGCGCTTCAGAACTAACCAATTTGTCTTTTGTTTGTGAAGAAAATTTAGGTTCAGGCATTTTGAGAGATAAAACACAAGTTAATCCCTCTCTAATATCTTCTCCAGTCAAATTTACTTTCGCTTTTTTTAAAAAACCCTCATTAATTGCATAATTATTAATACACCTAGTTAATGCAGACCTAAACCCTGCCAAATGTGTACCACCACCCCGTTGTTTTATATTGTTTGTAAAGCACAGCATATTCTCGTAGTAGGAGTCATTCCACTCCATCGAAACTTCTATACTGATACCAAGATCTTTTGCATCACCTCTTATACTAACAATCTTAGTAACATGTATCTTATTTTTATCTAAATATCGTATAAAATTTGCTGTGCCAAAATTACCTTCAGATTGCCTACTACCATTAAAGTAAGATTCCATACATGGTCTGCTGCGTAGGTCACGCAAAGCGATGTTGATATTCGAATTTAAAAACGCTAGTTCTCTGATACGACCTTCAAGAGTGAAGTAGCTAAAATTAATGTTACTAAAAATTTCTATTGATGGCATAAATGTTACTTTTGTTCCTCTTTTGTTTATGTTTTCATTCATCACCTTTAAGGGTTCAATGGACTTACCATTTTCAAAACGTATAAAATACTCTTTCTTGTTGCGCCAAATGGTTAATTCTAGCCAGCTTGATAATGCATTTACAACCGAAATCCCAACACCATGTAATCCGCCGGAAACTTTATAACTATTGTTATCAAACTTACCACCTGCATGCAACTGGGTCATTATTACCTCCGCTGCTGACATTCCTTCTTCCTCATGAATACCAGTTGGAATGCCACGACCATTGTCAATCACAGATACTGAACCATCCTCATTTATGCTAATTTCAATTTCATTACAATACCCAGCTAAAGACTCGTCTATCGCATTGTCGACAACTTCATACACCATATGATGCAGACCAGATCCATCATCAGTGTCACCAATGTACATACCTGGACGCTTTCTTACAGCATCAAGACCTCTTAAGACTTTTATTGCATCAGCGTTGTAGTTATTTTCCATGGAATTGCTTTATTTATAAATATTAACTAATATTATATTTGCACGTACTAATTAGCAACATTTTTAAACTGGAAGAAAAACTTTCAGCCGTAATACATAAATAAAGCATACTAAATTACCTGTACAAAGAGATTTACATACCATCCCAACATACAGGTCTAAATTGAAATGATCATCAAAACCCTGCTTTATATTTTAAGATAAATAGCTAAAATATAGTTTAGCTTACCCTTTTCATTTAAGCTTGCAAAGCTTATGTAGAATAAACTACTCATATACTCTTTTAATTTCTCTTCCTTTTTTACTCGTTACTTAACCTATTTTGAACTGTTGACTCTTTTTCCTACTAATAGTCTTATGTATAGTCACAGTACAACATCACTGCTTCAGGCAATAATTTTAGCAACCTATTACAAATCTTTTCTTAATCTTCTTTTAAAAAGTTACCGAGGTTTTTCTTAGCCATTAAAAAAAATCTCGCACACCACTTCTTTACAATTCTACTGGTCTTCCGTTGATCTAACTTAATAATTACTGATGAACATAAGCCAAACAAAGATTAAAACAGTTTATCTGATGCTCTACCTGTATGACATCGACTTTAGTTACCATAAGTTGTGGATATACCTATTATATAAGAACTTTGACAAGCATATCCTCTTCATTTTTTATATTTCCCATTCCTTAAAGGAACTGTTTAGTCTTCCATCCCTGTGCTTTCATTATTGCAAGGTTTCCAACATAAAATGAATGCTTTAGCGTTCCTCAAAATTACTCCCCCTATCCTATTGATAAACCTCAAACACTTATGTGCTTGAGATTTTTAATCCTTTTTAAATTCATCAAGTGTCAGTCATATTTCTTCCAATTCACCTTACTGCGCATAGAATACCTCTTAACTTAGATGCCCTTTATATTATCTATGGGTTTATCAATACTTTAATTTATACTAAAACTATATTTAGATCGTGAATGGTTTGTACAATAAAAGAAAGAACATCTATTAAAATCTTGAACAGAAAGTATATTTTTTCAATGAGCATCCAACTTAGCAAGTTGTAAAAAGAATATAGGCAGCGCTAAAAAATATATAAGAAATAATGATAAATAAGGTTAAAATAGCCTTTAATATTACCTTAATGATATTTCAGGCTAGAGGCTAATAATTTTATTTCATTTTTCTCTTGGCTTTTAAAAAAAGCTACTAAACTTTTCTAGGACAATCATCAACAGAAGGAAAAAGTACTGTACTATTACTATTTCTTTTTGTTACACCCGTTTTGAGTTCGTATATTAAATATTTGATAACCCTCTCCCTATTTTACTATCATTTTCTACCTTAGCATACTATCTAACAGACAAAAAATAGAATTTATCCAACATTATCTATACCTTCCAGTATTCTCTCTATTATTAATCAAAGTCCGTATTACACTTTTATTTCTGTACAAAACAGCAAAAAGAAAAGAAGTAATTACTCAATGCTTTTTTCTCTTTACATTAATTTTGTTGCATCACATTTAGCTAGCAATTCTATAAATTCTGGCATATTTTAAAAATTATAAGGTGCACTGGTGTTAAATAATTTTTAACACTTTTTTTAAATTTTTGTATCAATACTTGCTCTGCTTTTTATCAACAACTCCACTATTCCTAATAGTCTACATTCGACAGTAATGCATAGCAGTGTACGAATTATGTTTGTAATCATCATTAACATTCATATCATACTTTGTTAAAGTTTTATAACTTCAACATTATTCTTCTAAATTATCCATAAGAAGAACATATCAACCTTTACTATGTACATTAAGGTTTATTTTTAAAGCAGATAAATTCTTTTGACTAACTCCTCAATTATTATCTTTAACTAACTTTGCTCATTTTTCCTTCTACGATATCAAAAAGCAAATTCAACTATCATAAGGACTCTCAAGTTCCTCTGAACTTGGCTTTATCTCTTGTGCCCTCTACTTTACGAGCAATACCCTTCTTTCCATTTTCTTTACTATACGAGATTGCAAACATATTAATCCCATATATTACCAAAACTTATTATTAAGTTTTCATTAATACTATACTAATAAAATTAAAGCTCTAATTAAATAAACCCGGCAAATATGGACTACCTTAATCAGCTACACAGTAGGCAAAAATTCTTTAATGGTCTGAAATAAAATTTCTAATGAATGATCGTCAGACATATCATGTTTTGCTGATTTCGTCAAATGCACTTCAACATCAAGTGATTTGATTTTTTTAGCTAAATTTAATGAAGTCTGATAAGGAACATCTTTATCATTAATACTATGCAACAAACGCACAGGAGAATTTATGTCTATTCTTTCTTGATTTAAAAGAAGGTTCTTCCTACCATCTTCTATTAAATTCTTAGTTATTTTATATGTACAACTCCCAGAAGTAAAATCTACTACATTTTTAGAATCTAATTCTTCTTTTTGCTTGTCTGATAACTGCTTGAATATTAAATCTTCAGTAAAATCAGGGGCAGATGATATACCAATTAACGCTGCAATCCTTTCTGGAAATTGAAGAACAGTGAGCAACATCATCCACCCTCCCATACTTGAGCCTATAATTATCTGTTTTCCACTGGTTAATTCATTAATAACTCTAGCACAATTTTTTTGCCAATCGCTTATTGTATAATCAATAAAATTTCCACTTGAAGAACCATGACCAAAATAATCAAACAGTACAAGCTCTACATTGTTTTCTTGACAAAATTTATAAATAGCAGTTGCTTTAGTTCCATTCATACTGGATGCAAAACCACTAAAAAAGGCTATAGAAGCTTTTCTCCCTTTCAACTTTCGATATGCTATATACTTACCATCTTCATCAAATAATTTACAGTAACCCATATTATTTTGGTAAATCAATCGGGTTATCACTTAATCCCCGTAAATAGCTGACCAAGTCAGCTATTTCTTGTGGGTTAGAAATACCTGCAAATGCCATGCGCGTACCTTTTATATAGGCTTTCGGATTCTTTAAAAAAACAAACAGCTCCTCATACCCCCACCTTCCACCCTTTTCGAACATTGCTTTTGAGTAATTAAATGAATCACCAAGGTGTGCTTTTTTATTTCCAACTACATTCCACAAGTTTGGCCCTACCTTATTAAGTCCACCTTTTTCAAAACTATGACAAGCTACACACTTCTTTGCAGCTAACTTACCTTTCTCGAAGCTAGCATTCTGCATGAGCGCTTGAATATCAAGCGCTACTTGTTCAATCTTTTGCTGAGATTCACTGTCACCAGCAGCTACTATTGTTTGGTGTTCAATTTTATATTCCTCTGGACTGTAAAGCATATCAACTATATTACTGACTATCATAATCATTAGCCCAGAAAAAAGAATCGATGCTGCAACTTTATTAAGCTCCATAGTTAATTTTCATCAACTGGTATTACTCAAGTAATACAAATATTTTTACAAAACAGCAAGCAATTAATTTTAAAATAAATTAATTCATCTTCATAGTAGAGCCAAATCAAAAATTCTAGTAAAGTAGTTTTATTTGCAAAAATATGCTATTTGATATCGAAAAGCGCAGCATAACAAACACACTATGGAAGTTGCAAAAAGCAGATCAAAGGGAAGTCTTAACCCTAATTCAGAAGTTTGAATTACCAGAAATATTAGCGAGAACACTTGTTACTCGCGGTGTCAATGTAGAAAACGCAGTCAACTTCTTATACCCACTAATCAGATTGCTACTACCAGATCCATTTCACCTTCTTGATATGGACAAGGCTGTTTACCGTATAATACAGGCAATAAATGATAATGAAAGCGTGGCAATATTCGGTGACTACGATGTCGATGGCGCAACATCATCAGCATTGATTAACAGGTATCTAAGGATGATTGGTATGCACTCTATAACTTACATTCCAGATCGTATTAATGAGGGCTACGGATTAAACTCAGATGCTTTATTACAATTTAAAAAGAAAGGTATTAACTTATGCATTTCCGTTGATTGTGGCACGCTTGGATATCAACCAATAAAAGATGCAAGAAACTTTGGCCTTGATATTATAGTTGTTGACCATCACCTTAGTACAGAAAAATTACCAAGCGCTGTGGCAGTTGTTAATCCAAACCGTCTTGATGAGAGATCTCCTTATAGTAACCTCGCAGCAGTGGGAGTATCATTTCTTCTGATTGTTGCTCTTAACAAGAGCTTACGTGAACAGGGGTTTTTTACTAACAGAAAAGAACCAAATTTATTTGATCTGCTAGATCTGGTTGCCCTTGGTACTGTTTGCGACGCTATGCAAATTACTGGCCTTAATAGAGCATTCGTCTCGCAAGGATTAAAAATTATGTCAACAAGAAAAAACGTTGGCTTACGCGTTTTGTCTGATGCACTAGGAATTCTTGAAAAGCCAAGTGTTTCTCGGCTTAGTTTTAACATTGGGCCATGCATAAATGCTGGAGGAAGAATTGGAGAAGCATCTCTCGGTACAAGGTTGCTCTCTACAGACGATGAAGAAGAAGCACATTCCATTGCATCAAAACTGATAAATTTAAATAACGCGAGAAAGATAATGGAAAATAAGGCTTTTGCGGAAGCTATAACACAAGTGGAAAAATCTATCCATTTAGGTGAAAACTTTATAATAGCAAGTGGTAATTGGCATCAAGGAATAATTGGTATAATTGCATCGAAGCTAAAAGAGCAGTTTCACTTGCCGGCAATAGTGATATCTTTAAACAATGGAATAGGGAAAGCAAGCTGCAGGTCAATTCCTGAAGTCAATATCGGTGCTGCAATCCTTTCCGCAAAGTATATGAATTTAATTATTGAAGGCGGTGGTCACAGTATGGCAGCAGGATTTTTAATTAAAGAAGATAAAATAAATGACTTACATCACTTTTTTACTAAGAAGTTTACAAACTCCACAAATAATAGAGCTTTAAAAGCCGATGGTATAGTGACTGTTAAAGCAATAAACTTATCTCTGTGGAATCAATTACAGCGTTTAGAACCATTTGGTATTGGTAATCCTGAACCAAGATTCATTATTCAAGGAGCAAAGATCAGAAAACCTAAAGTTGTAGGAGTTGACCATATAAAATGTTTCATTGCTGATAATGATGCTATAGTCAGAGCTATCGCGTTTCGTTCTGTAAATACTCATCTTGGTTCTGCCATCACACAGGGCAATATTGAAGCTATTTTAGGTAAAATCTCCGTAAATTACTGGAATGGTAACGAATTTGTACAGTTTTTAATAGAAGATGCATTAACCAGTAACTAAGTAATCCCATAAAACTAAATCCAAGTCTTCTGGCTTTAAGTAATTAAGTAGCTACTTATAATCAATTTTTAGTAACTAGCTAGCTTTTGTAAATAGAATTCCTACAATGCTCAACAGCACATCGTACATGTTATAAACTAAGAAACTACTCAGTAAATTTTGTCAACCCCTTCCCCTAAAACAGATCAATCTGTGCAAATTAAACGACAAGAGTATTACAATATTTAATTTTTGCGTTATGTTGCACTCTATACCTTTACAATATTTTTACAAGGCAGCCTCCCTTTTATCTATATTATTATATAATGCGAAAAACACACTTACAAAGTGTTTAAGGTAACACATAACTTTAATTTAAAAAATTAAAGAATAAAACAAAACTATTTACTATAGTTTTTTTTGCCTTTTTTCTCTATTTAGTAAATCTTCTTAATATTTATGCTAAAGCAATTTAAATGCACGTAATGTACAAAAAAAATGCCATCACTTTTTCTCTGCTTAGTCTATAGGTTAAATTACACAAGACGCTAATATTAAGCCTATCACAGACTTATTATAGTCCAAACTCTTCATTAATTTTATCAACTATTTCTTGTGGTGGATCTTCTCCCCATCCTGAATACAAAATCTCTCCATAATCTGCAACATCCATAGAACCAGTTCTGCTTTTTGCAAGAAACATCTCTCTCTTATCTTTACTAACTAATACATAGTGCCACGCTGACCTTCCACGATCTTTACCACGAACTAGATATATAAGATCTGATCTACTTCTTCTTGCCGCATCAACAAAGGATCTCTCATTGAGAATTCTGCTTCTGCTTTTTATGCTGCCACTTTTGGAAAAAGCTTCCTTAGGCTCAGTTTTTTTGCTTGCTAATTCAGAGATTCTCCCTCTTTCTCCTAACGCACGTTCCTTTGTATTCTGAGATGAATACTTGTTAGAAAAACTTCCCCCTGTATAACCATAAATCCTGCTTGAAAAACGCTTAGTAAATGAATTATTATCGTTATCTTCTGTCATAAAAGTCTCCGAACTTTAGATTGTAGAATCCAAATTTTTGCTACACTCTATTATATGTTAATCAAATTAATATAAATGAAAAATAGTATAATAATCATTACAGGAATTACAGCTTCAGGTAAATCAGAATTATGCAATAATCTAATGAAAAAATATTTGAATATTAGCATAATAAACTGTGACTCAAAGAAGATATACAAGGAAATTCCCATAATTACTGCTCAGCCATTGAAGCAAAAAAAACCTTATAAATTGTATGGATATGTTTCGGCAAGAGAAAACTACTCCGTGGGTCTATGGCTAGAAGATTTGAAGAAGGAAATCAATAATGTATTAGAAAACTCACAAGTACCAATCATTACTGGAGGAAGTGGGTTTTATATCAGCAGTTTGATCAAAGGCTTGTCATCAATTCCACAAATAAGTCAAGAAGTAAAAAAAAATGTAAGTGAGTTCAGAAAAAATTTAAGCAAAGAGGAGTTCTATAAATTAGTGTTAAACAAAGACCCAAAAATTCAAGGTAAAATATTCATGAATGACTCACATCGCCTTTCAAGAGCACTTGAAGTTATTACTGAAACTGGCAAGTCAATTTTTATATGGCAAGAAAATAGACAGCCTCCTTTAATCAATAATTTTAAGATATATACAATTTTACCTAAACGCGAGGAAGTATATCGAAAAATAAATTCCCGCTTTATTACAATGATTAAAAATGGAGCAATTGATGAAGTAAAAAATCTACTTGGTATGAACTTAGCCTTATATTTGCCAGCCATGAAAGCACATGGAGTTCCAGAAATTATAAAATACTTAAAAGGTAAGATTACCCTAAACGAAGCAATACAAATTGCTCAAACAAATACAAGACATTACGCAAAGCGCCAGTATACTTGGTTTAAAAATCAACTCCCAAACTCTGAAGTAATCAACTGCATAGAAGATTTTCACTCTTCCTTTAATCTAATACAGCCTTTTTTACTACTTATTCTGTATAACAGTCTCGATGTATTGATTGGTAGTTTAACTTGTTTTAAGTACTTTTTACTTTCAATAATCTAGCAAAGCTACCTGTTTCATTGTAACTACACATCTTTCTCCTTTATTATCCTTTTATATAATTAGCCAAAAATGCTCTTAATCAATTCTAAAAACTCTTTAAATGACATCAAAACAAACTTTTACTTTTTGTTGCATTCCATCGACAACTGGCTAATACCCTACCCCTTCAAAAATAGTAAGAGATAACTTACTATCTTTTATATATTACGCATCTTTCCCATCCTAAGATTTAAGTGAACTTCAGTAAGCTACGCAACTACTTATATAATTTTTCATTTTAGCTTTGTAAAAGCGTTAGTAGAAACTAGCTCTTCAACTGTAACTGTGCATAGCCTGAATCACTATAACCAATATGCATTGTTAATGATTAAACCTGAACAATAACTTGTATCCCATAGGTAAATAAAGAAGATACGTTCCTTTAACATACAAGGCACTTACATACCTTATTTGGTTACAATCAGTAACCTTCCCTCCAAGGGGTAATCCCTCTTGGAACTTGAGTTTCAACATATTTAAACATTCTCTTAAAAACTTCTTTTACAAAAAAAAACGGTAGTCTTCATCTTACTCTCTTTGAGAGTAAACTATTATACTCTGTATATAATTTTTCGATCAAATTTCTACTTATATTTTTGTTGTCAATAACAAAATCTATCCTTTGAAAATTTTTACAAACTTGTTCATCAGAGCTTACTGATCTATTATCCTTATCGGCTCTTAACATACTAAAATTAAACTTTTTTGTTCGAGTTCTCAGCGAATTACTGAACTTTCTTTTTTCTCCTATATAAAATCATTTATTATCAACATCTTAATACAGAATGCAGTAGTACAATACATGAAATATTTAATAAGCCAACAAAAATACTTAACACTGATACAAGCTCTACAACGACAAATAGTAACAGCCTCATCACCAAACTATAGAACCTTTAGAAGACCTCTTATTAAGGATAAAAAGGTTTTACACATACATAAATCCCAGCAAACAACCAAAAGTACTGATTTCTCTAAAATAGCAATTTAGAGAACATATCTAAATTTCATTTCACAATACTGCCTAAACTCTGTGGTGGAAATAAAGTAATGAACCTACTGTTTTATAGGCCGTCCAGTCATATAGATAGAAAAAAGTCATTACTTGATGCTCAAATTGAAAAATTTCAACTTTCATGGCAAAAGTTTGTGAGCATTACCCGCCTCACTCTTAAAGAGAATCCCATATAAAATAGTCATTGAAAGTAAAAGTCAATACATACTTATAATCTTTTTTAATTATTCAATTAATTATTGATATAAATTATTTCCAAACGGAGCCAATATAATTATTAGTGAAAACTCGAAAAATTTCCCAAACATTGGCAAATCGCTCATCCAGATTATGTATTGCTTAACATTAGCCTATTTTAAAAAAATAGCTAGCATAGAATCGGTTTACTAATTGTATCGCAACATCACCGATAGAAGTACCGGAAATATGATAAGCTCTAGTTAAAAAAAACTGCCCAATTTGCCAGAATGGATAAACGCCATGTTAATCAAAAAACTGCTAAGTTGAAGAGAAAATATTATGAAGTTGCACAAGCCAAGCTCATTAACTGAAGCGGAATTTTCAAGGAAAAGGCTTACTTATAGTAATTTTTACATATCGACTAACACTAAAACTTCAAGAGAAAACTATGTAAAAAAAAATGAACAGAGAATTTACAATATCCAATAAATATATAAAAAACAAGTCTTGAATAACTATCGTTTTAAATTAAAAAATAATCAAGTTAGTATAATAGGTGAAATTTCAGAAGATAAAAACCTTAAGCACCATATGATAAGTAAGTTTACTTCAAAGTGATATTGGTAGTGGAAAGACCGTGATTGCACTTTTTGCAATGCTTAATCTAGTAGAAAACAATATGCAATCAGCTCTAAGCACCAACTACTATTATCTGCAGAAGCACAATACCATTATTAAATCAAAAAGGCTTTATTCTGTACTGATAATATAAAATTACTCTACTCACTGGTGAGACTACACGCAAGAAAAATTATCATGAATGAACTTATAAGCGGTATTTTAAACATAGTGTTTAGCACTCACGCACTATCTCAAGCTAACATCACATTTAAAATTTTTGGGCTTGCAATTATAGGTGAACAATAACGATTTGTAGTGATGCAGAAAAATCGCTTAGCAAAAAAAGGAGAAAATGCCGATATACTTTTTGTTACTGCAACTCCAAGAACTTTACAGCAAGCCATGTATAATAGTATTGAATACTTAGTTTTAAGGAAAAAGAAATCAGAATCCAGATTATCAATAAAAACTGTCACTATAAATATCAAGAAAGTACTAAATTTTACTAAAAGGTTCAAGAATACTATATATGAGCAAAAAAGCATATTGAATTTATTCATACATAGTAGGAAACGGGGGAGCTCAATATCACTGCAGCAGAGATGCGCTTCCAGGAAGCATAAAAAACACTTTTTAATAAAGTCGAGATAATATACAGGAAATTAACCAAGGAACAGAAAAATCAAGTTATGTTTTCTCTCAAAAAAGATAAATTTTCTCTGCTTGTTACAACCACTGTAATAAAAGTTGGCGTAGACATACTAGATGCAACAACCAATTCTAATTATAGAAAATACAGAGCAACTTGGATTATCGCAATTACACCAGCTAAGAGGCAGCGTAGAACGAGGAAACAAACCATATTATTATACAATAACTTAAGTCAAAGCTCACCCTCAAAGTTAAAGATAATGCGTAAGTCGCAAGATGAATTTTACATTCTGGAAAGAACATGATATTAAGAGACAGAAGAGATATTTTAGATATAAAATAATCAGGATACGTGAAGTTTAAATTTTGCTAATTTATACAAGAACAGAAAGTTACTTAATCTCACATACAACAACACAAAAAGCACAATAGTCAAGAATAAATCTTTTAAATTACTGCTTGATATATTTGAACACAAAAGTAGGCTTCATTTCTCAAAGTTTCAGTAGATTTATTGCATAGCTCTGTGTGTTATTGGTAACGTGAAAAACCGTACACATTCACCAAAGTTGTGATGATGTGAAAAGAAAATTCCTAGCTATAAGATATAAAACTTAATGAAAGAAGCTACGAATACCAGTAAAAAACATAGCGATTTTACTCTCATTTGCAGCTGCTATCACATCTTGATCTTTTAGCGAACCACCAGGCTGGATTATCGCTGTAATTCCATGTTTTGCACTTTCTATTATACTATCTGGAAATGGGAAAAATGCATCTGAAGCAAGCACAGCACCTTTACATCTTTCACCTGCTCTTTTTATTGCAATGTCCACACTGCCTATTCTACTTGTTTGCCCTGCACCGATGCCAATAGTACATCCACTTTTTGCTATAACTATCGCATTGGATTTCACATGCTTACATATTTTCCAAGCGAAAATCAAATCTTCCTTTTCTTTCTCTGTTACAGAATGCTTCGTCACTTGGCTAATTCTTCCTGCCTCTATCAAGTAGTTATTATTTTCTTGTATTAAAAAACCACTAACAACATTTTTGATCTGATATTTTGTACTTTTCTGAAAGGGTTTATAAATAATCACTCTTAAATTCTTCTTTCTTTGTAAAACTTCTAACGCTTCACTGTTTACTGATGGTATTATCACTACTTCTAAAAATATCTCACTTAATTTCTCTGCTAGCTTTAAATCTAGCTCACGATTTAAGGCTACTACACCACCGAAACTGCTTATTTCATCACACAATAAAGCCTTTTCATATGCTTCCAAAGCGTTATTACCAACAGCAGCACCACATGGGTTATTATGCTTGATTATCACTGCTGTAGGTTCTTTAAATTCAGAAACTATGTTAAGCGCAGACTCTACATCTAGTATATTATTATAACTCAACTCTTTACCATGTATTTTTTCTAGCGGACATTTTGTAAACTGATTGCCATAAAATGCAGCTTTTTGATGAGGATTCTCTCCATATCTTAGTTCTTGTGTTTTATATCCGTATAGAGCAAAAAACTCTGGTAATTCACTATTCTTACTCTGTGATAAAAACCAACTATAAATAGTAGAATCATAGTATGCAGTGAGAGCAAACGCTTTAGTTGCTAGATATTTTCTATATTCCAATGTTGTTTTATTGTTGTTTTCAATCATTTGAATTTTTAGTGTTTCATAGTCCTGAATGCTAGAAATAACTGAAGTAAAATAAAAATTTTTTGCTGCAGCTCTAATTAGAGCTACTCCACCAATATCAATTTGCTCTACAATTTGCTCCTCATCTGACCCGCTACTCACTGTCTCCCAGAATGGATATAGATTAATTATAAGAAGATCTATAGGCTCAATTCCCAAACCTTGCATCTCCTCTTTATGCTTTTCCCGATCACAGAGTATCCCTCCATGAATTTTAGGATGCAAAGTTTTCACTCTACCACCTAATACTTCTGGAAAGTGTGTATAATCTGAGACTTCTCGCGTTTTTATTCCAGCATCAGATAGCACTTTACAAGTATTCCCTGTTGAAAGAACTTCCATTTGTTGCTGTATTAAAAATGATGCAAGGTCAATTATATTTGACTTATCATAAACCGATATTAAAGCTCTTTTCACTTCAAATATAGAAAATTTCTTAAGATTATACACAAAAAAAAAGAGTTGTCTATAGCTCTAACCCAAGCTTTTCAGTAGAATTTCTTCTTACTAATTATATCAGTTCAGTATTGTTCGCGCAGCTTCACGAAATACAGCTAGTTCTACACTCTAATAATCCCATTTTAATATTCTACTATGCTGATTAACTTCCTTAAAGACACACTATTTCAGTATTAATCCAATATAAGCATCAACCATTTAAATATTTTTCTATATTTCACCATAAATTGATACATATTACCTATATCATCATATATTATATTAAAGCTTTACGTACAATTATCCTTTTCATTGCTCATATTTTCTGCTTAAACAAGCAAACCTCTTATAAAATCTGTTTTATTTTCTATATACATTTCTCTATCTTAAAAGAAAATCTCACTTAGTTTATCTCTATAATTTAGAATATTTTCTCGCTCTTTTGTGATCTCCTTTCAAGCAGTTACGCAAAGCAAATAATAGCTTTTATGCTTTCTACTATCCTGAATAAAACACAAGCATAGAATAAATTTTGCTATGTGAACTTAGTAACTATACATATCACCTACTAAATATCATTTCTCTGTTCCGTAGATACTCATATTGTAATTCCCCCATAGCTTTGTGATATGATCGTCCACCAATTTCAATGATTTAACAGTTATACACGTATTTATAACTGGCTTTTCAAGATATTTTACTATTAATATATCATCAACATGCTCAAGATCAATTATCCAATTTTTAACTTTAGATAATATTCTATTTCTTTCTTAAATTGAATAGAGCAAAGTTTATCATACTCTCGAATTTGCATCATATTAACATCTAGAAAATATCATCCCTATTACAAACTGGCATTAATTAATCTAATAAACTAGCAAGTAAAATAGAAAATTTAACCGTTTTTTCTCCTCTCGCTATTACAGACTTATACCACAATTAAGCTTAAATATTCAGCATGAAAAAGCTTCTTACAAAATTCCTCCTTTGTTGCCATCTAAATAGCTGACACTGGAATCTGTTTTCTTTCCTTTTTTAGATCTCAGCATCACTCACTAGAGTGACACTAAAAAGTAGACCATCATTTCTCATATAAACAATAGTTTTGCAAGAAAACCCAGATTACTTTCACTTAAACAATAAATATACAAGGATCCTGCTAACTTTATTGTTTGATTCTATTCCCATTTTAACACTTCCTATGAGCATTGTGGGTGTAGAAAAAAAACTGCAAATTATGGAAATTACTCTTAAATTAGATCACAACTCCTCAAATAAACTGCATACTATAAAGCAATTACATATACAGTAAGAAACTAAAAATGTTAGCAGGTAAGAGAAAGAAAGGGATAAAGGAAATCACTTTAAGCGTTGATAATAAAACTAGTCGCTTATAGGTTCACCATTTCTTCCGGTTTCACTATTTTTTCAAATTCTTTCTCAGTAAGCAGGCCTAGCTTCATTGTCGCTTCTTTTAGAGTGATATTTTCTTTATAGGCAAGTTTCACTATTTTTGCTGCATTGTCATACCCTATGTAGGTATTTAATATAGTTACTAGCATTAGTGATTGATTCACCAAATCTTTTATTCTTTTTTCATTTGCTTTGATACCAAGCACACATTTTTGTGCAAAATTTAAACTTGCGTCAGCTAAAAGTCTTATAGACTGTAAAACATTGTAAATTATTACTGGCTTAAACACGTTCAATTCAAAATGACCATTTGAACCACTAATAGTTACAGCAACATGGTTCCCCATAACTTGAGCACATACCATAGTTATTGCTTCACATTGAGTTGGATTTACTTTACCTGGCATAATTGAAGAACCAGGCTCATTTTCTGGTAATGTTATTTCTCCAATCCCACATCTTGGACCAGAACTAAGTAGCCTTATATCATTTGCAATTTTCATTAAACTAACTGCTATCGTGTTGAGTGTTCCACTTAACTCAACTAAAGCATCATTTGCTGCCAATGCTTCAAATTTGTTTTTTGCTGAAGTAAACGGAAGACCGGTGATTTTTGCTATTTCCTTGGCAAAACTCTCGGCAAAGCCTTGATTAACATTCAATCCTGTACCAACTGCAGTACCACCTTGTGCAAGCTCATATACATTGCTCAAAGTTAATTTTATCCTCTCTATTCCCTTTTCAATTTGAGTCATATAGCCAGAAAACTCTTGTCCCAGTGTCAGAGGCGTTGCATCTTGCAAATGAGTACGGCCTATTTTTATTATATTTTTAAATTCCTGAACCTTATTATCTAACGCTTTATAAAGCCATTCAAGATTTGGAATGAGAAAATGATTTATTTGCTTTGCCACTGCTATATGCATTGCTGTTGGAAAGGTGTCATTTGATGACTGACAACGATTCACATGATCATTTGGGTGTACAGGAAATTTACTACCTAAATTACCACCTAAAATCTCTATTGCACGGTTACTGATTACTTCATTCATATTCATGTTGGTCTGAGTCCCAGAACCAGTTTGCCATATAACAAGAGGAAATTCGTCGTTGAATTTACCATCTATTATCTCTTGTGCAGCTGTGCAGATTGTATTACCCACTTTTTCGTCTATAGTACCATACTTCATGTTCACACGTGCTGCTGCAAGTTTTACCACCGCTAACGCTTCAATTAGAGGTTCTGGTATTTTTTCTATGCCGATTTTGAAATTGTCCAAGGAACGTTGTGTTTGTGCTCCCCAGTAATGTTCATTTGGTACTTTTATCTCACCTAAGCTATCTGATTCTAGCCTACTTTTTTTACCCATATTCCCCCCTTTCATATCATACAAACTCGAATACGACTTCACTACATATTTCTCTCATGTGAATATTTCTACATCTTCATCATTAAACCATTACTAATCCACTAGTGTCAAGTACACTGGTATTATAATAGTTCGAAAGTAACTCCCTTTATAAGAAAGTATCAAGAACTAGCATAATATCTCTTTGAACTCTTAAATTATTTTAGCTATTAATAAATTTACTAAATAGAAAAAGAACAAAGATTGTTAAGAGTGCTATTCAAGTAGCCAACACTAAGATCAAAAAATACAGATTCCGATGTTACACCCTGAAATAACATTACTTATTATAAAAATAAATGTTTATTTATGAATTGCTTTAATATTTAAGAAATTTATCAAGTAAAAAAAGCAAAAAACCTAGGATAACTAGTACTCAAATATTGCTTACCAATTTTTGATATCCTCTTTGCTGTCTTAAACATTTTATAAGTGCGCTTCAGCACTTGTATAGGCAAAAAACTATAGAAACTTTATCAAGATAACAACACACATAGTATGAAAAACTAACATGAGATGCCAAATACATTGAGTTTTATCATTAACCTAATACAGAGATTACAAAAGTGAATAAAACATCTTCAGTATCATGATAAGGAAATTGATCAAGGTTGTTGAATAATTTCTGCATTTAATTTTAAACTAAAAAGAGCTCGAAATGCAAAGAGGTCAAACTTTAAAGTGTACGTTTAATAGCAGTATCTATAAGAGAAATTGTATTACCTATCCCATAAAGCTTTATGAAAGATCCCATTCTTGGACCGGTTTTTTGGCCAAGTAACGTTCTATATAGCAACTGAAACCAATCGCGTAAATTACTATAATTATGCTTTTTTCCAATTGAAAAGACATGAGATTGAATTTCTTCAGCAGTAGTTATAATAGGTAGAGAATATAGGGCATTCTTTAAATCTAGTAAAGCTTCTTTCTCTTTTTCATTTGGAACTTTATATGCTTTTGCTGGCTTGATAAAGTCGTGATAATACTTAACCGCAAAGTCTGAAAGCCTGTCGAGCATTTTATCACTTTCTGGTGTAATATTCGATACATAAGCAGATATAAAACCCCAAAGAATCTCTTTATTTTCAGCATTACAAGCTGCTGCCAGGTTTAAAAGTAACGAGAAGTTTATACCTGAAATCCCTATGCTTGGAACATTGCCTTGGTGAATATGCCATACAGGACTATTCATATATTTTTCTTTATCCTCATTATATAACTTAACAAACTCCAGATATTTATCAGTTGACCTTGGTATAACATCGAAATGTAAACGTTTAGCCTTCTTTGGACTCTGAAAGATATACAATGCTAAACTCTCTGTTGGGGCATAAGTGAGCCACTCTTCAATTGAAATACCATTTCCTTTTGATTTTGATATTTTCTTTCCTTCTTTATCAAGAAAAAACTCGTAGGAAAACAGAAGTGGTGGCTTTTCTCGAAGAATTTCACATACTTGACTTGAAAGTACAGCAGATGAAACCAAATCTTTTCCATGAGCTTCATAATTGACTCCAAATGTAGCCCATCTCATTCCCCAATCCGGTTTCCATTGCAATTTACATCTGCCTTTTGTCACTGGAACCTCTATTTTTTCTCCATCTGTATCTTCATATGTGATTGTTCCTTTATTGGCATTCCTTTCAATTATTGGAACTTGTAAAACTCGAGAAGCTTTTGGACATATTGGTAAAAACGGACTATAGGTTTGTTGCCTTTCTTCTCGAAATGATGGAAGCATTACATCCATTACTTTGTCGTAATTCTTCAGCAAAAGTAAAAGTTTTTCATCGTAAACGCCAGATTTATAGCACTCTGTAGCACTTCTAAATTCATATTCAAAATTAAATAAATCAAGAAATTTACATAACAGTGAATTCATATGGTGGCCATAACTTTCGTGGGTGCCAAATGGGTCAGGTATCATCGTTAATGGCTTGTTTAAATGCTCTTTTAGCATCCCTTGATTCGGCACATTATCTGGTATTTTTCGCAAACCATCCATATCATCAGAAACTACAATAATCTTAGTCTTTATATCAGGAGCTATTTTCTTTAGTGCATTCGCAACAACTGTAGTACGAAAAACCTCCCCAAAAGTACCAATATGTGGCAAACCTGAAGGTCCATAGCCAGTTTCAAATATTATCCCCTTTTTATTAGGAAATCTTTGTAATATTTTTTCTGCTTCCTGAAATGGCCAGCTTATCATCATTGAATTCAAATTACTTATCTTACCTAAAGAGGTACTCATTTCAATAGATTTTTAATTAATGATATAGTATTAGTGTTGAAGCTATTAGTCAGAGGGTCAAAAAATGTCTACAGGTAGCATACAAACAAATCAATTGTTTAAAGGTCTTACAAGACCTGCGATGCTTTTCGGTGTGAGTTATATGTTTGCAATATTAAATGTTCTAATTTGCATGTTAATTTTTATTAATATAAATGATCTTAGAACTTTCTTGATGTTATTCGGAATACACGGACTTGGTTATATAGCTTCCGCAAAAGAACCGTTGTTTATTGAATTATTTATGGTAAAATTAGGAAAGTGCTCAAGATGTTTAAACCGTCTTTATCATGGAGCTAATTCTTACGATATTACTTAACGTTATACAATGCTGAGGTTTAGAGCTATTCAATCAAAGAATAAATCTATTCTAAACAGAGAAGTTCATACTGCTGAATTTATACCTTACTCTTACTATTGGAATAGTACAACCTTAGTAACAAAACAGAATTGGTTAGTTAAGTTTATAAAACTAAATGGCTTTGCGTTTGAAACAGCCGATGATGAAGATCTGGTAATACAGAACAATATTAGGAATCAAATGCTGAGAAGCATTTCGTCTCCAGCATTCGGTCTATATTTTCATACTATCAGACGTAAGAAAAATATCTTCTCTGATGAATCTGTAAATCAAAAATTGCCAAATTTTTTTGCTAATTACGTAAATCTAAAATGGAGAGAAAAACACTCAACAAGGCAATCATTTATTAACGATCTATATATTACAGTTATTCGTAGAACGGATACAAAAGGAGTAGAATTTTTATCACACTTACTGAAAAAATTCGGACATGTAACCTCAAAATATGCCTGGGAAAGCGACATGCGTGCTATTTATGAAGACTTAGAAGAAACAACAAATCGTGTAGTAACAAGCCTTAGAAATTACTCGCCTAAGGTTCTTGGAGTAAAAGAAACCCCAAACGGTTTATTTTGTGAAATAATGGAATTTCTATCTAGAATTGTAAATTGTGGCTTCATTACAAATACGCTTTTCCCTTTAAAAACCGAAATATCGAAATACTTACCAGTACATAGATTGTTTTTTGGCCATAAGACCATACAAGTTATAACTCACAACGAGAGCAAATATGCTGGAATAGTGAGTATCAAAGAATATGGTAATAATACCTCTGCAGGAATGCTTGATCACTTTTTACAACTTCCCTACGAGTTTATTATCACACAGTCTTTCCAATTCACAAACAGACAAATAGCAATTGCAAAAATGCAGATACAACAAAATCGGATGATACAATCCGAAGATAAAGCTATTTCTCAAATAGCAGAAATCTCTCATGCACTTGATGATGCAATGAGTGGTAAGATTGCGTTTGGCGAACATCACTTAACTATCTTATGTATAGAAAAAAACCCTAAATCATTAGACAATGCTTTGTCGCTGATAGAATCAGAGCTTTCTAACTGTGGTGTTTATCCTATCCGTGAAAGAGTTAACCTTGAACCAGCATTTTGGGCACAAATTCCTGGTAATTTCAATTATATAGTTAGAAAAGGTACAATAAGTAGTCTTAACTTAGCTGGCTTTGTATCTCAACATAATTATCCTACTGGTAATAAATTCAATAATCACTGGGGAGATGCTGTTACAGTTTTTGACACAACATCCGGTACACCATTTTTCTTTAATTTTCATATAAGAGATGTTGGGCATACTATGATAATTGGTCCAACTGGCTCTGGTAAAACTGTTTTAATGAATTTCTTATGTGCTCAAGCAATGAAATTTTCTCCAAGAATATTCTTCTTCGATAAAGATCATGGCGCAGAGATCTTCTTAAGAGCGCTTGGCGGTGTCTATACACTAATAGAACCAAGAACTAAGACAAATTTTAATCCTCTACAACTTGATGATACTACTGACAATAGAACATTTTTAATGGAGTGGATAAAATCTTTAATTTCAGTATACAATGATAAATTTACTTCAGAAGATATTACTCGAATTAATGATGCAATTGAAGGAAATTTTAAGTTGAGGAAAGAAGACAGATTCTTGAGAAATCTCGTACCATTTTTAGGCCTTGCAGGCCCTGGTACCTTAGCTGGGGCAATATCTATGTGGCACGGTAATGGTTCTCACGCTGCAATATTTGATAATAAAGAAGATTTACTAGATTTTTCAAAAGCAAGGGTATTTGGCTTCGGAATGACTAGCTTACTCAAAGATTCTGTTGCTCTTGGACCGGTTTTGATTTATTTGTTTCATAGGATCAGTATATCTCTTGATGGCACTCCATCTATTATTGTTCTTGATGAAGCGTGGGCATTAATAGATAATCCAGTCTTTGCACCTAAGATAAAAGACTGGTTAAAAGTGCTAAGGAAATCAAATGCTTTTGTGATTTTTGCCACTCAAAGTGTTGAAGATGCAAGCAAAAGTACCATTAGTGATACACTTGTACAACAAACAGCAACACAAATTTTTTTACCAAACTTAAAAGCCACTAGTGTCTATCGAGATGTCTTTATGCTAACTGAACGTGAATATATACTAATCAAGCATACAGATCCAAGTACTAGATTCTTTTTGGTGAAACAAGGAGCTAATGCTGTTGTAGCTAGAATAGACTTAAAAGACTTAGATGACATAGTCAATGTGTTATCCGGACGTGCAGAAAGTATTCTATTGTTACATGATATATTAAAAGAAGTCGGGAACGACCCGAAAAGATGGTTACCCATATTCTACCAGAGAGTAAAAAATGTTTAAGACCAAGCTGTCACTGCTACTGATCTTGATATTTTTACTGAATGTAGATTTTTTACTCTCATATCCAGCTTTTGGAGATATAGCAAGTGGCATTGATAGAACAGAATTTGTTAGCAGATTTAATTCTACTGGCAGTTTCAGTCGTGCCTCTAACCCTGATTGTGGAGCGTTTAAAACAGCCCCAGCACTTGCTGGGATAGCAATCGCTGTTGGTGCGATATTTACTGGCGTTGTCTTGACTGTCTCTTCTGCTGGATTATCTACTAGTCTTGTTATTGTTGGAATGATAGCTGCAATCGTTGGAGTTTGGAAAGCAATAGGAGGACTCGTTGTCTGTGAGCATAGTTTTGTTAGACACCCAGTTGCACGTGATCATGATGGAAAGTATAAGGATTTTACATTAAGAGACACAAGTTATAGCACATTCATAAATAAAAATTTTCAAACAGAAGATGAATATCTTTCTGCATTAAAAGGAGAATCTGGAAAAAATGCAAAACAGATAGAAAAAGAAATTTTAGACTTTGCTAACTGGGATATTGTTAATATTGATAGAGAACATTATTACTGGCCAAAAAATGGTGTGCAGTATAGTGAATATATAGAAGTATGTTATCGCAATCCTTTAACATTCGGTAATCTTTTTAAGAAGAATGACTTTGATTTCAGAGAGAAGGCCGGATACATAGATTTTGATGTTAGGGAAAAAGACACTGGATACGTAAATGGGTCGTGGTCACCAAAAGTTGATGGAGGACTAAAATGTAAAGTTCTCAAAGCTGGACAGAGCAAAACCATATATGGATCAACGTTCAAAGCAGTAAGAAAAACAGGTAGGCTATGTGTAGAGTTAGCTGAGGTTAACACACTTGGTATTAGAATAATCCCCTGGCCGCAAGGAGTTGATATAGGGTGCACGGAATTACCACCTGACCTAATTGCTCCTATGTGTGAGAAGTCCAAGATAAAATTTAGTATTGGCAATCCAATCCCTATTGGTTCCGATGAAGATTATAAAACTATTATAAGGAACAACGAAAAAGAGGGAAAAATCTTTATAGGTTACGATAACAAAGGTTGTTTTCAAGATTACGTTTCACAAGCTTGTTACAATCAGACGGGAAGTAAATCATTAGCTCCTATTCCTATAACTTCCATGGTAGTACAATGTATTAAGGAATCGTTAGATAACTTAGTTACAGGTAAAGGTATGCCAAATGGTGAGAACTTTATATCTTTGGCACAAAAAAGGCTAAAAAATACTGTAACTGCTGTTTTAGTTTTAGCTTTAATGCTGTTCTCTATAAAAGCCATATCCGGTGGAGTACGCAGTTCACAAGAAATATACATGTTGATCATTAAATTTGCTTTAGTGATCTACTTTACAACAGGTAGCACTATGTCTCATTATTATAAGGAGTTAACAAGGCTTTCAGATGGTTTGTCTGAGATAGTCTTAAAGGCATCATCTGAAAGTAAAAATATATGTAATTATAAAGCAGAAAAGTATGGAGAAGACATCTATCTTGCGTCCTGGGATAGACTTGATTGTAGAATTTTATTTTACTTAGGAGCACCTTTAGATGGAATTGCTGGGAAAATTGGTACTAGTGGTGCAGGAATATTGGCTATTTTACTTGGTTCTGCTCCTGTTTTATTAGTAGCAGGCTCAATAATCGGCATCATTTTTGCTGGCGGACAGATTTTAACAGCTCTTATCTGTATATTTATGGCCGTTATGATGATGATGGTTATTTTATGGATGTGCTATATATTTATTTTATCCCTTATTGCCTTAAGTGTAATCATCACTTTATCACCCTTGTTCATTCCTATGGTTCTATTCCAACACACTAAAGGATACTTTGATGGTTGGTTAAAGGAATTGATTACCTATAGCTTATACCCAGTTATGCTTTTCGCGTTTTTGTCCTTTATGTTCATAGTATGCGATAAAATCTATTTTAAAAATTTACATTTTGAAAGAGAAGAAATCACAGTGCTAAGCAATAAAAAACAGTGGTTTAAGTTAAAAGATGGAGAATGCAGTAAAAAAAACGAAACCACTCTTGCATGCATGATGCAAAACTACAGCTTTAAGAAGAGTAACATACTTGGTTTATTCGATTTTACATATATGGAGTTTAGCAGTTCTCTAATCGGAGAATTGTTTAAATTAGCTCTAATATTATTCCTATTTTATCACTTTTTAAATATTCTTCCTAATATGGCTGCAGAGCTCGCCGGCAATCCAAGGTCAGCACTTGGCTCTGGTACTACACCTGGAAAAATGATATCAAAAGCCCTCTCTGTAACTAAAGCTATTGTTGGAGCTATTAGCAAAGCTCAATCTGGAGGTACTGCTGAAGCTGCCAAGAAAGCTAAAAAAAGTATGGAGAGTATAAGGTTTTGTTCTGATGAACAAAACAGTAGTAGATCTACTCTCGCAAATACTGGTACTAGTACTACCAAAAATGTTGGAAAAGATATCATTGACACTGTAAAAGATGCCGCTCCTAGCGGTAGTGGTCAAAGTGAGTAATGGATAAACGTTTAAGTGATCAAAGCTTAGGACGGGCTATGCGTAAGTTTTTACTAATAGTAATATTCTTTTTGCTGTCTGGTTGCGAGGATCATTGTATTAAGCCAGAGAATTTATTAAACTTACGCGAAAAATTGGATGTAGTGTCAACACAACAAAAGTGGGTTGACTCTAACGTTCACATTTCAAGTAAGATAAAAATAACAGAAATTAGCATAGTCCCTAATAAAATCAGTTTTTGCCCGCAGTATGAAGATTTTGCAATAAGACCTGGAGTAAAAGAGGTTACGTTATCAAAATTTGCACTTAAAGCCGGAGATTCAATAAACTTTAGTGTTATTGGAAGTAAAGTATGTAAAGATAAGGAAAATAAGACAATTAGATATGTAAGCATTGATAAAAAATGCAGCAACAAAGAAAAGGAGTATTTTGCACGCATTTTAAACCAAGATGAATGTCAAATATGGGAGGATGAAGAAGGTCAGTACACAATATGCCCCAACAAATACATAATAGGCAACAAGATAGAATGGTTAGATGGAAAAGAGTACTGGGATCCAACTTTTTCAAAAGTAGATCAAGATGAGAGGAAAGAAAAAATTAAAAGCATTATTAACTCTATAAAAGGAGAAAATATAAACTGTAGTAGTCTTTCAGATAGACAAATAAGCAAAGTAGATACGCACATTTTAAATTTACTCTGTGGACGCATATGTAAATTTCCTTCTGGCAACAGGAACACAGATTGTGCATATATTGAATTCAATAGTATAGAAGGTGAGATATCTCAGTCTTATATTGAAGTGATTAGTAATTTTCTAAAAGAAAAACAAGTAAAAACTGACATTACACTTCTAAAAGTTCACATGGATGGTGAAAATTTTGAACATATTCCAAGTGGTGGTTTATGTACTAATTGTGATTATAAAATTAATAAGGACCATCAAACACCGAGTTTAACTTTCAGTTTATGTAGTAGAAACAATGAGAGCTGCTACGATAGAAATGACAAAGGTGGTTTTAACATAAGAGTAACAAAAGTTGCTAATCTAAAAAAGAGCTTATATATAAGAGTTTCTGATGAGTTTCCTAATAATAATCCCGGTGAAAATCAGGAAGATATATCTGTAGATATTAGCAAAGTTCATGATACTCAAGAAATGGAAAAATTGAAGAAAAAGTTAAAAGGCAAAAATGGTACCATATACTACGGAATAAAAGATCATGGTTGCAATTACGAGAAAAATGAAGGTCAGCTCAGCATCAAGCTAACAACTAAAGAGCCCCCTACAAGAACTTTTAGTGCAATATATAATTTTTTTGATGAGAAGATAAAAACCGCATTTTTCGGCCCCAGCTACAATGACTCTGATATAATCTACTCTGATACTAGTCCTATAAAGGTTCTTTACGATAGTTTTACAAAATCAAGCAAAACAAATACTATTAGGTCTACAATAATATCAGTGCTAATATTATATATAGTCCTGTATACTCTTTATTACCTTCTTGGCTTAACTCATGTTTCTATATATGAGTTTTTAATTGCATGTGTAAAGATAGGAATTATCACCCAGCTATTGCGAGATAATAGCTGGAATTTTTTCTATAATAACGCGTTCTCTATTTTTATTAACACTCCAAAACAGTTAATAGAAGTAGCAAATTTCAGAGGCACAATATCAAATGTTTTTGAGTTTCTCGATTTATCACTGAATAGATTTCTTTTACCAAATTCCATACTATTAATAGTATCCCTTATATTTTCTGGCCCTTTAGGCATTATAGCTTTTTGCTTGTTGATTTGGGGTTTAATAAAAGTAGCATTGTCTATTTTTAATGCCTTATTTTCTTTTGTTACATCTATGGCAACAGTTGCATTATTACTTTCTTTAGCACCTATCTTCATTATTTGTCTTTTGTTTACGTACACTAGACAGATGTTCTACAATTGGATCAAAAATTTAGCGAGATTTACAATCCACCCAGCAGTACTTTTAATTTTTATATCGTTGATGAGTCAAGCTATGGATCACATCATATATTCAATGTTTGATTTTGAAGCTTGTTCTATATGCATACTCAATATCAATCTAAGAATCTTTAACCCTTGTATTTTCCACGGGTACGTCTCTAAGCATACACCTAATATTGCTGCTATGATAACTTTTGTTATTTTGGGTTATGCAATGGAAGCTTTGATTGAAGCTTCTTCAAAAATATCTGACTCATTGTTTGGTGTTTATATAATGAATGAACCTGGAAAACAATATCAACAAAGCTTAATAGAAACAGTCGGATTAGGTAAAGAAAGTGCTCAAATACGAGCAGGAAGTGCTGCTCAACAGTTAAGTGCACCAATCAAAAGACCTGAAATACCGCAAGGAACTCGAAACTCAATACCTCAGACACCACAGTCTCCAGGGAAACCATCATAATGAGTAAAAGATCACTATTATTGGCAGTTTATTTTGCAATCACTGGCTGTACTATAGATTGCGTTGAGCCTGGATTACAGAGTAGAAATACTAGTGTTAATGTGGACGTTCCAGTTCATAAATCTAACAAAGGAGTTAAGATTCATTGGGTTGATTCTGGTCAAATAATTACTCAAGGCGAAAAAATCAAATTTACTCTTAGCGGATCAGTAAATTTTTGTCCTCTTAAAGAAGGTAAAAACCAAAAAAAAGTACTTGTACCTGCTGCATTTTGTGCTGACGATTCAATACCGAATTATAGTAGTGAATCAATTAATAATTCTGGCCTCGATGAACAAGAAGTATGTAAAAACGTAGGGTTTGGGAATAGTCAATTTTATAGCAAGAGGCGTTACGTTGATACTGGGATTAAAGTAAATCCCGGTGATAAGTTAAGCTTCAGCTTAGTTCCCAAAAAGATAACAATTAATTACATCAACAACCTAGAAGGAAAAGATATCAGTTTTGATGACAATTGCCACAAGACTCGAGAGGGAGATAAAAAAGCTATGATACAAGATCTCCTTAATGGAGGAACGTTCTTTTGTGGAAACGATGACAATAGGACTGAGATAAAATTTCCGCAGCTTAGCAAAGAAAGCTTTAAAAAAAGAACAGTGCTAGTCGGTAACGGTTACACTCCATACGATAACAAAGTACATTTTAATAGAGGCTATATCCAAGATGAAAGCCCATGGATAAATGGTGCATTGTTAGATTTAAGACGTGCTAAAATAGGACTGGACAAATTATGTAACGGGAAAGACTGTGACTTTAACAAAGTGAAAAACTACAGCTTTACTCAAATAGGGTTGAATCAACCGTGCACAGGAGAAAATTGTGATATTAATAAAATAAAAAAATACAACTCTTATAATCTCAACTGTTACTATCAGAATATATGCTATACTAAAGAAGGCATATTCAATTCTGATTTATACAAAAAAGGACATAAAAACTGTGTTTCCTCTATAAGATATCAAAAATATCACAAAAATAATCAATGTGATATATACTCTCATCTCAAAAGTGTCAAAGATAAGCTTAAGGAGGTTAAAAACAGGGAAAATTCTAAGCAGGTCGACATTATTGATTTTACACTAGATACTAAAGATATTTCCTGGGCTGAAGCTCTTGTTGTGAAAATAAATAACGCAGGTGATGTAAGTGCTCCTGAAAGCAAGCGTGATGATATGAAAGATACTGCTCAAGGTACTCAGTGTCTTCCAGAAAAAAAAGGAGCAAAAGGAGATAACGTATGTTCACAAATTAGTAATAATTTCGAGAATTTTTCTCTGAAATTAAATAATGACTATCTAGTAAATGATAATGTAGAACCTGGTAGTAATGTGATGCTCGCTATTGCAGATTATGGTCATTATTACCTTAATAGAGGAGGGTACCACGTTAAAACAACTAGGTCGTGTGAATATGCTGACGGTAAAAAACTGTATATTTATCTAGGTGATAACTTGCCAGAAAATATACCCACTACAAATAATGATAGCTTTAAGGAGGTGATAGGATTAACTTCAATAGAGGATAATATAAAATATTATGAAATAGATGGAAGTCACTTAAAAAATGACAAACCTAAAAAAATCTATTTTGGCATTGATGTAAGCAATGTAGAGAGAAGTGATATTATAGATAAAAATGGTAAATATTACGAAAATAACAAATACAGCGTGACCTTGTTTATCAAAAGAAAGATTAACGATTTTATTTCATCAAGTGTAAATAAAGTACTTAATTTTATAAAAAGAGAAGTGATTGGGGACAGTATTAAAGATTTATACAAAGGGTATGCGAAAGGTCTTTCTCAAGGAGTAAGAGTCTTACTTATTCTATATGTCATATTTACTGTTGTTGGTTATGTACTTGGAACAACACAGTTAAGTAAATTTGACTTCATTATAAGAATAATGAAGATAGCATTTATATCTTTTGCCTTTAGTGATAAGAGCTGGAAACTTTTTGGCACAACTTTATCCAAGTTTTTTGTGGACGGTAGCACTTATTTAGTTGCCAGTTTTTCTGGCCACATAGGGGAAAGTGGTAAAAATTTTGCATTTTTAGATTTGACAACAGGAGTATTATTCACAGGGGAAACTTGGTTGAAGTTTTTATCGCTAATGCTTGCTGGTCCTTTTGGCTTCATTGCTTTTTTGATAATACTCTATGCTAGTTTTGTGTCCTTAAAATGCATTATTAGTACTACATTTAGATATGTAATATCTACTTCTCTAGTAGCGTTTTTGATATCATTAACACCTTTATTTATCGTATTTATTTTATTTCAACAGACTAAATCTCTATTTGAGAACTGGATAAAAACGTTGGCCCATGTTGCAATACAGCCAGTCATTTTATTTTCATTTTTATCTATTCTGAATCAACTCCTATATTCAGTTTTATATAACCTCACAAACTTTTCTGCGTGCTATCAATGTTTAATTAGCATAAATTTCTTGTCATACGATCTTTGCATAATGAAATCGATACTACCTCTTGGATATAGTCCCAGTACTAGCATTGATGTTGCACTTGGTACCGGAGAAAGAATAGGTGGATACTTTGCAGCATTACCTATAGACCTAATCCAAGTGTTTATATATCTTATTATTGCTAGTGCAATGGAAGTTTTTGTCTCTGCATCAGAAACTATAGCACAAGCAATATTTGGTGCTGGTTGGGGAATTATGGGAAGCATTAGCACGGTTACTAGTAGCGCATCACAATCTATACTGTCAATTGTTGGACTTGATGACAAGACTCAGAACATAATACAGGAAATCAAACATAAAGTGGGTAAATATCGACCAGAAATTGAGTTTAAATCCAAGCAGTACGAATTGCAGCCTGCAGGCGAGAATAAACAATCAGATGCAACAAATGAAAAAGGAAAAAATGTACTAAAAAAATGAAGGAAGGTACAGAAAAAGAAGACAGAAACAAAAGAAATGATACTCAATGATCTGACAATAAAAAAGATTAAGAAGGAGAAGCATGGCTGCTACTATAGAGTAACTAATTGAAAAGATATCTTAAGTAAAGTTTATTTCTATATTCAGAAAAAATTTAGATATGCAGTTACGCTTAAGCAAATTTTGTTTTAGATTACTACTTCTTACAACTTATGCACTAATAACAAGTTGTGACAAGAACGATATGCCCTTTCCAAGGTGCATATCTGCTGACTATTTTGGTCCTGAACCTATTACAGTAAGCGCCCACTTTTTAGATGATCACGATGCTTTCATCCAAGAAAATGAAGAAGTTATTGACTATGATACTGGAGAATTCAATAATGGTCTTCACCCAAATCAAGTAGTAAAATGGAAAGATACAGGACTCGAGACCAACGGAGATGATTTAGTAGTGCGAGTTAATGGTGCATGGATATCTTGGAACAATAACAATAGAAAAGAATCTAAAGATAACTATAGCTTGCAAAAATTAGAGCAGTTGAAATACACAACTAAATTCGAAGGTGAGCAAGGTGATAATAGTTTACCTAGCTTTTATTTAGTTTGTAATGATTATAAATCTAGTATACAGAAATTTTCAAGTAATCATAACACAAATTGCACTGTAAATTGTAAGTGCGTTAATGAGGCTGATAGCAGAAATAAAGCGTTACGTGGTGCTCCATGTTGGTTTACTAACGGTCATGGTGCTTACTTTTTGTTTAGGAGATCTAATACAAATGCTAGTGGCAAGAAAGAATTCATAGATCCAAATCCTAATGATAACCTAGAATTAATGCGCAATCCTCAATCTCCCACTATACATTTAGGTTACGACTCCATAGCAGAAGACGGAAACGGACTTTTTACTTTAAAAAAAGGGGATAGAACTAAATTAAAGGATAGAAACTGTAATATGCTAGAATTAAAAAAGGGATGGAAAATATATGTAAAAATACTAGATAGATATTATTTAAATAATGCAGGTGGCTACTCTTTTGAATTTTTGAGCGGAGTGCAAAAAACAGGTGCCGTTGGATTATTTGATTACATTTATAATTATCTAAAATGTGCATTATTGATTAACGAAAATTGTGAAAAGCATTTTAACAGTAACGGTCCCACAGCTGCACAAGCTGTATTTCAGAATATAGCCGAAAAAAGCACTAGCTTTCACAATTTCGTTCTTTCCTTACTTGTGTTATTCATAATAATCTCGTCGCTTCTTTATCTTTTTGGCATGATACAGGAAACTAAGCATGATATTCTCATCAGAATAATGAAAATCACTTTAGTAATAGTGCTTGTATCTCCTGGAAGTTTTAGGTTTTTCTATGATCATTTTTTCGTTTTATTTGTTAAAAGCCTTGAACAGTTGATAAGTATAATCACTAATTTTGCTCCAAACATGAACACCGGAAATGTTACTCAGGAAGATGAAACTCATGTTAAATTGTTTAGTTTCATGGAGGACATGTTCAACAAGTTTTTTGCTTACTCTGTTTGGAAAAAGTTTGCAGCATTTTTCCATTATCAAATGTGGACAAGTATCATTATGATACCAGCCATTTTTATAGGAATCGTTTTATATTTCTTGCTATGTGTATATGCCTATATAATATTCCTTTTTGGTTTTGTAGGCATAGCTTTTTTTATAGCTATAATGCCACTGTTTCTGATTTCTATTTTCTTTTCACCGCTGAAAAGTCTATTTGAAGGTTGGGTAAAATTCTGTATCAGTTTCTGTTTACAATCAATCATGATATTTACCTTATTGTCATTACTAGCTTCAATTATAATGAATACCTTTTATAGACAACTAGGTTTCACTGTATGTTACAACAAGTGGTTCGAAGTAAAACTATGTGCTCCAAGATGGGTGCTCGGCGGTTTTTGTATCGTTGATAAGCAGTACTTTGGTTGGACTCCAGGGCAAATTTTTGTACCTTACTCTCTCGGAGAGACTGCTCCGTTGAAAGTAGATAAAGATATAGAGGGCATAGAAAAATTAAGTAGAGCAGCTGGTACAATAAAATTTACTGGCGGTGCTGGGTATATTCTTCTTCCACCAAATTATATCAAAAAAGGTTTCCGTTATATAGATTATCCTTTCTTCAACCCAGTCCCAGGTAATAAAAACAATCTAGCAGACCATTATATTGCAGAAAATGATATAGTGGTTGACAAGAATTGTAGTGCAAAAGATTTAGTACGTTTAACAAACAGTTTATCTCACGCATTAGAAAAGAACGATATCTTATTGTTAATTAAAAATATAGAAAAAAAAATAGGTAATATCGATGATGAAATTACAGAGCGCTACTGTCAATCTCAACAATATAAAGAAAAATGCGAAGACTATAAAAAAATAATAGAAGATTATAGAAAGGGAATTATTAGATCAAATTTTAAAAGCGAAATAAGATCTTTACTACAGAGTGTAGTGGAAAATCGAGGTTGTAGAGTACTGAAATTTCATGAATTATATATGGATCCTAACAGTAAATTCTGTCAGAAATGTAAAGATTGCGAGAATTGCAAAAATTATCGGGAAAATAGTGATTACCAAAGGGTAAAGGACATACAAAAGGGCTATCTAATCGATGTAAAAGAAATCTTTATATTATTCTTGCTTTCATTCTTAATGTTCTCCTTACGCGAGTTTGTACAACAGATGGGCTCAAGTATTGCTGGTGGTGGGTTCAGTGTTTATAATATATCTAGCATATATTCAGCATCACCTTTAGTTGGTGCAATAAATGGATTCAAACAACAGTGGCAAAATTTTGTTGGCGGAAAACTAGAGTCTCTAGGAAGTTGGGCTATTCATCTACCGGACAGATTAGCTGGAGGTACAGCTGATCTACTAGATAGAATACCAAGAGTTGGGAGTGTGCTAAAACATGCTATTGATGTGCCACGTAAACTTACAAGCGCTACTATTGAAGCAACAAAATTTGCAACATCGTCTGAAAATAATATTGATAAGCTCGAAGAAAAAATTTACAAGGCATTTGGAGTTGATAAAGAAGATATTATACACAGAAGAATTGGTAGATATTTAGACTATTACAAAGGATATATGGGGTCACATTTGGGCTATACAATGGAAAGTGCCATGAAATTTAATTGGAAGCATAGTGTTGATTCTATAGGAAAACGTAGCTATAATCATAATCTACTCTATAGAACAAAATCGCACAGGCGAGAGTTCTTAGAAAAACTTCATGATTACACCATAGGACACAAAAGAAAGCCAGAAAAATATAAGGATGAAGGTGATAACAGTCAGTCCAGTATACCAGAAGATGAATCTATATAAAAAAAATGAGAACACCGATGAAAACTAGTAAAAAAAATTTCAAAGGTTTTGGTTATTACAAACTATACCAGGATAAAAATGGTAACATAAAGTTAAATGACTATGATGACATTCTAAATGTCCGTAGAGCAAAAGTAGATTTATTACTAGATAATATCAAACAGGATGATATTAATCTTTCAAAGCTCAATAAAGTTCTTAGTGAGGAACTCGTAGATAATAAAGAATTACTGTCTGAATTTGATAACGAGGATCAAGAAGTTGTACAAGAAGAACTTAAAGTGTTTGATGTTTTAGACAGTCTTGATGATCTTACAAACATTAGAAGCAAAGATTTACTTGAAGTCAGTTTACTACTGTCAGATCTTAGTTTCATAGAAAGAAATATTGTACTAAATCCTAGCCAGGATTCTGATCTAGCAGAACTTAAGAAACTCTTTATTGAAAAAAAAGAATCTGGTAAAGAGTATAGTGATGAAGAATGTAAAAATTTTCTCGATACCACAGATAAAATCAATACTATAATTAAACTAGAGTTAGAAAGCAGAATTGAAGAGCTAGCCCATGATAAAACAAATGACTACAATGGCTTACAGGATGAAATTGGTCATTCAATAATAGATACAACAAATAAATCAAAAAAGTAATTAAGTCTTGAACTCATGTTTACAATTTTCTTCCTGATCAAATTGTCAAAGCTATATTGACATTAATTACATATCATTAAATAATTAGTTATTTTAGAATTCTTTTAGAATGCTGCGTATTATTGCAGGAAAGTATCGTGGAAGAAAAATAGCCACAGGCAAGCATTTAGCCGTACGGCCAACTATGAGCGTTGTCAGAGAGGCAATATTTAATATACTTTCTTCAAAAAAACCTATTTATAATCTAAATGTGCTTGATTTATTCTGTGGAAGTGGGTCTTTTTCATTTGAAGCACTTTCTCGAGGTGCTAAACATGCATTTATGGTAGACTCAGACTATTATAATTTGCAATTATCTAAAAAAACAGCCAAAGATTTTGGTATTACAGACAATATTACACTCATTTGTTGCAGTGCTAGCCAGTTACCAAAAATCATTTCACAATGCGACATAGTTTTTATAGACCCACCCTACAATAGTAATCTAGCTTACCCAACTTTAGATGGATTAGTTAATTCAGTCTGGTTAAGTGATGATGCATTGATAATTCTCGAAATTAGGAAAAACGAAAATTTTGAATATAATAAAAACTTTAATATAATTTTAGAACGTACTTATGGAATAGCCAAAATAATTTTTCTTTCTTTATCAACTTAAGTTTGTATATATCCCTCTATTAATTAGGTTTCAGTTCTATTTTTATCAAATTTTTAGAGGATTTGCTCATTTTACAAGTATTTTATTTAAGTTTTTATTAAGTTTACGATTTATTAAATATTCATGTGTATCACTAATAAATTTATTTTCTTCTTCTTCGTATTTTTTTCACTCCCACAACAAACTAAATGCTCTTTATGAGCGACATGAATATTATCTTTATCATTACAAGGTATTTTAAACCCATATTTAAGCAACATATTTTCTCTGAATCTTTCTTGAGTAAACTAATCGCTAAGCTTAGCAACAAGTCGCATTTTCCACGAAATCACAGTGTCACCTTCTCTGCCAGTAATTAATACAGGACATTTTGTATTTTCCATAACCTTACGCAGATTAAATCCTAATTCATAATGCATGAACCAAAAATTCAAAAATTTTGTAAGAAGCCACTTTGTGAAAAAAATCTCCTATCCTATTGGGGAAGTTATTAGTTGTATCCTTAAATGAACTATAAGAATTGTTATAAATCAGTGTTAAATAAATTGCCTAATTTTCAAATCTCTTTAAAACTTCTGCTGCAACTTCCTCCTCTAAGAGAGTTAGTATTTAAAATCACATTTTTAAGTATACATCATTTACAAGCAGCACGTTTACCATTGCCATTCTGACCTAAATTAATTTTTTACCATTTATTAAAAATTTATATAGCGCTACAATCTTCTTGCTCTCCAAAAGTAACTCTACAATATCCTCCATATCTTTTTCAACTTTTGGTCTATATACTCGCCTACAAGCTCTTTTCTATAGAGCTTTACCAACTCAGGGTTAACCTCATTTTCCAATAAGCTTTTAATTTTGTATATAATAAACTTGTTCTTAATAAAATTAAAAAATATCCATAAGCAAAGTACAACAAAGCATACTGTAGCTAAAATTAATAGTACCGTCGACGTAAAAGCTTAATCTCATGATCACTTTCTTTAATATACAAAAAACAGTAAAACATTAAAAACTCTATAGTTTAGCTCAGCGTAGTTTGAAAAATGTATCTAAACAACTAATTCTATTGACTTTCTAATTTTATATCCACTAAATTAAAAAATTCCTCATAGTTCAATTTCCATCAAGCTATTTAAACTCCTTGCTATGCACTTCAAAGTGCTACATTATTCTGTTTCAAAATTTACAAAAGCAACTTAGCTAGATTAAGGTTTGTGCATACTTTTAACAAAGGTTTCATTGACTTACTCCTTCAAATAAAAGGATCTTAACTAACTTTCTACTATTAACTTTATCTTATCTTTTCCTACGTAACATTACACTAAACAGTGTATGTAATTATTCCTAAAACTTTTAAACATTCTACAAAATGCTTCACCGCGTTCTTCAAAATTTTTCCACTGGTCAAAAGAAGCACATGCAGGAGAAAATAATACAGTTATTTCTTCTTTGCTGTTTATAGCCTCCTTGAAAGCCAGTTTGAATGCGTTTGCCAGACTGCAACATTTTACAAAATCTATTTTATTTTCCATAGTATTTGCAAAAGCTTCAGTTGACTCGCCAATAAGAAAAGCTTTTTTAATGTTTGCAAAATGCTTTCTTAGTGATTCTATACCACCATCTTTGCTTTTCCCACCAACAATCCAATATATGTTTTTATAAGATAAAATTGCCTTTTCGCTCGATTCAGCATTAGTTGCTTTGCTATCATTCACGAAAAGAACATTTGCTATTTTACCAAGTAACTCATTTCTATGTTTTAATCCTGAAAAGGATTTGATTCCATCGATAATAATATTGCTATCTACTCTAAGCAGCTTACATACAGTACACGCAGCTGCTACGTTTTCTGAGTTGGATATTAAGTTTATCTTTACATCACTTACATGATTCTCTAATTCTAAGTGTATTCCAGTATCTGGATACTGAAACGACATTGAAGCTGAGATGGGAACTTTGTTTCCAGTGAATTTGTTAAATATACCAGCAGTAATTTCACTATCACACCCTATAGCAGCAACCCTACTACCATTTATCAGCTTTGATTTAATCGCTATGTAATTTTCCATACTTCCATGTCTATCTATATGGTCTGGTGTAATGTTGAGCAACACTGCGACATCCAAATTAACTTCATTAATTAGCTCCAACTGAAAAGAGGAGAATTCAATGACACAAATTTCTGTATTCCTGTTCAGGTCGAAAACAGGAACACCCAAATTTCCACCAATAGCTACTTTTTTTCCTGCAGATTTTAATATATGCCCTATTAAGGATGTAGTGGTTGATTTGCCATTTGTTCCTGTGACACCTATTACCTTCTGGTTTTTAGCTTTACCTTCAAGAAATAGTTCGATATCTGATTTTATTTTGCAGTCAAAGTTTCTTGCAAGTTTTATTATCCAATGCGGCGTTGGATACGAAATCGTTATTCCAGGACTTAATATTAGCGTTCTTATTTCATGCCAATTATACTCCTTAGGATGAATAAAACTACATTCTTTATATATTGCTTTTGCATTCACTATTTGTTCTTCATTATCATCCCATGCATATGTTCTTGTACCGCAGTTTACTAGAGCATTAATAACAGATAAACCAGTCTTACCAAGACCAAAAACCGCAACACTTTGATTTTTATACTTGCCCAGTTGCATTACTTGTTTTAGTTAAAAAGACATTATATAAGTTGTTAATAAGCTGAACGCAAAGAGTTTGCAAATATTAATTATTACCTGTAGAATACAGAAAAATTAGCAAGGATTTCAATAGGAAAGTAATATGCCATCTGTTACTTTTATTTTACCTGGTGGAAGTGAGAAAAGATATAAGGCTACAGAGGGAGAAACTTTGCTTAATTTAGCTCACAGAAGCGACCCAGATTTGCTTGAAGGCGCGTGTGAAGGCTCTCTCGCTTGCTCTACGTGCCACGTAATTGTTGATCCAAAATTTTATGATGCTGTAGAAACACATAATCCCATATCTGATGAAGAAAATGACATGTTAGACCTAGTTTTCGGCTTAACAGAGACGTCAAGGCTTGGATGCCAAATAAAAATTACAAAAGACATCGACGGTTTGTGTGTAGCCATACCAAGGAATACAAGAAATATATCACTAGACAAATAAACAATTAGCTATGCGTAAGGTCTTTATCTACATTATCATCTCTTTATTCCTGTTTATTCCTACAGCATATAGTAGTTTTTGGTATTTTTCTGCATGTAAAACAAAAAATCTTCTAGCTGGAACAATACTATACATTAATGATGAAAAATTTGATATTTCATATGACTTTAGCGGATTCCCTTCTAGCTTAATTTTCCACATAACAAATCCAAAATTCTCCAACGAACAATTAACCATATCGTCTGATACTTTGTTAATAAAAAACAGACTGTTTGATAAATCAGTATATATTTATATACCAAGCAATGAGGTCAGCATTGCTACTTCTAGTGATAAGAAAGAAAACATAAAATGTCACACAAATAATAACAATCATTTCACTGCCAAGCTAAACGATTTACCATCTTTGTTGCGGTTTAATAGAAGTAGTAATATAATAGACTATATAGATACACTTCGTTATGAAGACTATGGATTAAAATGTGATGTTTTACCTAACTCAAAAAATCAGCAAAGTGTTATAACTGAGGTGAATGGTAAAAGTAATTATATTCAATTTCATCTCGACAAAAAATTGAGTGGAAATAATAAGCTAGAATTTGATTTTTATACTTATCGATATAAGAATACTGCAAATCCTGAAAGGTATCTTAGTATTGATACTAAATTTAATTACGAGTTTATAAACAACATCTCAGCTGCAAGAATTAATTTCAACATAGAAAAATTTTTAATTCAGAGCAATAATTTTGCTATTGCTGCAGATGGTAGAATAAACAATTATGATTTAGTTACATCCTCATTTAAAGACAAAATCAATGTATCCATATCAAACTATAAAGAATTGATTTCGTTTATGACTAACGACTCAAAAATTTTAGATAAGTTTGAAAAATTAATATTTTCTTTATCAGAAAAAACAACTGATGGCAATATTAATTTTTCAATAAAATATGACAATGATGTAGGATTAAGTTTCATTGGAAAATTATCCATCACTGATTTCATGAACCAATTAGATAAAATTACTTAGCTAGCTAAAAATGAGAACGGCAGTTAACTTACTTTTTACATTAACATTTTGCTTGAATATTAATGCTTTTGCTTTGGATGATGAGCTCAGAGACAAAGTCATGGAGAAACGAGCAACTAATTTGTTTAAAATAATAAAGTGTCCAATATGTTCTGGTGAGTCGCTATCTGAATCCGAATCTCAAATTGCATATGATATGCGCAAAGCAATTCGTAGAAAAATCAGCAATGGGTATACTGACAAACAAATAATTTTAGAGCTAAAAAATTCCTATGGAAATTCAATTATAACTATTCCACCTATAAAACCCAGCACCTATATTTTGTGGTTTATTCCACTCACTATTTTACTAATAGGGTGTTTTTTGATACGAAAGCACATCCGGTAATAAACCTTAATTCCTATGATTTTATGGAGACATGTTTAATTTTTTGCCTGTTAGAAATTAACTACAAATCAAGTAATATAGGTAGTATATAGCAATAGAACAGTGAGTGAGAAATGAGGAAAAATATCCAATAGATAATAGATTGAGGTAAAAGGGAATGAGTCAGAATGAAAGAATATTTCAGAGTATTTATACAAAAAATGAAGGAGATCATTAAAACATAGCAAAAGAAGAATATTAAATGCAATTTTGCACACACTACGTACAAAATACCAATGTAGGAGGTACTAATTATGCAATTTTCCATTATGAAAAGCAGTGAATTGACAATTTAGGAAATAGAAGAAGTAGAGAATCCTTAAAAAATTAAATTATGAATTCTCGAATATAGTTAAGAGAAAAATAGAAAGAAATAAATAGCCAAGCCTCTATAAGTGAAAGTAAATCTGTCAAAACAGCAGAAAAAGTAGAGCTAAAGGCTACGATGAGAATAGAAAAATAAAAAGGCAGGAAAAAAGGCATAGTAGACTTTAGATACACACAGAGATATAACCACCTAAAAGGTGCTATTAATAAGAATAATAAAGATTTTAAAATACATCTAAGATGAGGTTGCAGAAAGGTCTTCTACTTAGATCAACAGAAACAAAAGGCTATCAAAGAAATAAAATTTATTTACAACATCTACTAAAAATTTTATATCTTGCTGTAACTAAGGTCATGGTAAAAAGGAATTTTCTTCAACTTTACCATTTTGTGAACAACTTCTTATATAAGAATGATATGAAATACTAGAAAACTTAGATATTCTATTAGAAAATTTAGCATATATAGCATTAGAAGTCTTAACGATAACAAGATTTGGTTGAGTTTCAGAAAAATTGCTGTTCATGTATACATAAAAAGCAAGCATACTTAAAAACGTTGTTCTCTATATACAGACAGTGATGAGAAGTACTCTTAAGGCGCTTTTATAGTTAATAACTTATATTTCTGACTTGTTTCTTTATCCTGCCAATATTGATTCTAATACCTGCAGCATTTGATCAATGCAAGCAGTTCTTTCACTACAAAATTGCAAAAATAGAGTAACTGATTATAACCCTACAGTAGAGACATTATTTGAGTTCAAACTATGCAAGGAATAACTAGATATATTACAGCATATGTTATTAGCAGTCTTACTATTATATTTTTTTTAGTCTGCTTGATTCTTATAGGAACGATTCCCACATTGTTAAATCTAAATTATTCATTGCACGTGTTTGCTTATTCTTTCTGCTGTTAATAATAGCTGAAGTCTTCACGACAAAAAAACTTAGTGATATTTGAGGGCAATTATTATACAGGATTCACACAAAAGAGGTGAGTACACTTGAAAATATTACCCTAACATAAGCAATAGCAAAATTCTCAGCACATTTGCATTAAATTATATACTTATTTTAGAGCTTTTATAATAAGCATATCTTCAAATCTGAAGCTTTGTTAACCTTAACGTTTATGATTATGATACTAATTTTTCTGTCTGCAACATTGAATAAACACAAGCAGTTTTTTATGGTTAGCTTGAAGAAGTAGTAGCAATAAACTACAAACCTCGAGACAATCTTTTTTCTATTTACAAGTTCATATATGCAATTATAATTAATAAAATCCTTCTAAGAGTGCTTATGCCTCTGACTATAGCAATTTTGATTGGTGGGCCTTCTTGCGAGAGAGAAGTATCATTAATGAGTGGAAAAGCAGTGAAAAGAGCGCTTGATAGCCTTTCGTATAAGGCAATAGAAATAAACGTTGATAACAATATTACTGAAAAGCTAAAAAAAATTAACCCGTGCCTTGCTTTTATCGCCTTACATGGACCTTACGGTGAAGACGGCTGCATTCAAGGCCTATTAGAAATCTTAGGTATAAAATACACCCACTCTGGAGTTATGGCTTCGTCTATTGCCATGAATAAAGAAATGTCTAAACACATATTTCACTACCTCGGTATCGATACCCCAAAAGGGTACATAATTAATCGAGAAGATATACAGAAAAACAACATCAGAATTGATTATCCGTATGTCCTAAAACCAATCAACGAAGGCTCAAGCATAGGCGTGCACATAATTTCCTCGCATGAAGATTACCTAAATCTAAAAGATAATAGTTCTACTATCATGGAAAGGATGATCATAGAAGAATATGTTCCAGGTATAGAATTACAAACTGCTGTGTTACTAGATGAAGCAATCGGCACTATGGAAATACGACCAAAAAATAAATTCTATAATTACGAAGCAAAATATACAAGCGGACTTGCAGAATACATATTTCCTGCTGAAATTCCTGATAATATATATAAAATGACCTTGGAACATGCATTGAAAATCCATCGATTTCTAGAATGCAGAACTATATCTCGTTCGGATTTTCGCTATAATCCTAAAAATGAAGCTTTAAAAATGCTTGAGATTAATACACATCCTGGCCTTACTGAGCTATCATTAGTACCAAAAATTGCAAAATTAACAAAAGGAATTGGTTTTAATGAATTAGTTCAAATTATCGTTGAAACAACACAAAAATATTAAAGGTTAAGTAAATGCTGAACAATATTACCAGAAGCCAAAAGAATTTTTTACGTAAATGTGCTTTATTTATCATAATAATGCTCTTTTTTATATCAGTACTCCATAGAGTACTTAACAAAACCACAAGTCAACTTAATTATTATTTTACTTGGTATAACGATCGCTTATCCAATCTATTGCTAAGTAACGGATTTTCAATTGATGAAGTAGTCATCACTGGTAACAAATTCACAAATGAAAAGGACATTTTAAATTTGATAAATAAAACACAACCAATCATATATGTATCACTTTCAAAGCTTGCTGATAGCATACAGTCCATAAGCAAATGGATAAAATACGTAAGAATTTATAGAATTTTACCCAATACCCTATATATTAATGTAGGCGAACATAAACCCTTTGCCCTATGGAGTAACGATAATAAAACTTCAGTAATTAATTCTGAAGGTAAAGTGATTGCAGATAACTATCCAATAGATAACCTCGTTGTAATCACAGGACAAAATTCGTTATCAAATCTAGAATTCATTAAAAATATACTAGAAAGAAAAACTCAATTGAGCAGCCATATTTCTTCTTGTGTTTATATAGAAAATAAAAGATGGAACGTCATACTTGATAACGTCTCTACAGTAAAACTACCCAAAGATAACCCTTACAGAGCATGGGATTATTTGAACCATTTGCAAAGTACGACTGATTTCACCTTTAGCAACTGGAGCATAATTGATATGCGCATTACAGATAAAATCTTTATGAGTAGGTGATCTGCTGTCATTCAAACATAACACTAGTTTCTTTATGATCATTGTTGCCAAGCGTACAATGCTAAGATTTAGTTTTTTATGCTACTTTATAATGATAACTCCAAATAGTCTTAATGTTGTACCACCAATACCTTCTTTTTTTGTCGTTCTAACATCTCTTTCCTGTTACTTAAGTAGGTGATACTAAGATCCAAAAAAAAAGAAACATAGATTCCAACTCTATACGCTGGACAACGCCATTTTGAAAAACAGATGTTCACTTACAATTAAAAGTAATTATAAATATCTTGTAAAAAAATTACTAAACAAAAAAACAGAAAATCTCCTATAGTAAATAGTTGCTCACCCTCTCTAATCTGTAAAATTATCATCTTATACTACCTTGAACAACTTATAAGCGCACTTCAGCTCCGAAACCTAAGAAAGTTAGGTAAAATTAATAAAGATATAAAGGAAATATAGTCCACAAAACTAAGCACAAGACACCAACTACATAATACTTACGCTGTTCAATCCGCACAGAAGATTAAAGAATAACTGAACACCTTTATTATCGCAATAGGAAGACAAGCTTTACCAAGCAGTTTCCATTTGAATCAAACATACTGCCGAAAATTACGCAAGAGCTCTATTAGAGCAAAAGCATAAGGTCTCTCGACTCTGGAAATCTCATGTTTAGCTGTAAAAACAGATATTTATTAAAAATAATACCCTGTGATTTTTAGCCCTGATTGAAATTCTTGATATATGAGTAACTATCTTATAGATTATTATTATATACTTCATACAATATTTGCGGGAAAAGTAGAGGTTTATCTTCTAGTAAGCTCCTACTTTTTTTTAACACTACCTTAACAGTTTTTTGAGAAATAAACTGTAAGTCTTCCTTAGTACTTGTCACAACGCACTTCGATAGATCTAGCTTAAACCCAAATTATGTATAGCAAAAGCTTCAAATTAAGATAACAACCTTACCAAGGTTTACTGTTGTGCTTGATTACATAATAAAATATCAAAGGTTATCATATAGCATAAAACAAGATTATTTCTCTACTTTTCAACCCATCCTGAAGGATAGTAATAGAATAGAGTGAAGATTCAATTAATCCACACTAAAAAAATTAGGTTTTCAGTAATTTAGTACTCCATTCCGCATGTAATAGATTGAATAGATTACCTGTTTAAAACTTATGATTGCTGTGTTTTGCCCTGTTTAATTCCCTGCACTCTCCGTGACTTTTTGTAAACAGAGAAAGAATCAAGTCTTTATCACCATACTTTTTAAAAGTAATAATAATACCTCCATCTTTACATCTAATTTTGAACAACTAATCTATTGACCGTATAACATTATACGGTAGTAAAGCTGGTGCAGCAAAAAACTATATTTCCAAGCTCAGGAAAATATTATCAAGAAGTGCTCTTAGATTGTGAAACTAAAAGATTATCATCTTCTTGTGATCCTATCAAGCAAATCCCATTTAGGTTTTAAAAGATTTCACAAAATTTAAGTCTTTTATTGGACAGCAACCGTATAAGTTAAGATAAAATTATTAGAATAATAATGTTTATTTTTATATTGACTATTGGGGTTTATTATTTTATAATTAGAACTTAAATTGTTTTAATGAGCCTAAGTTTTTAATGTATGCCTACGATAAATCAGTTAGTACGCAAAGGTAGATTAAAGTTACTCTGCAAGAAAAAGGTTCCTGCCTTAGGAAGAAATAATCCTCAGAGAAAAGGCGTTTGTACTAAAGTGTATACTACAACTCCTAGAAAACCTAATTCAGCACTACGTAAAGTCGCTAGAGTAAGGATTAGTGGATATGGTGAAGTAACAGCTTATATACCTGGTGAAGGCCATAACTTACAGGAGCACTCAGTCGTTTTGATACGAGGTGGACGAGTTAAAGATCTACCTGGTGTACGCTATCACATAATAAGAGGTACTCTTGATCTGCGTGGCGTACAAAATCGGAAAAAGGCTCGTTCAAAATATGGTGTAAAAAAATCTAGTTAAAATTTATGGCTCGTCGGAATAAAGCAAAAAAGAGAAAAATAAGTCCTGATTCACATTACGGTAGTGTTTTATTAACGCGTTTTATCAATATAATTATGAAATGTGGTAAAAAGTCCATTGCAGAAAAAATTGTCTATGATGCTCTATCTTCAGCTGAAAAAAAAATGAAGGAAAGCGGAATACTAATTTTTGAAACAGCAGTGGAAAATGTTACCCCCTCTATAGAAGTACGTCCTCGTCGTATTGGCGGTGCAACTTATCAAGTACCTGTTGAGGTCAGAAAGGATAGAGCAGTTTCTTTAGCACTAAGGTGGATTGCAGAAGCTGCTTCTGCAGCTCGAAAAAAAAGTAGAAAAAATTCTACTGATTGTCTACAAACTGAAATCATAGATGCTTACAATAAACGCGGTGGTGCATTTAAGATGTATGAAGAAAAATATAAAATGGCCGAGGCTAATAAAGCCTTTTCCCATCTTAGCTTTTAATGTTAGTTAATTAATAGTAATATGGAAATTAACATATCTGAATATAGAAATATAGGTATAATGGCTCATATAGATGCTGGCAAGACTACCACAACAGAGCGTATTTTATTTTATACTGGTAAACAAAATAGAATTGGCGAAGTGCATGATGGTGCAGCTTCTATGGATTGGATGGAGCAGGAAAAAGAGCGTGGTATTACAATCACATCCGCTGCTACAACTTGTTTCTGGAATGGTCACAAAATCAATATAATAGATACTCCTGGGCACGTTGACTTTACTGTCGAAGTTGAAAGATCCTTAAGAGTTTTGGATGGTGCAGTTGCCGTATTTGATGGAGTTGCAGGAGTCGAACCTCAATCTGAAACTGTCTGGCGTCAAGCTGATAAGTATAATGTTCCCCGCATCTGTTTTATCAATAAAATGGATAGAATAGGAGCAAATTTTCATCGATGTGTTGATATGGTTAAAGATAAGCTAGGAGCAGTGCCTTTAATCATTCAGCTGCCAATAGGGAATGAAAAGGATTTTAAAGGCGTAATAGATCTTGTCTCTATGAAAGCTATTATATGGGAAAAAGAAGCATTAGGTGCTAAATTTTTCTATGAAGATATTCCTTTTAGTTTGCTTGACAAGGCACAAGAGTACCGAAGTCTTTTATTAGATACTGCAGCTGGAATGGATGATGAAGCAATGAACGTTTACTTTGAATTCAATGATTTACCGGTAGAGTTGTTGAAGAAATGTGTGAGAAGCGGGACTATTAAAGGAACATTTGTTCCGGTGTTATGCGGGTCAGCTTTTAAAAATAAAGGAGTACAGCCACTCTTAAACAGTATAGTTGATTTTCTACCCTCTCCTATTGACGTTAACGAAATTGTTGGGACTGATCCTAAAAACAAAGAGAAAAAAATTGTAATTAAGCCTTCAGAGCAGGAAAAATTTGTTGCTCTTGCATTTAAAGTGATGACAGATAAGTTCGTGGGCAGCTTAACGTTCATTCGTATTTATTCCGGTAAATTAAAATCTAAGTCTACTGTATTGAATGCGGGAAAAAATGAAAATGAATGGATTGGCAGAATGCTGCTCATGCATGCAAACAACAGGGAAGATATAAGTGAAGCTAAGGTCGGAGATATAGTTGCTTTAGTCGGATTGAAAAAAACAATTACTGGTGACACTTTATGTTCACAAAATTTTCCTATATTATTAGAGCGTATGGAATTTCCTGAACCTGTTATTGAAATTGCTATAGAGCCTAAAACCACTTCAGACCAGGAAAAATTAGGTATTGCTTTAAGCAGATTAGTTGCAGAAGATCCTTCATTAAGAATGTCAATAAATACAGAAAGTGGTCAGACTATATTAAAAGGCATGGGCGAGTTGCATCTTGAAATTATTACAGATAGGGTAAAGCGTGAATTTAATATTGATGTTAATATTGGTGCACCTCAAGTTGCATACCGTGAAACTATTACTAAATCTGTTGAGATTGATTACACTCACAAAAAACAATCTGGTGGTGCTGGTCAATTTGCTAGGGTAAAGCTCTTATTTGAACCTCTCCAAGCCGGTTCTGGATTTCAATTTGAAAGCAAAATTGTAGGTGGTGTAATTCCAAAAGAATATATCCCTAGCGTGCAAAATGGTTTAGAATTGATAAAAGAAAGCGGCATAATCTCTGGTTTTCCAGTTATTGATTTTAAGGCTACTCTTATTGATGGTGCTTTTCATGAAGTTGATTCAAGTCCTTTAGCCTTTGAGTTAGCTGCTAAAGGCGCCTTTAAGGAAATGGCAAATAAGGCTAGTCCAAAGATATTAGAGCCTATAATGAAAGTTGAAATTATTACACCTGAAGAGTATATGGGTGATATTATGGGTAACGTAAACAGTAGAAGAGGGCAAGTTTCAAGCATGGAAACACATAATAATAATAGTGCTATAATCCTTGCTTTAGTACCTCTTGCAAGTATGTTTGGCTATATAAATGTTTTACGTTCTATATCTCAAGGAAGAGCTCAATATAGTATGCATTTTTCTTGTTATGAACAAGTGCCACAATGTGTGGTTGATAAGTTAAAGTACAATTAAGGACAATAATTATGGCACAAATAGTAGAAGCATTTGGTAAGCCACATGTAAATGTGGGAACAATAGGACATGTCGATCATGGGAAAACAACGTTAACAGCTGCGATAACAAAGTATTATGGAAATTTCGTAGCATACGATCAAATAGATAAAGCACCTGAAGAGAGAAAAAGGGGAATAACGATAGCAACAGCACATGTTGAGTATGAAACAGATAAGAAACACTATGCACATGTTGACTGTCCTGGGCATGCTGATTATGTGAAAAATATGATAGTAGGTGCAGCACAGATGGATGCAGCTATATTAGTAGTGTCTGGAGTTGATGGACCAATGCCGCAAACAAGAGAGCACATATTACTTGCAAAACAAGTTGGTGTTAAATATATCGTTGTATATATAAATAAAGCTGATGTAGCTGATCACGATATAATTGGCTTAGTGGAAATGGAAGTCAGAGAATTGTTAAGTAAGTATGAATTTCCTGGTGACGATGTTCCTGTAGTGATTGGGTCTGCATTAAAAGCGCTAGAAAGTGAAGATAGTGAATACGGAAAGAGATCAATAGAAAAATTGATGGAAAAGTTAGATGAATATGTAGCAGTTCCACCAAGACCTGTGGATCTACCATTTTTAATGCCAATTGAGGATGTATTTTCAATACTAGGACGTGGAACAGTAGTAACAGGAAGAATAGAAAGGGGAGAAATAAGAACAGGCGAAGAGGTGGAAATAGTAGGTTTAAAAGCGACACGAAAGGCAATATGTACAGGAGTAGAAATGTTTAAGAAGTCTCTAGATAAGGGATGTGCTGGATTAAATGTAGGGGTATTACTAAGAGGAACGAAAAGAGAAGAAGTAGAAAGAGGTCAAGTGTTGGCAAAGCCAAATTCAATAACACCGCATAAAAAGTTTAAGGCAGAAGTATATATATTAAAGCAAGAAGAGGGAGGGAGACATACACCATTTTTTGAAAATTATCAGCCGCAATTTTACATAAGAACTACAGATGTGACAGGAAGTATAAAATTGCTAAAAGGGAAAGAGATGGTAATGCCAGGAGATAATGTGAGCATAGAAGTAGAATTGCAGGTACCGATAGCAATGGATAAGGGATTACGTTTTGCGATAAGAGAAGGTGGTAGAACTGTTGGTTCTGGTGTTGTTTCCGAAATTTTGGAGTAGAAAGTTTTAGCTATAGGAGTGTAGCTTAATTGGTAGAGCGCTGGTCTCCAAAACCAGAGGTTGTAGGTTCAATCCCTACCGCTCCTGCATTATAATGTTGCATTAGAGATGTTAAAGAGTTTAAGTAGTTTTTTTTATGATATAAAACAAGAAATAAGAAAAGTTGCCTGGGCAAAAAAACAAGAGGTACTATCATCTTTATTTGTTGTAGCAGGTGTTATATTATGCTTTTCAGTTTTCTTTCGTTTAGTAGATTTTATATCTCTCTACATAATTAAAGCCTTATTTGGAATTGTTTATGGAATATAAATGGCACATCATTAAAATTAATTATGGGCATGAAAAACATATACGTGAGTTGGTAAGTAATACTCCTTATTTCAAAGAGGTGTTTATTCCTTATCAAACAACGCGCAGTTTAAAATCTGACATACAAGAATTATGTAAAATATATATATATATGCATCTGTGTGATGAGAGTAAGAATATATTAAATCAAACATTAAAATGCTGCAGCAGCATAACTGATAATCTTGAAGCAGTTTCAGACGATGAAGTAAGTCTGAAGCATAGAGAATTCAATAAATACAAATGGTACATCTTAAGGGTTGTTTCTAATTATGAAGAGAAAGTATGCCAACACATATTAGAAAATTCTATGAGACTAGGGGTTAGTAATTATTTTAAGGAAGTTTTTATTCCATATGAAGAACCAAATGAAGCAGAGTTAAGATCTAAAAAAACTGCTACACGAAAGAGGTGTTTTCCTGGTTATGTTTTTTTATATGTAAATTTGTGTGACGAAGTATTAAATTTTATCAATAATATACCAAAATCTCTTAAAGTTTATGGATTCTTAAAAAATGGTAACGTTCCCAAAGTAATTTCTGATGATGAGATTTACTTAATGTGTAATGCACTCTATAACGCTCAAGAGAAGAAAAAATCAAGTCATGGTTATGAAAAAGGAGAAAAGGTAAAGATTAATGATGGCCTTTTTCAAAATTTTATTGGTAAAGTAGATATGATTAACAATGAGAAAAAAATTATCAATGTAGAAGTGTCAATTTTAGGTAAACCAACAATAATAGAGTTGGATTTAGCGCAAGTAGAGAAAGTAGAGAATTAGCTATGAGTATTATAATTGCTAAGATTAACTTATTAATGGAAGCAGGAAAAGCAGTTCCAGGTCCAAGAATTGCTTCAGTACTTGGTCCACGTGGCATACCACTTCCTAAGTTTTGCGAGGCTTTTAATAAAGCCACCAGTACAGCTGGTGCCAATTATAAGGTGGGTGATTTAGTAACAGTGCGAATTTCCGTAAAGGATGATCGCTCCCATGATTTTACCATCAGTGGCCCACCTGTGACTTATCTGCTTAAACAAGAAGCTAAATTAAATAAAGGTTCTCGTCAACCAGGTAAAGAATTGGTGGTCAAGTTGACTATATCTACTATAATCAAAATAGCAAGATATAAAATGGTTGACATGAAAGTGGACAATGAAAACTCAGCAGTGAAAATGGTTATAGGCACTGCTAAATCTATGGGCATAGAAGTTATAGAAGGGTAAAAGTATGGATACGCATTACAATAATCCTAAACAATGCTTAGAAAAGGTTATTGAATCTGCTTCGGCAAAGTTTAATGAATCAATTGATATTACAGTCAATTTAGGTGTAGATTCACACAAATCTGAAGAACAGGTGCGTGGTACAGTAGTTTTGCCTAGAGGTACTGGAAAAAATATTAAAGTAGCTGTTTTTGTTCAAGGTAATCATTTATTAGAAGCTGAAAAAGTCAATGCTGATATTATAGGAGGAGAGGATTTAGTTGAAGAAATAAAAAAGGGTAGAAAGTTGGACGTTGATTGGTGTATTACCACTCCTGATTTTATAGCAAAGATTACTCCTATTGCAAAAATATTAAGTGCTAAAGGACTAATGCCTAATCCTAAATTTGGTACCGTAACTTCTAACATTGCAGAGACTATTAAAACTATTAAGTCTGGTCAAATAAAGTTTAGGACAGATAAAAATGGTATCATTCATGGTAAATTAGGAAACACTAAGTTTAGCGTTGATGATTTACTAGAAAATTTGAAAGCTTTTCTTAAAGCAGTTAAAAATAATAAACCTGTGTCTGCGAAAGGGATATATTTTAAGAACGTCTTTTTAAGTTCGACTATGGGTAAAGCTTATGAAATAAGCAAAGTGGAAGATATAGTTAGGGAGTAATACAGTGAAGCGTGAAAGTAAGGATGAGTTTATACAGAATATAATAAACGTGTTTACAAACAATAATTTTTTAATACTAGTAAATTTTAAATCTATAAATGCTAACGATTTATTAACTTTGAGAAATAAGCTAAAGTCTATGGCAGGTGGGATGTTAGTAGTTAAAAATACTCTGGCCCGTTTAGCCTTGGAAAGAGCTGGTAAATTTTCTTATCTATCAGATAGGTTTTCTGGCCCAGTTGCTGTTATATATTCTAGTAGTATAGTGGAAGCTGCAAAGCTGATAGTTAATTTCACTGACGCTAATAAAGAGAAGATGTCTGTGATTTGTGCAGCTCACTTAAATCAATTGCTTACAGTAAAGGATATTAGCAACTTGGCTAAGTTGCCTTCTCTAGATGAGTTGCATATTAAAATTATGCGTTTAATATCTTATAATATCCCTACTCGATTAGCGTTATCTATCAACTCGCCTTTCATGAGGCTTGTGAGAGTGTTGGATTATTATAGTTCTAAAAAATAAATTTGTTGATAATTTAGGTAGTAATATGAATAACGTAACAAATAGTTTGGCCGATAAAATATTATCTTTAAATCTCTTAGAGGCCGCTGAACTTGTAAAAGTTTTAGAAGAAAAAATAGGGTTACCTGCTGGTTCTTTTATTGGTGGAGTTGTTAGTGCTAATATACCCACTAGTGACAATACTGCTAATCCTGCAGCTCAAGAAAAAACTGAATGTAAAGTTGTGATTAAAGAAATTGATGCAGGCAAAAAGATGGAAGTCATTAGAACAGTCAGAAAGGTTAATTCTACATTAGGCTTAAAAGAAGCAAAAGAGCTAGTTGAATCTTTACCTCAAGATCTAACTGCTAATATTCCTAGAAACGAAGCAGAAAAAATAAAGCAACAGCTTATCGAAGCAGGAGCAATCAAAGTGGAACTTGAATAAGATGCTTATTTAAACATACTAATTCTATATTGATGCAGCATTTTTAGTTAGTTTGAGGTATTTTAATGGTTGATTCTTCTTGTATGTATATTTCCGGTGCTTTTATCCCTAGAATCTCTTATTCTAGGTCAATTGATTTAAAGGATTCTTTACTAAACCCAGTTAAGGTCCAAAAAGAGTCATACAAATCATTTACTCCTGGAGATCATGGTAATGAAAAACTTGAATCTATCTTTCATTCAGTCTTTCCAGTAGATGATCCTTTGCATAGGGCTACTATTGAGTTTATAAGCTGTAGAATAGATAATCCTAAGTACGATGAATCTGAATGCATAAAGCGCAGCATAACTTTTTCTGCTCGAGTCATTGCTTTTATACGTCTCGTTGTTATACAAGATGGTATTTCCCTCGATGAATATAAGCTAATTAAAAAGAGCGGTGATCATTCTAAACTTACAACCATTATAAAATTTATAGAAGAGCAGGAAGTCCACTTTTGTGAATTACCGATGATGACTGATAAAGGCACTTTTATCATTAATGGTGTGGAAAAAGTCATCGTTTCACAAATGCACAGGTCACCTGGTTTATTTTTTGATAGTGACAAGGGAAAAACTTACAACTCTGGTAAATTAATTTATTCTGCTAGAGTTATTCCCTATAGAGGTTCTTGGCTCGATATTGAGTTTGATGTCAAAGATTTTTTGTATTTTCGCATTGATAGAAAAAGAAAACTACCAATCTCAGTTTTATTAAAGGCATTGGGCTTATCGAACAACAGCATACTCGATAAATTCTATGAAAAGATAAAGTATGTAAAATATAGAAACAGTTGGAAAGTACCCTTTATGCTCGACAGGTTTAAAGGGGTTAGATTACCCTTTGACTTAATAGATATTAAAGGCAATGTGTTGCTTAAGGACAATGTTCGTATTACTTCAAGGCTAGCCAAAAAGCTATATGACGATGGTCTAAAAGAGTATCTAGTGCCTTTTAATTCTGTATGTGGTTTATTTCTTGCAGAAGATTTAATAGATAGTGTTAGCTCTACAAAAATTTTATCTGCTGGTGAGCCTATAAAGGCAGAAGACGTAAAAAAGCTTGAGTTATTATCCATAAATGAAATATCAGTATTAAATATCGATAATCTATCCGTTGGACCTTATATATTAAATACTCTTCTTTTAGATGAAAGCATGTCTTATCAAGACGCTCTATATGAAATATATAGAGTCTTACGTCCTGGTGAAGTCCCTGTTTTAGAGATAGTAGAAGAATTTTTTCATAATCTTTTCTTCAATCCTGAGTATTACGACTTATCTAACATTGGCAGATTGAAACTTAACTCTTGCCTCGGGTTAAATTACGATGAAAATTTAACTGTTTTAACACATGAAGATATCATTGAAATTGTAAAAAAAATAGTACTGTTACGTGACGGCCAAGGATCTGTAGATGACATTGATCACTTAGGAAATAGAAGAGTGAGGTCAGTTGGGGAATTTATAGAAAATCAGTTTAGAGCTGGGTTACTAAAATTGGAACGTGTAATAATTGATTCCATGTCTACTTCTAGTTTAGATAAAGTTTCTCCATCAGATTTTATTAATCCGAAAGTGTTAACCAACTCCTTAAGAGATTTCTTCAATTCTTCTCAACTATCCCAATTCATGGATCAGACTAATCCATTATCTGAAATAACTCATAAAAGAAGGCTATCAGCACTAGGTCCTGGAGGCTTAACAAGAGATCGTGCAGGATTCGAAGTACGTGATGTTCACCCAACTCACTATGGAAGAATTTGTCCAATTGAAACCCCTGAAGGACAAAACATAGGGTTAATCAACAGTTTAGCTATATATGCACGTGTTAATAAATATGGTTTTATCGAAAGCCCTTATAGAAAAGTAATTAATAAGATCGTTACTGATCAAATTGAGTATCTATCTGCAATAGATGAAGGTTCATATTATATAGCTGATACCAGTGCAAAGCTTGATAAAAATAATTGTTTTATCGACGACATGTTATATTGTAGGTACGCTGGAAATTTTACCATGGTAAGTAGTGATCAAGTAAGTTACATTGATGTATCTCCTAAACAAGTAATATCAGTTGCAGCCTCTTTAATTCCATTTTTAGAAAATGACGATGCTAATAGAGCATTAATGGGTTCAAACATGCAACGCCAAGCTGTACCTTTATTAAAACCTACTGCTCCTTTGGTTGCCACTGGTATGGAGTCTTTTGTAGCTTCTGGTTCTGGTGCCGTAGTTTTAGCAAAACGCGATGGCATAGTCGATAGCTCTGATAGCAATTCTATAGTCATACGTGCTTTTGATGAAAAAAGGGTTAACTACTTGGACGTAGATATTTATCATTTAAAAAAATTTCAACGCTCCAACCACAATACTTGCATTAACCAAAAGCCATTAGTACGTGTAGGTGACTATGTTAAAGAAGGTGATGTAATAGCTGATGGCCCTGCAATTAACAATGGTGAGCTAGCACTTGGTAAAAATTTGCTAGTCGCTTTTATGTCTTGGCAAGGCTATAATTTTGAAGATTCCATTGTTATCTCCAGTGAAGTTGTTAAAAAAGATCTATTTACTTCTATCCATATAGAAGAATTCGAATGTGTTGTGCATGATACTCCTTTAGGGTCAGAGAAAATAACTCGTGCTATACCTGGTGTCAATGAAGAAAATCTATACCACTTAGATGATAGTGGTATAGTAAAAGTTGGTACAAGAGTAGGACCAGGATATATTCTGGTAGGTAAAGTTACACCTAAACCATCTTTTTCACTACCTCCCGAAACAAAATTGTTGATGACAATTTTTGGCGAAAAGTCATTCGATTGCGCAGATTCCTCCTTGTATACACCTCCAGATGTTGAAGGAACAGTTATTAATGTACGAGTCTTTACTCGTAGGGGAGTCGAAGAAAGTGAGAGAGCATTGCTTATTAAGCAAAAAGAAATGGAAGATTTAGAAAAGGAGCGAGATTACATAATCAATGTTATTAGTAAATATTTTTATGACGAGCTAAAAAAACTTCTTGCCAATTCTTGTTCTCAAGATCAGAAAAAACTTAATACTATTGAACGCGAACAATGGTGGAGTATAGGATTAAAAGACCAATCTATCTCTGAGCAAGTTAAGAGCTTAAAAAAAGATTTTGACAAAAAAATATTAAACGCAACAATACAATTTAAACAAAAAATAGAAAAACTAAATGAAGGTTATGACCTACCTCAAGGTGTGTCAATGTCAGTAAAAGTTTTTATTGCTGTGAAGCACAGTCTGCAGCCAGGAGATAAGATGGCTGGTAGACATGGAAACAAAGGGGTAATTTCCCGAGTTGTACCAGTGGAGGATATGCCTTATTTAGAAGATGGTACTCCTATTGATATTATTCTTAATCCTCTTGGTGTTCCATCAAGAATGAATGTAGGACAAATATTGGAAGCTCATGTAGGTTGGGCTTGTAAAAAGTTAGGAGAAAAAGTAAGTAGCATTCTTGATGAAATTAATAAAATTAAAAGTATTTTTTGTAAGGAAATTAGATCTCTTAACAGTGATAGCTTTGCAAAATTCACAGCAGTATATCTTGATAATAGAAAAATTGAAGAAATTAGTGATGCTGAAGTAGCAGCTTCTATTTTCAATAGATCTAACAAAAAAGCACTAAATGATGAGCTAAATACATTAGTAGAAAATTATTTAAACTCCTATAAAAGCGCTCATGACAATTTACGTAATTTCCTTATTGAAGTCTATAGCTGTGGTAGCAACGTATCTATTCGCAACAATATTTATAAAATTAGCAATAATAATTTAATTGAGTTTGCATATAAGTTACGTGATGGCGTTCCTGTGGCTGCACCTGTATTTGAAGGTCCAAAAGACGAAAAAATAACAAAATTATTTGAACTTGCCGATTTAGATAACTCTGGGCAAACTATACTGTACGATGGTTGTACCGGTGAAAAATTTGACCGTAAGGTTACAGTTGGTTATATGTACATGCTCAAATTACATCATCTAGTTGACGACAAAATTCACGCACGTTCAGTAGGTCCTTATAGCTTAGTTACTCAGCAGCCTCTTGGAGGAAAATCTCATTTCGGTGGCCAACGTCTCGGTGAAATGGAATGTTGGGCATTGCAAGCTTATGGTGCTGCTTACACTTTACAAGAAATGTTGACTGTAAAATCTGATGACATTAATGGCAGAATTAAAATTTATGAATCGATAATAAAAGGTGATAGCAACTTCGAGTGCGGAACTCCCGAATCTTTCAATGTAATGGTAAAAGAACTACGTTCTCTATGTTTAAATGTAGCTTTGAAACAAAATGATGTGGCTATTGAAGACATATCTTATACTAATATTGCACAATCTTTCGATAAGATTAGCATATCAATCGCCAGCCCTGAAAGTATTAAATCTATGTCTTACGGCGAGATAAAAGATGTTTCAACTGCAAATTATCGAACATTTAAAGTTGAGAAAGGTGGATTATTTTGTCCTAAGGTTTTCGGTCCTGTCAATGACGATGAATGTTTATGTGGAAAATACAAAAAAAGAAGGCATAGAGGTCGCATATGCGAAAAGTGCGGAGTAGAAGTTACATCCTCTAAGGTGAGAAGAGAAAGGATGGGTCATATAGAGCTTGCATCTCCTGTCGCTCATATATGGTTTTTGAAATCACTTCCTTCAAGGATTGGAGCATTATTAGATATGTCTCTAAAAGACATTGAAAACATTTTATATAGCGATAACTATGTTGTAATAGATCCTCTTGTTTCCTCCTTTGAAAAAGGTGAGATTATTAGTGAAAAAGCCTACAACGAAGCTAAAGACAATTATGGAACAGATAGCTTTGTAGTTATGCAGGGTGTTGAAGCTATAAGAGGATTGCTAGCTCGTCTTGATTTACATGAAACTAGAAAAAATCTAAGACAGGAGTTAGAATCTGTTGCTTCTGAAATAAGAAGAAAGAAGATTATAAAAAGGTTACGTATCATTGAAAATTTCATCAAATCAGGAAACAGGCCAGAATGGATGATACTTACAACTATACCTATTCTACCACCTGATTTACGTCCTTTAGTATCTCTTGAAAGTGGCCGTCCTGCAGTTTCTGATCTAAATCACCATTATAGAACTATTATTAATAGAAATAATAGGTTAAAAAAACTATTAAGTTTGAACCCTCCTGAAATCATGATTCGTAATGAAAAAAGGATGCTACAGGAAGCAGTTGACTCTCTTTTTGATAATAGCCGTCGTAACGCTTTAGCAAATAAAGTTGGTACCATTGGATATAAAAAGTCTATCAGCGATATGCTAAAAGGGAAACAAGGTCGTTTCCGTCAGAACCTATTAGGAAAAAGGGTAGATTACTCTGGACGCTCTGTAATAGTTGTTGGTCCAACTTTAAAGTTAAATCAGTGTGGGTTACCAAAAAGGATGGCCCTTGAATTATTCAAGCCTTTTGTTTACTCAAAGCTCAAGATGTATGGTATGGCTCCAACTATTAAATTTGCCAGTAAATTGATAAGAGCAGAAAAACCAGAAGTTTGGGATACATTGGAAGAAGTAATAAAAGAGCATCCTGTTTTGTTAAACAGAGCACCAACTTTACATAGACTCGGTATCCAGGCTTTTGAACCGATCCTTATTGAAGGCAAAGCAATACAACTTCATCCACTTGTCTGTACAGCATTTAATGCTGATTTTGACGGCGATCAAATGGCAGTGCATGTACCAATTTCACTAGAAGCTCAGCTTGAAGCTAAGGTATTGATGATGTCAACCAATAACATCTTAAGTCCTTCCAATGGTAGGCCAATTATAGTTCCTAGTAAAGATATAATTCTTGGTATATATTACTTAACTCTGCAAGAACAACCTAATAAAAAAGATGATTTGCTATTTTTAGGCACCTTTGGTGAAATTGAACACTCTTTGAATAATGGAACTTTGCATATCCATTCTAACATCAAGTATAGGATAGAACATAGCAGTAATGATGAAATTCACTATAAAACTGTTTACACAACTCCTGGCCGTTTAATGCTATGGCAGATCTTTCCAAAACATAAGAATATAAACTTTGACCTTGTAAATCAGTTATTAACAGTTAAGGAAGTAACTAATATAGTTGACATAGTATATCGTAACTGTGGCCAAAGCGCTACAGTAGAATTTTGTGATAAGTTAATGGTACTTGGCTTTGAATACGCTACACTTTCTGGTACTTCCTTTAGTCGTTGTGACCTGGTTATACCCGAAACTAAAGCCATACACGTTAATCATGCAAGAAGTGAAATTAAGAAGTTCTCTATGCAATATCAAGATGGGTTAATCACTAGAAGCGAGAGGTATAACAAAGTTATAGATGAGTGGTCTAAGTGCACGGATATGATAGCCAATGATATGTTAAAAGCAATATCTATATATAACAAAAATAGCAAATATAACTCAGTGTATATGATGGTTAACTCTGGTGCAAGGGGCTCTACTTCACAGATGAAACAATTAGCTGGAATGAGAGGACTTATGACTAAACCTTCCGGTGAAATTATAGAAACACCTATAGTTTCCAACTTCCGCGAAGGGTTAAATGTGTTTGAGTACTTCAATTCTACTCATGGCGCGCGTAAAGGCCTTGCTGATACTGCCCTCAAAACTGCAAACTCTGGATACTTAACTCGTCGTTTAGTTGACGTATCTCAAAATTGTATAGTCACAAAACATGATTGTGAAACCAAAAATGGTCTTGTTGTGAGAGCTACAGTTGAAGGAGGCACTATAGTTGCGTCTTTAGAGAGTGTAGTGCTGGGCAGAACAGCTGCAAACGATATATATAACCCAGTAACAAAAGAATTATTAGTAAAAGCAGGAGAATTAATTGATGAAATCAAGGTAAAGCAAATTAACATTGCAGGTCTTGATGCTGTAAAGATCAGATCACCATTAACCTGTGAAGTAAGCTCAGGTATATGCACACTATGTTATGGAAGAGATCTTGCAACTGGCAGGGTTGTCTCAATAGGTGAAGCAGTAGGTGTAATAGCTGCTCAATCCGTAGGAGAGCCTGGCACCCAGTTAACAATGCGCACTTTTCATATAGGCGGAGTAATGACTAGGGGCGTTGAATCTTCAAATATTATAGCTTCTATTAATGCCAAAATAAAATTAAACAATAGCAATATAATTATAGATAAAAACGGGGATAAAATCGTAATAAGTCGTTCTTGTGAAGCTATATTGATTGATAGCCTTGGTAGTGAAAAATTAAGGTATAGTGTGCCCTATGGTTCCAAGCTTTATGCAGATGAAGGTCAATTAGTAAAAATTGGCGACAAAGTTGCAGAATGGGATCCTTATACATTGCCTATCATCACAGAGAAAACAGGTACAGTATCCTACCAAGATCTGAAAGATGGAGTATCAATCACCGAGGTTATGGATGAATCTACAGGAATATCAAGCAAAGTAGTAAAAGATTGGAAATTGCACTCTGGTGGAGCTAATTTACGTCCTCGCATAGTGCTGCTTGACGACAATGGTGAAATAATGATACTCGCAAGTGGTGTTGAGGCATGTTACTTCATACCAATAGGGGCAGTACTCAATGTACAAGATGGCCAAAAAGTTCAAGCAGGTGACATCATTACAAGAATGCCAAGGGAATCGGTCAAAACTCGTGATATTACTGGTGGATTACCAAGAGTTATAGAGTTATTTGAAGCACGACGCCCTAGAGAGCATGCTATTGTTAGTGAAGTAGACGGTTATGTGGCATTTTCTGAAAAAGATAGGAGAGGAAAACGTAGCATATTAGTTAAACCTGTTGATGACCAAACCTCTCCAGGTGAATACTTAGTACCGAGAAGCAAGCACGTAATAGTCAATGAGGGTGACTTTGTGCGTAAAGGTGACCTGTTGATGGATGGTGATCCTGATCTCCATGATATTTTACGTGTACTTGGACTAGAGGCCTTAGCACACTATATGATTTCTGAAATACAGCAAGTTTATAGATTACAGGGTGTTCGCATAGACAACAAACACTTAGAAGTGATACTAAAACAAATGTTGCAAAAAGTAGAAATTACTGATCCTGGTGATACTACCTACTTGGTAGGAGAAAGCATTGACAGGTTGGAAGTTGATAGAGAAAATGATGCTATGAATAATTCTGGCAAGCGGCTTGCTAAATACCTTCCTATTCTACAGGGAATCACAAGAGCTAGCCTTGAAACCAATTCATTTATTTCTGCTGCTTCCTTCCAAGAGACAACAAAAGTTCTAACAGAAGCAGCATTCTGCGGGAAGGAAGATTCTTTAAGTGGGTTAAAAGAAAATGTTATAGTAGGGAGATTAATTCCTGCTGGTACAGGCTTAATTATGAGCAAGATCAAGGCACTCTCACTTCGCAATGATATAAATAAATACGAAAAATATTTTGATATCGAAACTTACGATGAAAAATTGTTAAGGAGCAATAATTATTACTTGCATCCTAGTGAAAAAGAAAATGTAGTAGCATCACACTATGACCAATCAAGTTAAATAAACTACCAAGAATAGTGCTCAATTAGTACCTACAATTGTGCAGATGCTACATGTGGCAGTTTTTTTATGTAGTTTCCGTTACCAAGCATTGAAGTGACAAAATTTACAACTCTTGATTAAGTTTTTAGGTAAATTACTAAAAACCTTAATTTTAATCAAGTCTAATCAAACTTTATAATAATAGTTTATTGCATGCCTCATACAGCTAAATCATTAATACTCTCTCAAACTTTACTGAATTGATAAACACAGTTTTAAAATGCTTACTGCTTAAATTTAGGTATACATCAATTTTTCTATTGTGAATACTAAATTTATAAACCACTGATATTCTTGCTCTTCTTTTTTATCCATAATTTAAAATTATCGTTTTAAGTAGCTGCTTTTAACTTAAAGCATATGACTGTGTAACATACACTAGCTTTTGGTAGAAATGCATCAAAATGCTTAAGGTTTACATCTTAACAAACTCTATAGAACTTACTCTGATAACACAAACTTATAAGTAGAACTGTAAACTTTGCATAAAAGTGTTATGATAGCTAGGATAATACATGGGAAACATGAACATAACTATACATTCGCAAAAAGACTTTGACTTTATGCGTAAAGCTGGCAGATTAGCAGCTGAAACTCTTGATTTTACCGTACCGTATGTAAAGGTAGGAATAACAACTAATGAGTTAAATGACTTATGTCATGACTTTATAACCAAAGCAGGTGCAATTCCAGCTCCACTCAATTACAAAGGATATCCCAAGTCAATCTGTACTTCAAAAAATGCTGTTGTCTGTCATGGTATTCCTGATGATAGACCGCTTAAGAGCGGAGATATTTTAAATATAGATGTTACAGTCATTTTAGATGGCTGGCATGGTGATACAAGTCGCATGTTTTGGGTTGGTAAACCATCAATAAAAGCAAGACGTTTGTGCAATGCTACCTATGGCGCATTGATGGAAGCAATAAAACAAGTCAAACCTGGTAATAAATTGAACAGAATAGGACTTGCTATAGAAAAATATATTGAAGATTTTGGATATTCTATAGTACGTAACTACTGTGGGCATGGTATAGGAAAAGCCTTTCATACTCTGCCAAATGTATTACATTTTTATGATAAAGATGAAAATCTTATCTTAAAGGAGGGTATGTTTTTTACAATAGAACCTATGATCAATGCCGGAGGACATGAAACCTTGCTCAGCAAGTTTGACGGCTGGACAGTAACAACATGCGACCTTTCACTCTCTGCACAATTCGAGCACACGCTTGGAGTAACAAAAGATGGTGTTGAAATATTCACATTATCACCCAAAAACTGGCATTTCCCTCCTTATAACTAAGGCCTTGCAGCTCTATCATTCTGTATCCATACAGGAGATAGCAGTAAAACAACTACTCTTAAAAGCTGGACTGAAATAACTGTTACTATTATAGAAGATTGCACAAAGATGGAAACAAGAGGAAAAGTAGTAAAGAACTTTCATTGCCCATGTTTATTGGAAAGGCAAAAATCACTCTACATTTTGAGAAAGCGTCTAGTATCTTCAGATTAAATATCAGGTTATCTTTAAAAGGTACAAAACAAAGCAAAGAGTCTGTTTAAGTATTACTGGCTTATTCAAAAATAGATGATTTTCTGAGTGTAATGTAGTTCTTCAGTTTACAGATGGATGATTCTTTTAACAAAATTATTGTTAATAAAAGTATATATTTAACAGAAAAAATTAGACTTTATACCAAGAAAGTGCGTAAGTTATTATAACTTGGTGCTGTTCCCCACCTGCAACAAGTCAACTACATCTCCAATATAATGGAGCTTAAGAAGAATGATAAATCTTTTTTTTAATTAGAGAAGGCGGGGAGAAAGTAATCAGAGTCAGGAAAGGTAACCGCTTGTATCACGTAAATTACTGAAAGCTACGTGCTCAAAGTATGAATTAATCAACAATAGCAATATCAAGAAAATTCATACTTATATTATAATACAGTAAAAAGCACTACTTTGAGCAACATAATAAAACAGGCGACTGAAATGATGATAACTTTTCAATTCATTGTAACAGAATATACATTAATAAAAAATATTAATTTAAGCATAATAAAATTATATAGGCAATCGAAACGGCAGGGCAATGTGATAGAACAAATGTACCAGAAATTTTGCCTCTTATTAATTTTTGTAATTTACTTGACTCTTTAGATAGAAATTTTATTTTACCTGATTAAACAGGTAGTAAAAATCCCCTGATGAAGTTCTAAAAAAAAACAAAAAGTTGCTGCCCTGCTTATTTAAAAGATAGTGCAAGACGCATTATACCACCTTTAAGAGGTTGGTGATGAAACTTAAAAAGAATTATTGCAATAACTATAACTTTTCTATCAATTTTAACTGCTACAATGCTTAAGGAGATTTAGGTAGTTTTCCTACTTTACGCAACATTATTTTACACTCAAAGTTGTACAGGAGATTCCTCTTAGGCATAAAAATAGTGAAATATTAATAAATATTTTTTTAAAATTTAAAGATTTAGATATTTGTTATTTAAAATAGTTAAAACTAGATAAATTAATACACCTATTTATTCTTTTTTTACTGTCAGATCAAGTTCTACCGAATACAATAACTTTTTAGACTACTTCTTCTTACTTTTCATACTCAAATTCTAAAGAACAGAGAAGTATATCTTCCGTAGCACTCTGCTCTTTTCTTCAAAAGAATTCATCCTTCTCTTACCGTATCTTTCAATGCATCTGATCTTTTAAAGAACTTCTTATTATTATATTTTTTAAACTGTGCACTATAATCAAAATTTGGTTCTCCTGCTATGCTCGAAAGTACAAGTAGTTTTCTCCTATCTTGAGGTGTGACAAAAGATAATGCATGTCCTTCAGCTCCAGCTCGTGCAGTCCTACCTACACGATGGATATAGTCAGCTTGCGATTGTGGTACATCATAATTGATAACATGTTGAACATGTGGAATATCAAGACCACGAGAAGCAACATCTGTTGCAACCATAATTTGATTACGACCATTACGAAAAGAACTAATAACCCTTTCACGTTCGCGCTGCATTAAATTACCATGAATTGCCAAAGCACTATAGTTATCTTTGCGCAATTTATTAGCTAACTGATCTGCTCCTTGTTTCGTTTTAACAAATATAATGATTGATCCTTCACGTTGACATAGTTGCGTAATAAGTTTACCATATTTTTTTAGCTCTGATACATAAATAATCTCTTGCTTAACTTTTGTAGAAATTGTAACTTCATTTTCAATAGAAATATGTTCTGGCTGATCAAGATATTTCACAGCAAGCTTCATTATACTATTAGGAAGAGTTGCAGAAAACATGAGAGTTTGTCGTATTTTTGGGAGATATTTCATAATCTCTTCAATTTGAACTCCAAAGCCCATATCGAACATACGATCCATTTCATCAAGCACAAGAGTATTGACATTATAGGCCATCAAAGCTTCACGTTCAATATGATCTATAATACGACCAGGAGTACCTACCATAATTTGTGGCTCTTTCTGAAGCTGACTTAGCTGCTTAAAAATAGACTCACCACCAATTAGCAAGGCAATTTTTAACACGGAATTTTGAGATAAAAGCTTTCTTATTTCATTTGTTATCTGCTGTGCAAGCTCTCTAGTTGGCACAATAACTAAAGCTGAACTAACACTAAAATCATCTAACAACTTAGCAATCAACGGAATAACAAATGCCAAGGTTTTTCCAGTTCCCGTTTGAGCAGAACCGAGAATATCTCTACCTTGTAGAGCTAGAGGAATTGCCTGTGCTTGAATCGGAGTTGGAATGAAAAAATTATGTTTATCTAGAACTTGCTTGAGTGAAACTGGAAGATCCATTTCATGAAAGCTGCCTATAGCTCTATTAAAAACTCTTACCATCGAAATCTAGTTAACTTTCTAACAACTTTAAATTTATTGCAGATTTTTTTCCTTCTCCATTCTTACCGCGCTCTTCTCTGAGCTCATAGCTTACTCTTTCTCCTTTTATTCCCTTTTCCTTATTTTCTCCTTTAAGTGAATCAGGTCTTATCCCTGAACGCTCTAATGTACTAATATGCACAAAAACATCGCTGCCTTTAGCTTCTGGCACAATAAAACCATAACCTTTTTCAGTGCTAAACCACTTTATATTACCAAATTCCATGTAAACACCCCCTTAAAATTATTGACTAATATTGCTAATGTGATGAAAAACTTTGAAATTACAACTGAAAATGCTTGAAGTCTAGTTATTAAAACTAAACCTCTATACTCCATAGTCTACTCTAACATTACATGGTTATAGTACACAATTATTGTATTTAATGCAACTAGAATTTCTAATTACCGAGCGAGCCTGCAATCATCATTTCATTAATTTTAATCGTTGGCGAATTAAACTGCCCACAAAAAGTTAAATCGTTTGCAACAACCAAGTTATTAAACATATTTTCTAAATTGCTAGCAACAGTAATTTCGTGTATTGGATACGTTATTTTTCCATTTTCTATAAAAAACCCTGACGCACCTTGACTGTAATCACCATTAATTAAATTAACACCAAAGCCAAATAAATCAGTTATATATACTCCCTCTTTCACTTCCTCAATCAACTCTTCAAACGATATATTTCCATTTTCAATATAAAAGTTACTAGCTGCAGGAACAATTGCAGCGTTGTTTGCACGTATTGCGTTTCCAGTTGTTTCTAAATTTAGTTTTTTAGCTGAGTACAGATCTAAAATCCAATTTTGCAGCACTCCATTCTTTACAAGTATGTTTTTTTTGCTAATTATCCCCTCTCCATCAAAAGGTCTTGATTCTATACCTTTCGGTAGCAATGGGTTATCAATGATGTTAATTCTATTATTAAAGATCTGAGTATTTAAACTATTTCTCAAGAAAGAGCTGCTACTTACGATGCTACTACCATTTATAGCAGAAGCAAAACTTTTTACCAGTTCTTTTGCTGCTCTTTTTTCAAAAATAACTGGAAGTTTGCCAGTTTTAATTGAACGTGAATTCAATTGGTCAATCGCTCTTTTTGCTGCTTCTTTTCCTATTAACCTTGGCGATTTTAGGTCGTGAAAATTACACGCTACATCGTAACTATAACCAACCTTCATTTCACCTTTTCCTCCAGCAATAACAGAAACTTGATTAGCAAAGATTGATTTACTAAATGAGCCGATAAAACCAGAAACAGTAAACAACACTGTATTTACTAAAGAATATGAAGCAGAGGCTCCTTCAGAATTAACAACTTCTTTACATAAAAAAGCTGAATTTTCTGCAGCTTCAGCAATTTTTTTTAAATTATCAATAGTTACAACACTGTTATCTAAGATACCTAAATCTGTAGAAGAAGTATAATTACCTCCATCTACAGCAAAATTAATATAAGGATCCTTTGGCACATTCTTTGCCATTTCTACTACTTGACTCACCGTATTACTAAGATTGTTTAAATCATTTGTAGAAATATATGCAGCTTTAGTTTTGTCTACTATAGCTCTGATTCCTACAGTGCAATTTTTAGATTGGGATATTTGTTCAACCTTTGATAGGCGTTGAGAAACTGAGATTTTGTTAATTTCATATATTGAAACTTCTGCGCTTTGATTTTGCTTTTTTACTAATTTTATAATATCTGCTGCAATATTTAGTATATCCATTTATTACCTCCTTAGGTTTTCATAAAGATTCTGCACCACCTATCACTTCAATCAAGTCGGTTGTAATCGCTGCTTGACGAGAACGATTGTAAAGTAGAGCTAATTTATTCAGCATTTCTTCGGTATTTCTATTTGCTGATTCCATAGCAACCATTCTAGCGCTATTCTCACTTACTACACTTTCAAGTAAAGCAGAGTAAAGAGCAGCTGTAATATAATCTCGAATTAAAGATTGCAAAATAAATTCAGTATTTTGCGGTTCGTACCCATAGCCATAACCTACCATTGAAATAGTTAAAAAATTAATAATTAAAGATGAGTCTTTACTCCATGGCTTTATTGTTTCCAATGTCGGTTTTTGTGTGAAGGTATTATAAAATTTGTTATAGAAAACCTTGACTTTGTTGTATTTACTGAGATCAATATCATCAATTAAAGATTCTATATGCTTTAACGTAATTCCCTTACTGTTTTCAACCTTCAAGATAACTTCAGAGTCAAACCTATTTTTACCCATGTCAAAAGCTTTTCTACCAAAAAATACAATATTTACTTTTTTACCACTTATAATTAACTTACTAATATATTCTTGACTAAACCTTACAATAGAAGAATTGAAGTTACCACACAAACCACGATCAGATGCAATAATAAATACTAGATAAGTACTGTCATTATCAACATTTAAAATTTTTGCCAAAAATTCTTGATCAACTGATACCAGCAATGAAGAAACAATGTTATGCAGCTTAGATATATACAATCTTGAATTTGATAACTTTTTTTGGCTCTGCAATAACTTTACTGCAGAAACCATTTGCATTATTTTCGTGATTTTCTGTACAGATCTAATATTCTTGATTCTTAAAGATAGTTCCTTTAAGCTCTCCATTTTATATATAACTCTAGCTTATTAAAATGTACAATCATTCATTTTAAAAAACAAGTTTTTTTGATATAAAGAAAATATAAGATGATACACGGCACCAGAATTAGCGTTTATAATGTTACCCAAGTAGCTAACACTGGAAATCTAAAAAAAAGAAATATAGACTTCCAGCTTACATGTTGAATGACGCTATCCGTTGTAAGAGCATATCTTCGTTCATAATTATATGGCTAACTATAAATATTTAGAAAATTTACTAAGCAGAAAAGAAAATAAAAGAAACCTTGTAGTAGCTAGTTGTTTAACATTCTACAAACTAGCTATTCTACACTATCTTAAACGACTTATAAATACGTTTTCAGCTTGAAATCTTAGAATCTTTCGAGATAAAAAATTAACAAAGACATGAGAGAAACAGATAGTGCAAAAATTAAATATAAGACACTAACTAAGTATACACTTTCGTCGTTTAATCTGCGCAGCTTAAAGACAACTAAATACTTTCATTACCATAAATAGGAAAATTGGCAAGGCTTGTTAAGCAGTTTTACGTTGGATTTGAATTCTTGAAGTCACAATATTTGTAAAGTGTAAATAACGAGAAAGGGGTGATAAAAAGTTTATATGCTCACGGCACTTCTCATTTCCTCCCAAACAATTTTTCAATATCACTTAGTTTCATTTCTATGTAAGTCGGCCTTCCGTGGTTACATTGCCCGGAATATGGTGTTTCTTCCATCTGCCTAAGCAGCATATTCATTTCTTCTAACCTCATTTTTCTACCTGCCCTAATCGATCCATAGCAAGCAATCGTAGCTAATATTTTGTTTACTTTATCTTCTATTGGTAAAGTGTCTTCTATTTCGGTTAATCTATCAACTATATTCATCAGCATCTCCTTCACATCTATTGTTCCCAAAATTGCAGGAATTTCTCTTGCTATAACTTCATTTTCTGATTTAATTTCAATATCAAAACCTATTTCAAAAAGCTTATTTTTATAAATCTCAACCATCTCCATTCCAGTTTGATTCTTAATTTCAACTACTTCAGGAAAAAAAAGCTTTTGTCTTTTTATGCTTGACTTTTTTTTTAAGCATTCATAAATTAACCTCTCATGAGCTGCATGCTGATCAATTATAATTAATTTGTCTCTAGCCTCAGCAATAATATAAATATTGTAAACCTGGCAACGTGCAAATCCAAGAGGATAGCTTTCTATCAAGTTAATTTGTTCCCTTTCTAAAACCATAGTCTCTGCTTGTAATGGAGATTTTTGTATACCAGTACAATCAAATAACTCTGACCGTTCTGATAAGCTTTTCTCTCCCTTATTTAGCAAATTGAACCCTTTCATTAGCTGATTATCTAAATTGCTTGACTTTTCCTTATAGAATCCTTTACGAGTACTAAATGCACTAGGTAACATGTTTTTAACGAAACCACCCGTTATTGAAGTAATTGAATGCCGGAATTCACTGCAGATTTCAGAATTACATGCTGGAATGACATCAGAAATACCTATTCTAGTTGATAATGCTTTTATTATCCCCCTTGTCACTATCTCATATATTACCCTCTTATCCTGAAACCTTACTTCTAACTTGTTCGGATGCACATTCACATCTACTTGGTCATATGGTACCTTTAAATGCAATGCTACAAAAGGATACCTGTCGCTCGGAATAAAATCATGATACGCATATCGAATTGCACCGATAAGTAGATTATCTTTAATCGGTCTTCCATTCACAAATGTATAAATCATAGTTGACTTGCTATAATTAACAGTTGGCTTGCAGATGTGTCCTATAAGTCTAATACCATCTTTTTCTTCATCAATTTCCAAAGCATTGCCATAAAATTCTTCTTCTATTTCACATAGTCTACTAAATAATGAGGTTTGCTTGACATATTTTAAGAGCTTTTTATTGCCTGAACTGAGATTAAATCCGATATTATAGCTGGCCATCGCTAAGTTGTTTACAATATCAACAATATTTTGAGTCTCTGCTCTTTCAGTTCTTAGGAATTTCAGTCTATTCGGAGTAGCAAAAAATAAATCACGAACTTCAACATGTGTACCCTGCGATAAAGAACAAGGCGTAATTTCTACTACTTCTTCTCCACCCTCATAACCTACAGACCACGCTTCATTTGTTCCTCTTGCTCTAGACGATAACTTTACTCTACTTACTGCCGCTATCGATGGTAGCGCTTCCCCTCTAAAACCAAGATGTTTAATTTCTATTAATTCACTATCATTCAATTTTGAAGTAGTGTAGCGCATAAATGCAAGTTTTAAATCACCCTTCTCCATTCCATTTCCATCATCTATAACAGTAATAAGATTACGCCCACCGCTTTCTATTTTAATCTCTATTTTTGAACTTCCAGCATCTATTGCATTTTCTATTAGCTCCTTGACCACACTTGTTGGCCTCTCAATTACTTCTCCTGCTGCTATACGATTTATAGTTTTTGCGTCTAAAAGAACTATTGCCATAAGCCTATTACGGTGCTGGTTTTTCTTTTACTAAATCTGTCTGTTTGCTTCTCCATTTCCTTAATCTACCTGCAATTTCACTGTTAGAAATTGATAACATAGATGCTGCTGCAATAGCAGCATTGCATGCTCCACTTTCTCCTATAGACATAGTTGCAACCGGAACACCCTTTGGCATTTGCATTATCGATAATAGACTATCCAACCCATTTAACTCTTTACTATACACAGGAACACCAATAACAGGTAAACAAGTAAGCGACGCTACCATACCAGGTAAATGAGCTGCTCCCCCTGCACCAGCTATAATAATTTTATAACCTTTTTCTTGTGCAGATTTAGCAAAATTAAAGAGCCTTTCTGGTGTCCTATGCGCAGATATTATAAATACATTATGCGAAATCCCTAATGCTTTTAACATATCAACAGCATAAACCATAGTACTATAATCTGACTGACTTCCCATAATTATAGCAACATCTTTTTCTACTTCTGTCATATTAAACACAATTTAATCTATTAACTAAACAGTGTTCCAGTTAAAAAACAACAAATATTTGAATTACAAGTAATAGTGTATAGCATTCTTACTAAAATAAAAGTTATAAATAAGCATCCACACTTAAGACATAGGAACATAAATCTCTCTTTTTTCATATAAAATAGAAAAATTTATCCTAAATTTTGTAGTTATTACCAGTTCTTGCTATAAACGACCTTTTAAGGCTAAATAATAGTTTAAAATTAACGTAAATCTGATAAAAATATCAACAACAATAAATTCAAAGTCTTGCCGTATTAATATCATATAATTATTTAGCATAAATTATATGATATTAACACTTTGAGATATCAAATTTATGTTGTAATGTTTTACAGAGCTATTGATAGGTAAGTATATATGGAAATAATATCGTTAAACAATAATTCATGCAATGTAGAAGTAAAAAAGAAGTTGCTTAACATAATCAGTAAAGTTATAGAAAGAAACGCTTGGACTCAAGCTCATGCAGCCGAAAAGCTAGGTGTTGACCAACCAAAGATATCACAAATTAAAAATGGCAAAACAGATGGTTTCTCCTTAGAAAGACTATTAAGCTTTCTCAAAAAATTCGAACATGAAATAACAATTACGATAACAGAAAACCAAGCAGTAAGATCTGAACACGAAGCTAGATTTTAAAGAAATACACAGTTGACATTTTGTTTTTTATAGTATAGTATGAAACTTATTCAAGTAGTATTTTATGGCTGAATCTATTATAGAAAAATGTATAAGGCAAGTAAGCAACCGCTTTAAGTTAGCTCTGTTAGCAAGTCAGAGAACACATGATTTAAATACAGGAGCAAGCAGTTCAATTCAAGCAGATGAGTTCAAGGGTCATAAAAATACTATTATTTCTTTATATGAAATAGCAGAAAGACAGGTAAATATTCACGAGCTATTTAATCTCTTGGTAAGTAGATGCAAAGGATATATGAAAGAAAATATAAGTAACATAAGCAAGTTAGAAAAGCTACTGAGTTCTCCTCATAACAAGTTCAACGTAAGTTCTGGTGTAAATCAAGAAAGTACTAATATCCAAGGCAACGAAGTAAAAAGTAAAACAGATGATCAAGATAATAAAAAATAGACGACAAAGAGCAAATCAAGTAGAAGGCTACTAAAGAGTTTGTAATTTATAAATGATTCACGCTGCTGTTTATGTACTATTATTTTGCATTGTTACAATGTTATGCCATACAGTATTCAGTTCGACTATTTATGATAAAGTGCTAGCGTTTAACAATTTTTCAACACAAGTAGTTCTACTTATACCAGCAATATCGATTATTTTAAACAGCGTCTTTTTGCTTGATATAGCGCTATTATATGCTGGCATTAGCTTTATATCAACCTTAGCATTAATGAAATTAGTGTTGCTTCGATAATTTATGATAGGGTCTACTTTTATATTTTTAGGTATATGTTTAGTAATTATCTCAACTATAGGGATAATTAGATTCCCAAGTTTTTACACTAGATTACATGCAGCAGGCATTACAGATTCTAGTGGCGCAATGTTATTGTTAATTGGTTTTGCTCTGCAAAATAAACTTTCAATTAACACTGTCAAAATCATATTATTGATTCTTATACTATGGGTAGCCAATTCAACTAATAGTTATATTCTAGCGCATACTTACTATAGAAGTAAGGAAAAAACTATTAAAAAAGATTAAAATGTTAGAAATACTAAATATAACATTACTTTTACTGTTACTTATGGTTACAGTTTTTATAGTCCTTTCAAAACACTTAATTATGAGTGGTATTCTAATGTGCGCATTCAGCTCACTTATTGCACTTATGTACCTAATTATGAATGCACCCGATGTTGCAATTACTGAAGCTTCAGTTGGTGCAGGACTTAGTACAGTTTTTACGTTTGCCGCACTTTCTTTAATAAAGAACCATAAAACAAATCTATCTCACAGTCCTATAATGCTTTTTTTTATGTCATTTTTAGCTATATGTTTATCATACTTTATGACTCAACTACCAGATTTCGGCAGCCATGATGCTCCAATCCACCTGCATGTTGCTCCTTATTATATAGAAAATACTGAAAAAATTACTGGTGTTCCTAACATAGTAACGGCCATTTTAGCAAGCCTCCGTGGCTATGATACATTTGGCGAAACTATAGTAGTTTTTACCGCAGCACTCTGTATAATACTGACACTAAAAGAAGAAAAAGAATAAGAATGGTTAAAGATCCTGTGTTAAATACAATATCATTTTTGATGATACCCTTTATTATTCTATTCGCTCTATATATACAATTTCACGGTGACTACACTCCAGGTGGAGGTTTTCAAGCAGGAATAATTATCGCTTCTGGAATAATACTGTATTCAATGATATTTAGTATATCCACAACTTTAAAAGCGATACCCTATTCTGTGATTAAATTTACTAATATATTAGGTATTTTAATTTATGGAGGAACAGGCATTGCAACAGTTTTACTTGGCCAAAGTTTTTTATCTTACGATATACTGTTAGCTAACAATGTTACTGGTCAAAAATTAGGTATTTTCTTGGCGGAACTAGGTATAGCACTTACTGTCTGTTCCTCCATGCTTATTATATACATAAGCTTTACCCGTAAAAAAAATAATGACTTTATATAACTATACAATTATTATTATATTAATGATGCTGGGTTTATACATTATCATAAATGACAAAAATTTAATCAAGAAAATGATAGGAATAAATGTTTTTCAAGCATCCGTTTTGTTATTTTATATATCTTTAGGATATATAAAAAACTCCTTACCCCCTATACTGGTACCAAGTCTTCATTTATATAGTAATCCTATACCGCAAGTTCTAATGCTTACTGCCATAGTAGTTGGAATTGCAACATTTTCAGTTGGGTTATCTATAGCAGTAAAAATAGAAGAAAAATATGGAAAAATTGACCAAGATAAATATATGTGAATTAATAGTATCTTAAACTATACGAAGTAATAAGTAGCCAGAAGCTAAACCATAGGCTTTCATTCATTGAAGGTCTATTTACTAGCATAGTAAATAAAGTTTAGATTACAAAGGTAATAATGTCAGCTATTAATAACGAAGAAGATAAGAAAAAAATCATCAGAGATCTCGTAACCAAAAGTATAAGAAAGGGTGGTTTTATCACTTTTGATGATATAAATGAAAAATTATCAGACGAAAATTTTTCATCTGATTTTATAGATGATACCGTATCCCTATTGCAAGACTCCGGAATTAACATACTTGAAAGTAGCGAAGATGAAGAGGATGCTCCCTCCAATAATAATGACAGCAAACTAGATGACGACGATACATTATCAAACGCTGCTACAACTTTAATACAAAATGACGATCCAGTAAGAGTTTATCTACAAGATATGAGCTCTGTGAAACTCTTATCAAGAACAGATGAAATCACAATAGCAAAAAAAATTGAATCTGAAAAGCACAATATGCTACGTGCAATAATTGAAACATCAGCAACATTAAAAATGATAAAAGCATGGCGTGATGATTTGAGCAGCGGATCTCTCTCACTGAGAGAAATCATAGACCTAGATGCAATTTATAATTCCGATTTTAATGCAATGCCTAAAGAAGATGTTAAAGAAAATATTGAAGATATTAATGGTTCTGAAGATGCTGAAAATGATAAACACTGCGAAGATTATAAAACGGATAACAAAAAAAACAACGACGAGCAAGAAAGCGGTAACGAAGATATAAGTTCAACAAACTTAAATGTTTCTATCCTCGAAATGGAAAATGATTTATTACCTAAGGTAATGGTTGCACTAGATGAGATAATTACTTTAGCAAATAAAGCACTAACACTAAAAAAAAATTCTTCTAGTGAATTAACATATAAAGATTTATATAATCAAATATGGTCCACCGCGCTACAAATTAAATTAAGCGACACCGCTACTGCTAAAATCACACAAAAACTTTATAATATAAATAGATCTATTATGCTTGAAGAAGCCAATCTTATTTCTGAAGCTAAAAAATACGAGATCGATAGAGAAAGTTTCTACAAGGTTTATGATAACATACTATTAAAGTATGAGTCAAAAAATATAGATCTTTTAAAAATTAATAAAAATCTATCTTTTCTCAAAGATGAAGTAAAAAACAAATTCGCAAAGTTTATAAATGACAATTTTGAATACATAACTAATACTTTAAATAATATAAAGCAGTATGTACAAGAAGATAATGTACAAGAATTTAAGGAATTAATCAAAAAAATACAAAAACATGAACGAGAAATCTCTGAAGCAAAACAGGAGATGATCAAAGCTAATTTAAGGCTAGTAGTTTCTATCGCTAAAAAATATTCAAACAGAGGTCTTGCTTTACTTGATTTAATACAAGAAGGCAATATCGGTCTCATGAAGGCTGTGGATAAATTTGATTACAAACGTGGATACAAATTTTCAACTTATGGAACTTGGTGGGTAAGGCAATCAATCACTAGAGCAATACCAGAACAGTCCAAAGTGGTTAAAATACCGGTTCACATGGTAGAAATTATTAGCAAAATCAATAGAACACTAAGAAAGTTAACTCATGAGATGGAAAGAGAGCCTACATTAGAGGAATTGAGTATAGAACTTGGAATGCCCTTGGAAAGAATACGTAAAGTTATGAAAATAGCAAGAGATCCGGTAAGTCTTGAGGCTCCAACAGGAAAGGATGACAGTAGCACTTTCGGTGATTGTATAGAAGATAAGCGAGTTTCAAAACCAGAAGATGCTGCAATACTTGCTGATTTACGAGGCATTACAACTAATGTTCTTGCAACTTTAACGCCAAAAGAAGAGAGAATTCTAAGAATGCGTTTTGGCCTTGGTAAAGATGGAAAGGAACACACATTAGAGGAAGTAGGAAGAATCTTCAACGTAACACGTGAGAGAATTAGGCAAATAGAAGCAAAAGCTCTGCGCAAATTAAAACATCCAAGTCGCGCTAGAAAACTTAGAGGATTCTTTTAAAGGAATATTTAACTACTATAATTACAATCAAATATAGGATATGCTGCTTCCTTATCAAGCAATAGCAACACTTGACAAATTTAATACTATAAGTACATGTAAGAACTAGTCAATACAAAGAAAGAAAGCAAAAACAAGGTTAGTATTGCTGTCACTTGGAAAAAAAGAAGGTATAATACCGTATATTGGACGCTAATCTTTCTGTAGGTGTATACTATTTAATTCTTTAATAAGATTATTTATATCATCTACTAATTCCTAGAACTTGGTGATAATGTTCATGCTTATTTAAGATGATATGAAGGAAACAAAATTGAAAACCAAATTTTCCACGTAAAAAAGAATGCTATCCGTTACCTGTAAGTACGAGCTTAATAAGAGTTAAAAAGTAAACATTTGCCAGATGCTTACAAAATGTCACTAAGGTACAATAAAAAGAAAGGAAAAGAAACTTCCAAACAAAAAATAGGCAAGATAAAGGATTTTTCTAATTCACTAGAGTTTTTTAGGCAACCTTTCACATCTGACTAGAGAAAACATACAAGCATTAAACCGATAATATATACAATTTCACTGCAGTAATATCAACTATGGATTAGATTTTAGATAAGCTATTGAAAATCCTAACTTTTTCTTGATTAAATCTAATCAAATTTAAAAACAGTAGTTTATTAAATGCTTCATACTACTAAGCTAGTAATACTCTTAAATTTTACTGAATTGACAAATATAGCTTTAAAACACCTACTGCTCAAGTAGACAGTATACTTTTTTTAACTTAAGCTTACTGCTAAAATAGCTTATAAAAAACTTCTTAGTTTACTAGATAAACTCTCTATAAATAAATCAGGTTTAGCACAAATCTACTCCACCGTTTCTTGAAAGATAAAGAGAAATCCACCCAATCTTTATTATATAAGACAGTTTATACAGACTTCTTCGTTAGCATACAGTATAAGCATTATCATATATAAAATAGTGTATAATGAGATACTTAATATAAGACTAAGCAAAATACTGAGAGGTGATAATCATCTTGTATTTTACTGCATTTTTATCTTTTCCTCAGTAATTTCCCCAATTACTTTTAATTGTGCTATGGGGGAATGTAATGCACTCCAGTTTATACGTATAAGATACAATTTAAGGTAATTACTGTTGTATTCAGTACTTTATACCATATTCTACAATACAAAAACAACACCTTAAAAGGTATAAGAAATAGTTCTATTTTATAATATAAAACCAAAAGATAAACTTAATGCTTCTAATTTCTCTTGTGTCTCTTTACATTGAAAAAATTTTCCTCCTGTTTCCTTAATATCAATTCTCACATACTAATTTAATAGTAACTGAATATCAAGGATATTTAATTTTAATGGCTAGTTAAGTCAACTACCTCCTTCACCAATTACAGTATTAAATATTAGATCTTCATCGAAACTCATTTTAGGACGCCAAATAGGACCATCCAAATGCACATCAACATAAATTGGACTACTACGACCTGGTAATATGAAGAAGAACCTCGATAAAGAAATTAAAGCAAAGTTAGGTAAGGTTAAGTTAGAAGAGACAGATCCTGATGCTTGATCAATTTCAAATTGTAGACTAGTTGAACATATACCATTTCTAATGCTTGCTTTTCCGCTAACATTTTTAAAAACCGTACTACCATTATATATACCAACATGAGTAAGTGTGGAAATCCCAGATTTATTTTTACTGCTAAATAAATCAGTGATGAAAGAATTAAAGTCCACATTAGCAAATTCTATTTCCTGTGCTTGCAAATTAACCTCTCCTGACAAAGTATTAGCCCAATTGTGAAAGCTTTTTCCTTGAGCTTTAACCTCACCATCTAAGTTTAGTTTACCACTTAAATTATCAATTCCAATAACCTGAGCAACCCTTTTAATATCTAAACCTACAACAAAAAATTTTATATACATTAAGTTTAATCTTAAATAACCCTGAAAAGACACTTGTCCATATTTCAATGCATAACTTACTTTTTTAACAGTTATAGTATTATTTATCACTACCGCATCCAAATTAAAGTCCTTCAAAACATCCTGTCCAGTATTAAGCTTTGTAACACTAATCTGCACATTTGCATCAAAATCTTCTTTGCCATTTAAGAAATTAAACTGTTTCCTTGACCATTGAACCTGATCTATCTTATTTCTCGAATCTTTTCTCACTTCTATTAAATTCGGTAATTTTAAAATACCAGCATTAAATTTATCGCCAGTTATGCTTACATCTAACAGAGGTTTAATATATTTTTGATCCGCTAATATTTTTATATTACCAGTAACATTGAAATCTTCTCCAGATAACTTTATTTTACCTGTAACAAGCCTGCCCTTTTCTATCTTCAGTAAGAAACCTAAACCTTCAATTTTTGTACCGTTCAACGTGAAACCATTAACATTGGTTTTTATATTTACATCATACTTCAGATCTTTTAACCATTGCACTTTTGATAAACCATCCAGTAATGAATAATTATATTTATCTAAGTTGAGATCGTGTACACTGAATCTACCACTAATTACATTATGCTTTTTTGTGTAGTTTACCTTAACTGACCCTCGCCAAAATTCTTTATCATTCAGCAACTTAATATCTGAAATAGACAATATCCTGGGCGCAAAGTGTAACCTCGAACTCATTGTAAATTGATTTCTCTTGTTTTCTCTAATCTTTATAAAAGGAAAAAAACATGAAATGAACGACTCAAAATCATCTCCTTTTAGCAATAAATCACCATCAAACTCAGACAAGATAAGATTGTTTGAAACTTTCCCTGATAAACGAGCTACATTATTAGCTCCAGGAAGCCGAAGAAGCGTATCAACTTTTATTTTGCCATCAGCAAATTTTAGCATAGTATGAAATTTATCCAATATTCTGTTTTGGTATTGAATACTTGAAGCTTCTACATTGAAATCTAAATTCAAGTTCTTTGGTACAACCTCTCTTAAACATTCTAGAAGACCCTTCATACTTATTACTTTTCGTGAGCTGTTTTGTATAGAGTCTAAATCAACTTTACTAAAAGTAATATCAATATTAGTATAATTATTTTTTTTATCGTTTCGTACTGTACCACTAGCCTGTATGTTTTTAGAATTAATTTTTAAATCATTTAACGTGAACTCACTTTCATTAAGGTTAATATTAGATGACATCTCAACATTCTCACTAGGAACAACATAAGCAAGAAAGCCAAGACCGATAATTTTTGCTAAATCACTCATAAAATTAGAACCATTATCAATTGACAGCATCAATTTGCCTCGGAGGCCTTCTCGGTTTTTATCACCTGCAAACAGCAAATTTATAAAACTTGATTTGATATTAATATGTACATTCTTTTTTGTAATATCAGCCTTCCCCGAAAAATCATAATTATTATCATCTACCTTTGCTTTACCATAGAAATGTCCGTTCTTTTTAATAGCAATCTCTTTTATATTAACAATACTTCTATAATCAGCAAAGTCATTGTTTAAATCTATTTGGCTATCTTTCATTATTACATCAACCTTACCAGGTCTTTTATTTACGATACTAATAAAATCTTCTTTACTACCTTTTACACCAAACAATGTGACCAATTTCGGTTGTAACGAAAATAAAAATAATGATAGAAAAGATGGCCTTATTTCAATCCTATTTATGCTAACCGAATCTGACAATTTTTGTTTTTTATCGTTGTTATACTGCACATACACGTTATAAATAGTGAGCTTCGGAGTAATTAGTGAAACTTCAATTTTTCCTCCAATATGGATTCTAGCATTAAATGTGTCTTCTAATCTTTGTACAATAAGTTCTTCATAGCTATTCCAATCTTTAAAAGATATAGCAACCTTCAGAAGGATCAATATTAAAGAAATTGATAATATTATGTATATAAGAAGTCTTCTCATAATTTCATATGCTTATATATTACCCATAAACATTAGAGTACCAAAATAAATAACAACACCTAAAAGTACTAAAACTGTCAAATGAATAATGCAAGCAAATACTCTATCAAAAGAGATAATCCTGCCAATAAGAAGCTAAGAATGTAAAGAGCTATCGACATAACTAAAGTTGCAACAATAGCTCTTACAACATTTAATAATAGTACCTGGTTAATCTTATACATTTTACTTATCGTTAAATAATGAGAATTAATAAAATAGAATTTACCCAAGTGAAAATAAAAGTAACAATAGCAATCCCTCTATTATAGGACATTGCATTTAGTATAAGACTAACAATAATTGTATCAACCCATAGACTTATCTAAATTACACAGTTGTTGATAGTTGCTAGTATTATATGCTTGAAAAACTACTTTACTGCATTACTCAACTTTACACTAAAAAAAGGTAGCCTTTGACTTATATGCGCCAAACACCATTAACAATAGTCACAGAATTCCTCTAATTAAAACAAAACTGCTATAGAAAGATTGTGAACCAATGTTTTTATGTAAGGCACAAATAAACTGATAATTAGGCAATGATTTAAAATCACAGATGCAATAGCTATCGAAGCAAAGTATTGTTTTATTTACAACATTCTCCCAATAAATAACGCAACTAAAATGAAAATTATTAAAGAATCATAATTCTTGACAGAGTCACAGTAAAGGTAAGCTTACTTTAATTAAATTCAGAAAGTAAATATTTGAACCATATAAGAAAGTTTGCATGGTAAGGCAAAAAATTACCAAAATAATAAACGTAAGAGGTATTATACTACTTACAAAAGTAAATGCCTTTTTATTATCACATGATTCTGTTGAATATAATGTAGTACAAAAAAGGTAACAAACGCTCCTTCTGCAAAAAATGCTCGAAATAGATTAGTAAAATGAAACGAAGAAAAAATATATCTGTAAAAGAAGTTGTACTAACAATTTGAGCAACCGATACATTCCTTATTAAAGAGACTCTTGAAATAGCTGTAAAAAACCTAAATGTGAGAATATTTTCAAACATTCCTATTTAGCACTACTTCAGACTGTATTCAATGTCAATATAATTGACTGTAATGTCTATCTTAGTAAGACTAGCGATAATGAATTAAATGAAAAGAATAGTGCAAAAATAATAGCCATGATAAGCATACTTTACACCATCGTTAAAATCTATATCTATTATTAAATGTAAACTTTAAAAGTTCAGTTAGCACAGACCTGATTCTGACTTTTTGATTAGCCTTTAAAACAATCAAACAATGGATAAAGACACAGAGAAGCATAAGAAATGCTTCAATGCTGCCGTCTACCTAACCAGGCTTTAGTAAAAATTCAAGTATGTTAAAAATAAATGATATAATTAAACATGAAAGCGAAATATCAAAACCGAGAAATAAAAATACCAATAAAAATAAGTATCGGTAACTGAGTAAGAGCAAAACCTATAATAAATACCACAAAAGGTGTAACACAGAGAGCTACATAACCAGTATTAGAAGTATTTCACTAAAAAAAATGCCACCTTGGCTTTATGTGAGCAAGAAAACGTGAGAAAATTGCCATACAAGCCACAAAAGAACACAAGCCTACACACTATAATAGTATATAATAACATTAATACAAAAACAGAAGATTATATTACATACAAAACGCTAATTTACTTTATATTAAGTTAATGTTAACAGCATTAACAATCATTAAGGACACACAAAAGTGTAAGCTATACCATTCGATTTCAGCTTAAATGAGCTACTGGTCCATTAATTATTGGTATTGTCCTTAAAAAAACAAGAAAAATACAAAGCATAAAGTTAAGTACCACATTCATCAATAAACATAAACGCTGAATTTATTAGAAACTCTAGAATTTTATATAATGAAACTACAATACAGCTCAAAATAAAAGAGTCTACTTAAATAGTTAATTGACTTTTTTTTGCTAATATGCTAGAAGCTTTACAATTTTTGCACTTATGTGCTAAAAATTTGGCGGGTGTAGCTCAGTTGGTAGAGTGTCAGTTTGTGGTACTGAATGTCGCCAGTTCGATTCTGGTCACTCGCCCAGTTAAATTTTCTACTTTATAAAAATAAAAGCATTTGATGTACTTTTATATATCTTTAAAGACCATTTGAAAACTTGATCTAATTTACTAGTTAATTTTTAAAGCACATAAAACAACTTTGTAATGCTATTAATTAATTAATCTAATGAAAGCCATGTTATTTCCTCGCAGTACTAAGTGTATGTTTTTCGCTATCTTCTCTACTAAAAAGGTAACTTTATTAAAATTTAGAAATTTAGACAATACATAATCTGTTAGACTCCTTTGGTTATCGGGTCTACCTATTCCAAACCTTAGGCGCCAATAATCATCACTAATAAGATTATCTATAGATTTAAGACCATTATGTCCAGAAGAACTACCACCTTTCTTTATTTTTATTCTTCCAAGTTCTAAGTCGGCATCATCATGTATAACAATGATATTATCTGATGAAAATTTATAAAAATCCTGTACTCTTGCAACAGGAATACCTGAGTTATTCATAAATGAGTAGGGCTTTAGCAACATAACTTTGTTTCCATTAATTATACCAGAGGTTATTAAATAATCATCTTTTTTAGAAAATGGCTGAAGGCTCCAACACTTACAAACTGCATCAACAATGAGAAAACCAACATTGTGATAAGTCAGCTTGTATTGACTACCTGGATTACCGAGTCCAACTATTAAATACACTATTCTCCTGTTTCTGTTTTAGATTCCTCAACATCACTATCAACAGTAGAAATTGTAACAACGGTAAAGTTTTCTTCCTCATGTGCTGCAAGCTTAACACCTTCTGGCAATTTTACATCACTTATATGTATAGACTGACCAATCATTTTATCAGATAAATCAACTTCTATAGCTTGAGGTATTCTATCTAGAGAACTTTTAACAGTGATAGAACGACATAAAATATTAAGTACCCCACCTAACTTGATTCCTGGAGATTTACTTTCATTCACAAACAACAAAGGTATATCTATTTTAACTTCGCCATCTTTATCAACAAATTGAAAATCAACATGCTGTATAGTATCCTTCACCATATGCCATTGAATACTACGAACAAGAGCATATTCTTTTTTACCTGAGATATTTAATTCTATCACATGTGCAGAAAGAGACCCCAATTTGTATTTCTTCGTGAATTCCTTTGTAGACAATGTCAAATTTACATTATCATGCCCTTTACCATATATAACTGCAGGTATGTACCCTTTCTCTCTCAGAGAATACATTGCCTTTGTTTTTGTTACATCACGTAATTCTGCATTAATTGTTACTATTTCCTGTTGTGCCATCAGTTACTCCTACTTAGCCAAAGTCCTTCTAGAATAATTTAATAGTATAACATAAAAATATTTATTTTTAACTCTATTCTCACCTTTACCCACTGAATGTCTAAAATTATTAGAATATTTATAAATATGGGCAAAAAAGCAAAAATCTACCAAGAACAATGCTAATTATTGTAATATATTTCTCAAAAAACACTCAGAAAACGCTGTTCAATAGTAAACTTAACCATATATAAATACATCAATCAAACATAAACTAGCAACTAACAAAAAAAGAGGTATCTTTTTGATCATAACTGGACCTTAATTTAAAATTAGGTCAAACAAAGTAACTTAAGAATAAACTTAAAGGAATAGATGAAATACATGTTATAGACTTAATGCCCTAAATACGATCCTTATTAAAAAGAAGCTGACTAATAATAAGAAAGACAAATAAAAAAGACATAAAATTCAAGATTATTTTCACGACACATACAGCAAAGAATTTAAGGAAAGAACATTCTTCGATCGAGAGGTTGATACCTTTCAGTACTATTGAAGCTTATCGCACATTATATGAGCAAAAGGAACCTTAAATAGAAGAAGAAATAATTTACACATAGATTTTAATTCTCTTAAGAAGACCAGCAACAATAAGTATCAAAGAGAGTAGAGGAAAAAACTTTATGCAAGGAATGACGAGCAGAAAGCATAGAAAGAAGCGGTATAAAACTTACATGATAGAATTTTTGGAAAATAAAAATAGGTAAGACATAATTATCGTTATAGATTCACTTTATTGAAAAAATTTATGATGAGCATAAATAGAGTATATCTTACCTAACCAAGATAAAATAAAAGCAAGATTTGAAGAAAAGCTAGGCAAAGAGAAAATTAAGGCACTAATTCAAGTTAGATTCAATAGAGAAAGCACAATATTATATAGTATTCATACTCTATTATAAGCCTGACAAACCATATCTTTCTGAGCAGAATACACTACCTATTTTACCTTTAATTGTAAATTAAGAGATATGTTTAAATTACATGATATTAACTTTATTAAAAATTAAGATGAAGTACTTCTTGGACCAAAAAATAGATAATTAATAATCGAAGAGTTAGCCATAATGATGTTTTTAATGCAAAAATATTTATATTTCATAGACAGCTAGTTTAATAATAATTAAACCATTGAGAATGTAAAATTCTAATATATTAATATAGCCAAGGGGGTTAAAAATGTCAACAAATTGGCTTCATAATTTGTTATTCGGTTCTAATGAATCGAAAATAGAAGCACTAAAAAAGGCTCAAAAAATTGATGCTAAGCAGTTTGAAGAAATATTCATTACATTAAAAGAAAAGATCGGCACTGAACAGTTTCAACTTATGCAAAATCACTTAAATGAACTACAAGAAAAAGTAGAAACTCTCACAGAAACAGTAGTAAATCAAGAAAAAATAATGCTAACCTGTTGCATCGTAGCCAGCATTATTGCTTTAGCGGCAATTAGTTTTATCTGCTTCTGTATCTATCAAGGAATAAAGAATGAAAAGGGGAAACAAAGAAGCTTATCTCAGAGTGCGCCAACCGAGAAACTGATTAACTTACGTAAACCAAACCCAAACATGAAACTTAATGTAGATATTAGTAGCACTAAAAAACTACTGAAAGGTCGAGAATTAATGGCAATATATAAATAACACTTTTTCCTAAGAAGGTGTTACATACCCTGTAACACCTCGTACTTTAATGGAAAAGTACCCAATAAACTATTTTATTTTTTAATCATTTGTTCTCTTCTTTGTTATCACAAGTCTTTTCTTCAGCACATTTTCAACTACAATACTAACTACCATAATTACAGACTCATCATGAATACTAAGCGATGTAATTAATAAACCATTCGCGCTAACAAAACAATTACTTAATATTCGTTTTATGTTTTTTCCTCCCATTACAGTTGCAAAAACATACAACACCTATATCACTTGCTTTTACTTTATGAAATTCCCCACGATTACATTATCACCAATCATTGTACATTCATACTTAGTAAATGAGCCAATTCTAATACCGGACCTTATTTTTACTCAAGAATCAAAAAAACTTATAGATAAATAATCAAAATTTATACTAATTTAAGTCTCAAAAAAAACAGTCTCTGGAACAACAAGCATTACTCCTGAACCAATAAAGAATTTTCTTTAACTTTCTTAAAAATAAAACTCACCTTTTACAAGGTCACTTCTATCACTTATACTAATTGCTTCTTCCTCATCAACAGTAACATAACCGATATTTAAATTACTCTTTATTGTAATGAAAATTGTATCAGTTAAATAATACTCATGAGTCAATTTATTACACTCTATTTTCCATCAAGTTAAGTAAATCTTTCATATGTGCAACCATCATTCCAACACTCACAAAAAATTCTTCACTACTATTTTCGCCATTTTGTGCTTCTACGATTTCTCTCAAGAAATCATTCTCAACAACTAATCTACCATACCTCTTACCGCTAGTTTTAAAACCAAAATAAACCAGAACCTTACCTTCTCTAAGCAACTAACCATTTCAGTTATCGTGCCACTTTTTATAAACGGAGTACCTCCATACTACACAATAACTATACTTGAACCTATAACTCTCTCAGGCCTCTTACCACAATTCTGATCGCATCCCCTGTATCAACAAAAACATTAGTTCTTGTATAATTAACTGTACATCCTTAAAAAACCACAACCTTTTAATTAAAGATAAATCACCTACAATAGATATATATTTCCAAGATTTAACCGTTTCGCATTATAAGTAATATATTTGGCATGGAAAATTACCTATTTTATGTAGGACTTTAGACAAGTTTAAATTCATACACTTGTTCATACCCCGTGAGTATAACAAATGCGTAAGTTTTGTTCTTCACTTATCTTAAAGATGAAAAATGAAAACCATAGTGGTCAAGCCAGCTAATTCTATTACTATAAAAGCTTCTTAGGTCACCAATTTGATATTTTAGCATTGCAAGCCTTTCTATACCCATGCCAAACGCAAAACCATTATATCTACTATAGTCTATTCCAACATTTCGAAAGATGTTTGGATGTACCATACCACATCCAAGTACCTCGATCCACTTACTATCCCTATAACTTATATCCACCTCTGCAGAAGGCTCAGTAAAAGGAAAAAAACTACTACGAAAACGTATCTTTAACCCTGTATCTCCAAAGAACCTATTAAAGAAATAGTGAATAGTAAATTTTAGCTGGCCCATATTAACATTTTCATTTACATATAGTCCCTCTATCTGATGAAACATGGGAGTATGAGTTGCATCAAAATCATTTCTGTATACCCTACCTGCAGCTACTACTTTGATTGGGAAAGTTTTCGCCTTTTGCATAGTTCTAATCTGCACAGACGAGGTATGAGTACGCAGCAACACTCTTCTGTTATCTACTTTATTCTTTAAGTAGAAAGTATCTTGCTCTTCACGTGCAGGATGATAACTTGGAGTATTCAGCGCATCAAATACATAAAACTCATCCTCAATTTCAGGACCGTCTACTGCTCTAAAGCCCATATGTGCAAAAATGAGCTTTACTTCGTTTATAACCTTACTGAGTGGATTAACTTTACCAATTTTCTCTGGCCTAACTGGTAATGTGATATCAACTGCTTCACTTTGCAGTTTTAAATTAATTTCCTCGGCCTTTAATATATTTCCCTTATCTATTATAAGCTGATCTAACTTATTACGTAAGGAATTGACGGTCCTACCTAAATTACGCTTCTTTCCTATGTTTCCTATCTTCTTTAAATTACTAAAAGACGCTTTAATTATACCCTTTTTCCCTAAATATAACAGCCTAACTTTTTCTAAATCTTCCAAAGAAGAAGCACTTTCAATTTCGGACACAGCCTTATCTTCAAGCAAATGTACTTCATTCAATAGCTCTTTATTCATTCCGAAAATGCTAGCTTAAACCTTCATTATAGCAAACTTACACAACACCAACAACTCAAAAAATTATCCTCATTTCGATTATTAATCTGCTGATTAATTATACTTTTTTATCTAATTTTATATTGAAAAATATACCGTACTACTATATTTAACAATAATATTAAACTAACGAAGAATACAAAGCAGATGATGATCTAAATTGTTTAAGGAGAAATATATAAAAACATAAGTAAAGCATTCCATGATGAACTAATGGAAACCAGTACTACTTATTCAAGAAGCCTTATAAGCAACACACAAAAGTTTTCCATTTAAGCCAACAATATCGATGACAGCAGATCAAGGCACCCACGATACAATACTATTCAAATAAAACATTTAATCGACTTCTTTAAAATCTGCTTCTTCGAGGAAAAACTTTCATAGCTAACACAAAAGTATCAAAAGAAAGCAGTGAATTATATAACGACCACTATAAAACCGTGTAAGGATTCATTAGTAACGATCTACTCAAAATCCTTCTACGTAAATACTAATTATACTATAAGTAAACACTAAAGACACTAACTTAGTAAGTTGCACCAAATTTAGCTATTCTTAAATTAAGAGCCAGAACATGTAGAAAAAACTGAAAGCAAATAGCAAAGTTAAGTTATAGTACAAGCAGAAAAAACTAAAAACAAAGAAAAACAGGATATAGTTCAAAAAGAAACCACATGAGATAAATAAATTGCATCAATTAAAAATTCTTTTAGCTATAATAAAGCACAAGTTACATATCACCCAGCAATTATTGTAGCAATAATAAAAATGCTTCTTGGATTAGTTTTTTCTTACTCACCAGACTTTCTTAATAAAACGTAGTCCTTCTTTCAACACCTACCGGAACTTTCTACATAAAAAAAGGCTTCGACTCGTCACTTAATATCTCAAAACCAAAAACGTGCAAAGAATAATCAAGTAACCAGATCACACATAGAGTATATTAAGGCTAACAAAAAAAATCAAGAAAGTAGACAGAAAAAGAAAGATAATCTACTAAAATAAGCTAAAATTAATATTAGGTCAGCTACCGTAAATAATCTAACTGAGCACAAGAAAAAATTTTGATGAGACATTTACTAAAGTAGTCAGCAAATACCTGAAGACCAAGAAACATTTTGCAATACTATCAACTAAGAGTTTAACATTGTTTATTTTCAAAATAAACAATTACATGAAATATTAGAAATACTACAACCAATTAGTAAGTCTTCTACTCCAAAAGAATATTTATAAAAGTAATTACATAGAAAAAAAAAGAGCGATTGCTTAAATTAAGCTCAGATATTCATATACAACAATCTCTTCCACACCTAAAAACATTTTTCATAAAAATGGGAACTATGTACCAAACAAGCTGCAGATCCCTAAGCTGAACAAAGCTCTAGCAGCTAATACTATTTTCAAATCACTGTTTAAACTGTATTTTCCCCAAAAAAAAAACACTTCGTCTATTCTTGATAGCGTCCTTTATATCAATATTCTGCCTACAGGCATTTGCTGCTTGGAAAAGCATCAATCTTTAAAGGATCAGTGCCATCAGAAAAAAGAGAAATATTAGGTTAGCATTGAACATAAAGTTACTAATAACAATCATACTATGTATTTTGATTCGGTTTATTTTATATATTCTAAATATTTGGTAAAATCTACCGAACAAATAAGCCAAAACAAGTTTACTTCATCCACTTAGAAAAATAGAAACAAGTTGTTTTAAAGAACTTCGTGTAATAAATAATTTCGTTTTTGCTACATGTTTAAAGGAATCATTACAGTATTGGAGCTATAATTAATATTACCTTCTACTCCAACTCTGATCAAGTTTTCTACATTAAGGCACAAAACTTACCTTCTATATATAAAGGAGATCCAATAGCCTGTTCCAGTGTATGTTTAACTAATGTTAACAATCAATAATATATTCACAGCTCAAGCATCTCAAGAAACTATGAAAATTTCTAATCTCAACACGTGAAAAGTAAGAGAAAATAAACCTAAAGCAAGCAACAATAAAATTAAGCGATAGGAGATTGATAACCACTTAGTTCAAGGCTATCTAGATAATAATAGTATAAATTTTAACAATTAGTAAAAATTTAGGTTCCCATGAAATCAAGTTATCATGCCCAGAAGAATTATTAAATTCGTTGCAAAATAGTTTCCCTTACAGTAAACTCAATTATTACCAAGGAATTTACAGTAAACACTATTCTCTATAAATGGGAAAATATAACTTTACAGTATAATAAAGTAAATAATAGCTTAAACTTAGAAGTTAACATGATTGCTCAATATTTATATCAGCCGGCTCAGTATAAATACAATTAATTTTACAACCTTAGTATTTACAACTATTATACTTGCGAAGCACAAATATATAGTATGCTTTTTGATTGCTTAATTATCTTCATTATTATTTTATGTATAACAATCTCAATAACTAGGGGCTTTATAAAAGAGTTATGTGCGTTAATATTTTTATCCTCATCAATCTTTTTAACAATTAATCATTATGACTTCTTCACTATAAATTATAGTAAATATTTTGATTCTAAAGCTATACAGAATATACTTTCCATAGTTTCTGTATTTATTATACTTAACTTCATATTTATGGTAATAAACAACTGGCTGATGTACATATTATCACCTATAAGGCTAGGGTTAATCGACAGAGTTACTGGGATCTGTATTGGAACACTTAGAGGAATACTGCTTTCCCACATATTATTCTTCGTTGTACACTTATATTGCTATATAGCATATGACAAAAAAGAGGAAAAATCGAAAATAGAGACAGAAGAAATATTACCCAATTGGATAATAAGATCGCACTCTTATCAAGCTCTATTTGTAACAATAGAAAACATAGTTGATATGTATATACCAGAGTCATTGATACTAAAAATCAAAGAAATTGGAGAAGAAATGACTGATCAAGAAAAGTCTAAAAGTAATAAGAAAGAAAAGTAATAATCATATCTATGAAGCAATAATCGATACTATTTATTTAGCAGCAATTTTTTTTGATCAACATAATTAGCCTCCAGCTCACTAGCAGTCTTTCCCTATTATGAGTTAAACTAAAAATCTCGTAATATATTAAAGCTCAAAGAAATATCTTTTAATATGGAAGTTATTACAGAAAATAGAAAAGCAAAGTTTGAATATTTTATCTTAGAAGAATTTGAAGCAGGCATGGTTTTGTTAAGTAGTGAAGTTAAATCGCTAAGGGAAAGAAAAGTAAACATTTCTGACGCTTACGTCATTGAAAAAAATGGTGAAATATGGCTACACAACATGCATATTGCAGAATATAAAGACGCAAACCGAAAAAATCATAAGACAAAAAGAGAACGTAAACTGCTTCTGCACAAAAAAGAGATAAATAAATTAATTAGCCAGATTAAGACTGCTGGAATAACTGTTATACCAATTTCAATTTATTTTAATTGTAAAGGATTAGCAAAAACTAAAATTGCTATCGTGAAAGGAAAAAAACTTTACGACAAGAGAGTAACCATAAAACAAAGAGAATGGAATCGTGAAAAAAGCAGATTGTTTAAAAATAACTTGTAGCAAAATATGTCTTTAAACCCAGTAATTTTCAGAATTGGTTCTGTCTCTATATATTGGTATTCTCTAGCATATGTTCTTGGTATAGTATTTGCACACTGGTATTTATATAAGCTAGATAACCAAAAGGTATTTACCAAAAACTTTCACAACTCATTATTAACAGCAACTATCATAGGAGTTATCCTTGGAGGAAGGCTTGGTTACATATTGATATATGATTTAAGTTATTATGTAAGCAACCCTATTGAGATATTAAAAACCTGGAAAGGAGGTATGTCGTTCCACGGTGGTGCCATAGGAGTTTTTCTTGCGGTAATAATTTTGTGTAAAAGATATAACATTCCCATATTTTATACATTGGATCTAATTTCCTGCGGAGTCCCTGTAGGTTTATTTTTAGGTCGTATAGGCAATTTTATAAATGGAGAGCTATTTGGCAGAACTACGACTATACCATGGGGTATAATATTTCCAGAAAGCGATAATTTACCGCGTCATCCGAGCCAAATTTATGAGGCATTTTTTGAAGGATTACTGCTTTTCATAGTTATGAATCTACTGTTTTTCTTGACTAGAATAAGACTATATTGTGGTGTGTTAACTAGCATCGCAGCTATGTGGTACGGAATAGCACGTTTTATAGTTGAGTTTTTCCGTGAGCCAGATTATCAAGTCGGCTACTTATGGCTTGGTTTAACCATGGGACAGTTACTTTCAGTACCCATGATTTTGCTGGGAACAATCTTACTTTTGAGTGCGCTAAATTTGAAATTTACGAGCATAGAAAAAAGGTAAACTTGACTAGAAAACATTTTCCCTACGTAAGTTAAAGATTGTAGCCTTACCATTTTAAAAATCTTATAACATAAGAATTTCTAATATATTATCTAGATGAATAAATATGTTTAAAAGCCTTGTTCAGAACATCATGTAGAAAGAAACAAAGAAATATTCTAATGAAAAAGCTAAGCTTCAAGGTTTGATCAGTTAATATTACAACTATATTTACGAAAATAAACTGATTTGTTTTTTTATACACATAATTCAGTAAATAACAAATAGGAAAGCTATCTATTTTAAAAATTATCAATATTAATTTCCTAGAAGCCTGAAAACAGGCTTAAAGAATAATCCACAAATATCTCCTTCAAAGAAGTTATTAAGATTTTATGAAAAAGATAATTACATTATTATTACATCGTGCTATCATCTCTATGAAAGAGATAATTAACATTGATATATTCATAATATTGTTCGATTTAACATTAAGAATAATTAATGCTGACAATATTATTACACATCATTATTAAAACATCATAGTAGTGAGTCTCATCATAGCAAAGTAGTAAATTCTAAAGCATACAGGTCAAACGGAAAAGATAACTATGAGTCTGACAATTACCGTTATTATTTAGATAATGGCAACTCGGACTGTGAAATAAATAATATTATTAAGATAATAGCTTAAAATACTTTAGAAATATTAGATAAAGGACACATGGAATTAGTACATTCAATTCAAGTAAAATTATTCAGTACAGCTAACCCAGTAAAGATTTCTACAAAGTGATGTGGAAGTGTAATCATATCTACTACTAAGCAATAAAAGTTGACTCTGTTTTCAGAGTCTAGGAAAATCCTACTTATCTTAGTTATAGGGAACAGAATTACTGTTTATACACTAGTTACAAAACGTAGATAAGGAGGTTCCAGTAACTTCAGACAATTAATATTAAAGAGCATTTATCATACAGTTCTTCTCGAATATGGCTGATTTTATTGCATAAGAAAAGTATTAATAGAGTAAAAAGAACCAAAAAAAACGTGAACATACGCTGTAAAATGAATCTTTCAAGGGAGATTATGTTATAAAGATGGTAGCAAGTAATAGCAACAAATTTCATTTCTAGAAATATAAAGGTGGACTTATTTTTGTCAACAAAGCCATAGAAAATTAGCACAGCGGTATTTTATCTATTTTAGTTTAAGAAAAAAACAAGTAGGAAATTGTGGAAAGGCCTCTTACATAAAAGATAAGTTTTTGCGATAAATAACAAGATCACTTCTACAATCCAAACACCTTGTTAAGTGGATATAAAAAAGCTTCTATCAGTCCAAAATAAAAATCTTTATAGTTCAAAAATTGTGCAGTGATAGTGAGTTTTTATAAAAGGTATAATCATAAGCAACATTAAATAATTTTTTAATCAAATCTACCAGAAGTAGCAACATAAAAGCTGTAAAATTAACTTTAAATATTAATAAATAATAAATTTTTCAAAAAAAATTCTCCTAAAAATTAATCCTCTTAGAAACATAGAATCATCTAACATAAATAATAATCAAATTTTAAAACTTACTTTAGAACACCCAGCAAACAAATTTTGATTGGTGACGTAAAATAGTATTACTCATTAATGCTGACGCAAACGCTAATGCGATAGGCGGAACAATGATACAATAATAAGTACAATTTATAAACATAAAAGAACATTTGCTTACAAGTAAAGAGTATCGGTGCAAGTTAGAAAGTTTTTCATAGAATATAGAGAAAAATACTACTAGTGCTTAGCGAATTAATAATACGTAGTGTAATATCTAAAAATAACAAAAAAAGAAGAATACATTAAAGATTTACAAAAAAAAGAATGGCTTTGATAAACTTAAAGAAGTAGTAAAATTGAAACTTAAAGTTATTCAGCTAAGTAGCTGTAAGATAGTATCTAAAAAATCTCCTAGAACTTTCGAGTATGAGGAAAGAGAACTAGCTATAATGCTTTGTTTTCAAAAGATTCCATTTACACTGAGATGTACAAATCTAATGGACAGTAACTCATTAAAAGAAAACAATCATTTAAACATATCAAAAAAATTTATTTACGTTGAAGTATATAACTTACATAAAAAACTTATCAAAAATTTGTCTGGAAGACAGTAATTATTTTAATGTACCAAAAAGACATTTATTTAGTATACCGGTAGATGCTCTTCAGAGCAAAAAAGAGTAAATGAAACTAAATGAACAAAACTCTAATAGCCAATAAATTAGCAACAGATTAGTAATCAAAAAGTTGATACCGAAGTTGATCTCAATATAAAAGAAATAAAACAAAAACATGGAAGCAAGAATTCAGGTTACGGTTCTTGTTATGAGTTTAGTACAAAAGTTAAACTATTAAGAATAAAACCTAAAACCCCTAAACTCTAAGATAAATTCTGCTATACTGAGTATGCAATAGAAAAAGGTGTTTATGTCATAAAAACAATTAAAGCGTCCGTTTGGCAGTTTAGCAGAAAAATTTTCAAAATAAGTATAATCGTTAAAATAAAAGACGTAGAAATGTGGTCCTCTTAAAGGTAAAAAATGATTATTAAAATCCATACAACGCTTTTTCTAGCTATGCCATTGAAGACACCTATAAGAAATCTACTAAACGGAGAAAAAAAAGACTAAAGAAACCTCAGAGCTAAACCTATTAAAAAATTTGATATCCACTGTCTTAAATACTTTATAAGCATAATTTCATGCTTATATGAATAAAAATCTAGAAATCTAAATAAAACTTATAAAGATATAAAGTAAGCATAATGTAAAAAATTAAATATTAAGAGACTAGCTACACAATAGCTTCAGCTTTATGTTATGGTAAAGAGAACTAGCAAAATTTATTAAGTTATTTTCTCCATTTTGACATGTCTAACGCACTTCTAAAGTGTTATGCAAGAAGGTCTATTGACTTTCAACACACTTTCATCTATATTATTTTAATATCCTAAAACTAAACTACCTCACATGCCCGATTTAAAGGCAATGATGCTAAATTTTGGACCTCAACACCCAGCTGCACATGGGGTATTACGCCTTGTTTTAGAGATGGATGGCGAAGTGATTGAAAGAGCCGATCCTCATATCGGTCTTTTACACCGCGGTACTGAAAAATTAATAGAACACAAAACGTATCTTCAAGCTTTGCCTTATTTTGATCGCCTTGATTATGTATCACCAATGTCACAAGAGCATGCATATTCATTGTGTGTAGAAAAATTACTGCAATGTGAAGTTCCAATTAGGGCAAAATATTTGCGTGTTCTGTTTTGTGAATTAACAAGAATACTCAACCACTTACTTAATATTTCCTCACAAGCACTTGACGTTGGAGCAATGACTCCTCTTTTATGGCTCTTTGAAGAGAGGGAAAAAATACTGGAGTTTTACGAGAGAGCTTCAGGAGCAAGGTTTCACGCAGCTTATATCAGACCAGGTGGAATTGCAGCAGATGTTCCAGAAGGTTTAATTGAGGATATTGCAAAGTTTATAGAGCAGTTTCCAAAGTATATAGATGATGTTGATGATCTCTTAACAGAAAATAGAATATGGAAGCAACGCACTGTAGGAATCAGTAAAATGTCAATTAAACAGGTTCTTGACTGGGGCTTCAGCGGCCCAATGTTGCGTGCCGCTGGACTTGCTTGGGATTTACGAAAAAGTCAGCCATATGAAGTATATGATCAACTAGATTTTGATATACCAATCGGTCGAAACGGTGACTGTTATGACCGTTATTTAGTGAGGATGGAAGAAATTAGACAGTCTACTAGCTTAGTAAAACAGTGTATAGAAAAAATGCCTAGAGGGCCAGTAAAAACTGAAGATAGAAAAATCTCTCCACCACCAAGAGCAGAAATGAAAAAATCTATGGAAGCTCTAATTCACCATTTTAAGCTTTACTCAGAAGGGTACCATGTACCAGAAGGTGAGACTTACGCAGCTGTTGAGGCACCAAAAGGTGAGTTCGGAGTGTATATAGTTTCGGATGGAACTAACCAACCATATAGATGCCGAATAAGAGCACCTGGCTTTGCACATCTACAAGCCTTAGATTTCATGGCAAAAGGACACATGCTTTCTGATATTGCGGCAATCATTGGTTCACTTGATATAGTTTTTGGTGAGATTGACAGGTAGGTTTTTAGCTATACTTAGCTATAAGTAAAGTTAATTTTTTTATCGTTTATACGACTTAGGTTATCTTTTACTACTTTGCTGAACAAAAAAAAAATTTGTGCCCATTATTTATAGACACTATATTTACACTAACCACTTATCTCCTTATTAAAGACATATCTTCATTAAACAAGCAAACTGTGCTTGACCCCTTTCTTAAGGTAAATACAGAGCCTACTTTCTCAAGTATAAGATAATCATCAACTACACGAAAATTTATTAGAGATTCATACCCTTCAGAATTAACCATAAAGATTGCTGGAAAGTCAGAATTTATCTTATTAAACTGCAGATACGTGAATTTCCCGTCATCAAAGACTTTAGTTGGTACTATCGACTCACTACCCTTAATATGTGAGATAGAATAATTAAAATTTAAGCCTTTTTTTGCAACTTCAATATCATTCATATCAGGAACAGTGGTAGGACTAGCTTGTTCAAGAATATCACCATTATCGGTTGTGTAGATTTCTTCACTATTAAATAGTGGGTAAAGAAACCTCACTTCATATGCTAACCTCGGATCATCTAATCCAGTTGCTTCCTCAGCATGAAATTCAAAGTAATAAACTCTTTTATTAGTAATAATAGTTGCATTAGTATCAGCAATATCATCTATAGGTTTGATAAATAACCTATTACCATGAGAAACAAGCTGCCAACCAGTCGAATCGCCCATTGAAAGATTCTGTATCACTTCACCTGGTTCAAACAGTATACTCGACTGATAACCGTAAAAACCTGTGTATTTATGTATAGCCTGCGGATTATAATTTATTACCTTTATATGACTGTCTGCAGCTATTGAACGTGGTTCCTGTTTCGCAAATGTATCACCACTACAAAAAAACACCAATACTATAAATAATAAACTAATCATAATATTTAAATTGTATACCAATCATTATTTTACCATTGAAAAGTATTTACTTCAACTGTCAAGGCATTATCTTATACGACATTTGTATAATATCTTAAGCAATTGTACAATTTATTGCTTCTTTAAACTCATCAATCAGAGTTTCTATACTTTTCAGTAAATCAGATTTAAATTCTATATACTCTTTACCTTTTAAAGGGTATATAATCTTCAAGTTTATATACATGTAGTACTTGTCTATTAAAGGTGCGAATAAAAAATCAGAATCTTTTTTAGCACATTTTGTGTACTCTTACTATTATTTTCCCTGTAAATTTTGATCACCAAACAATGGAATGTCTTACGTGATTTACATATACTCAAATTTGGTATGTTCTACCTGTTTTCAAAACATATTTTACTAACCCTGCTTGTTCTATAGTTTTCTACACTGAATAACGGGTAATTGCCAATCCCCCTCCCGTCCACTACTGCTACACACATACCATTTCTTTACTATCACGTTTGGAGTGATATTAGTTTTTATGGTTCCTTAGTTAGATGATATCCCAAAACACTGTTAAATATTCCCTCTTTAACTTAACTTAATAATAACTCGGACAAAAAGCTATAAACTTCGTCATCTTTTATAAATTACCATCAGCTCACTAGTATCTTTATCAAGCCTATAAACAATTCCTAATCTTCTATTTCTTACTTATCAATATACTTTATAGCAAAAGAAGTTAATTAAATTGTTCGAAGAAAGAACAACATAAACAAAAACATAAGCTAACATTAATCATAAACTAAAAATATCTGTAATTTAACTAAAACTGCTATGGTTTATTATTACTGCGATAACATAATAAGCTAAGAAAAATTGAAGCCAAGCACTCATAGCTATGTAAGCAGAGTGTTATTTACTTACAGACTACTTCTTTGTTGCACATTATATCTTAAGAAAATAACCAATAATATCATCTAATTTTTAATTAGAACCTACCTTCAATTTGAAAAGGTACTTTTAAGTACTTAAGCCCATAAATTCCCCGTATCTTCACTACCAATTATACACTAATAATAGCATTAAACTAATCTTTTTTACTTGCGCTAAAACCTACTCGAGCACATTTTATTAATTTCTACACCATAATTTACTAACCAAATTGAATGTGAGCTATGTTTTTAGGTTAGCATATTTAACCATTTTAGTACTATAAACTAAATAATTAAACTTGCTTAATTAAATTATTAAGTCAATTCTATCACAATTTTCTATAATATCTTTTTTCTATGAACCAGCAGCATTAACTTATCATTCACTTTTGTTATATACACAGCAGTGATCACTACAATTGAGCCCTTTGTTTGAGTTATTATATTTAGCACGATTAAAAATTTGACTCTACCAATTTACTTTACCAATGCTTTGATAGCAAAGCTCCTGCTTTTCCTAGCAAGAGATATTAAATTATCACTCCTTTTAACAGCAATATTCCCAGCACTGACTAAGATATCAGGAGCCCCTATTATATATAGGACCAGAGAAAATACCAAGTACAATAAAAAAAATTCCAAAGAAACTCGAATTTCTTTTCCATAAATATAGCTAAAATAACCTAAATACCTATGATAATAATTAATAACACAGGAAAAACCCCGAATAGGAACAGAACTAAATATTGAAAACTAGCAATTGTATCTATTCTATATATTGAATACTATCAATTAAGCACTCTACAAGCAGAGCCATAATCTACTTAATACATCTAAAGGAATCAACAAATATAAATTACTTCGCTTAAAATAATAAACAACATAACTATATTAGTACAGTAGCTAAATTTGTGATAATAATATTCGTTGAGAAATAATTAAAATTATCCATTGTATATATAACAGTCGCTAAGCTTGCTATTGCTGAACTAGTGAGATATTTTACATTATTTTCATCATAAATAACCTATTGACATTGATTAAATAATTAATAAATAATATCAATACAGTGAAAATGATATCTAAAAGTCAGGTTTTAAAATTGCTTTTGGTTCTCTATTAAGAATCACCGAAGCAGCAAACATAATCACTATTAACCTTTGATATTTCCCTCCTTATTATTGCAACGAGTACCAAAACGACTATAGTTTCTCAATCTATTTTTGTCTTCCTCACCAATCAGTAATGTGGAAATCACGCCTGTATGTGTTTTTTTAACATTGTCCTACAGGCTTTCATAAATGAATTGAAGAAAAAGATTCTATGCTCTAGCATTTTTGTACAGAACTATTTTGCTTATTGCAAAATCTGTAGCACTTATTTTCTGACAACAAGTCATTCTTGCAAAAAAATATGTACATCCCAAAAGGCATAAAACCTTCAAATAGAAAAGTCTCATTGATAATTTTACTTGATTGTCTATTTTAATACCTTCTTTCCACCTCTTAGCTCTAATTGATATTTCTTACGTTGTTTAAAGCAACGTGCAGTCTCATATTCTAGTACATAACACTAAAATCCACAAGTTTTTCTCTAAATCTTAGTACCTATACACTCGAACAACAGAAGAAAGTTTTTTAATAAAGAGCAAAAATTATCTATGTGAAACCTCATTATTAATATACTATAGCAACGACACTTTTCATACAACTTTTCTTACCAAGAATTTAAATATCAACTAAAGCTGTTTTTTTTTTAGTTTATCCAGCCGTAAAACTCTATGAACATAATGCCAATCAAAGAGACACACAATACCGTGTACTCTTACAAAAGAGTACAACCAAGATCAACACAAATAAAAGTAGAAGAAAAACAGATACAGTAAAAACATAGCTATGTTTAGAATTCAAAGAGAAATAAACTAAGATCTATACACACTGGCATATATAAGAAAACCTTAGCATCAAATTATGTTCCTCATTGCACATATAGATTGTTAGATATATAACTAATAATTGTATTAAGAAAAGTTAATAAATACATAAAACATATATTATGAGGTAATTTTATTCTTTTATTTTCTATTATTTATATATATAATATCTAAATAGACAACGGCGCGGAGTGGAGCAGTTTGGTAGCTCGTCAGGCTCATAACCTGAAGGTCGTAGGTTCAAATCCTACCTCCGCAACTTTATATCTATATCTAAAAAAATATTTTTTCTTGCTTAATCAAGCCAACCTTAATGATAATAAGGAATTAAAGCTCTGCAGAAAATTATATAAAAGAAACTAAAAGATTTTTAATGCTTCTTGCTACATTATCAAGAGTTGCGATAGAGGCTTGCAAGTTTTGAATTAAGTTTTACAGCTTTATCATCTTTGATCATAAGTGAGTTATTACCACCATTTGCAATATTATTTTATACATATTGTGCATATAACAATATACAAAAAAGGAATATTCTTCACAAAAGACTTTCTATATATACTTGGTTTATACACTACAGGACCGCAATCTGAGTTGGTCTCTTGCTGCATCTACAGCTGCTATTTCCTATAGCATAATGCTTAAAATGTACCATTAGCTTTATAAAACAGGTATGGTGATAGGAGCTTCACAGTACTAATCGTAGGATCTTTTGTAACAAAATACATCATTGAACCAGTAGCTGAAAAAGTGAACAAGTACATTATATATTACCTACAATTGAACATTTTTCTTCAAAAGAAAAAGGATATAAGATAGTTTAAACTAAGGTGTTTTATATTATTCCAGTGTACTATAGAAGCACAGCATAGCTGGCCACAAATACTTGTTTCAAAGACAGTATATTATAGCTGTCTTTATCTTATTCCCTAGTGAAAATCATTATTAAATCATAGTGTTCATACAGTTGTGTTACATGGTCAAGGGTATAACTGTTCTATTTTCCAATCGCTTCTCGCAACAAGAGTATATCTAAATCTAATATGCCTCCTGTACTCACCCTCTTGCCAGAATTCAATTACTTTTGGAATTACGTAAAATCCTACCCAAAAACCAGGGCAGGGAACTTGTGCATTATCAAATTCCTTCTCCTTGAGTTCGATAGCTCGCTTGAAATTTTGCCAATCTTCCAGAACGCTCGATTGTTTTGAGCACCATGAACTAATTTGACTATTGCGTGCTCGGGAAGAAAAGTATTTACCAGCTTGCTCGCCATCTAAAAGCTTAACATCTCCTTCGATTCGAACTTGTCTAGAAAACTCTATCCAGTGAAATACTAATGCAGCTTTGGGATTTTCAGTCAATTCTCTTCCTTTTCTACTATTCACGTTAGTGAAGAACGTAAAGCCTTTTTCACCGTATTCCTTGAGTAATACCACTCTTGCAGATGGAATACAGTCTTTGCTGCAAGTCGCCAACGTCATTGCAGTTGGCTCTTTACATAAAGAATCAAGTACTGCTTTATACCACCTGGAAAATAAACTAAGCGGATCTTTTTCAGGTGAGAATGTCATATCTAAAAATAAAACTTAGTTCTGGCATGCATTGCAAAAATAAGTGCTACGGCCATTTTGGCGTATAAGTATTATAATGTTATTACAAACTTTGCAAGGCTTTTGAACTCTACCATATACATAAAAACCATTTTGGAAACATCCGACAGATCCAGATGGCTGTGCATAATTTCTCAACGTCGAACCGCCTGCAGTAATTGCATCATTTAGAACATTTTTTATTTCAGTAGCGAGTCTTTCGCACTCTTTGTACTTCAAATCCTGTGCCGGCCTGAATGGTGATATGCGGGCTCTAAATAAACTCTCAGAAGCATATATGTTACCCACACCAACTATCAGTCTATTATTCATTAATACTGATTTAACATTTGCTTTTCTGTTTTTCAGCAATCTCTGTAAATAGTCTCCATTGAATTCATCTGTGAGAGGCTCTATTCCAAAATCATTGAAAAAGCTTACTTTTTCCTCTTCTTTCAAAATAATAACTAATCCAAATCTTCTTGGATCATGAAAGATTATTGAAGTATTGTCGGAAAATAAAAATATCACATGATCATGTTTATTCCGTGCTCGATCATCTTCAGCATATATAAGCTTCCCACTCATACCAAGATGCATAACTACAGCTGTATCATTGTCTATACACCAGATTATATACTTACCCCTACGTTCAATATTACTTATGCATCTGTTCTTTAGCACATCATCAATATTTTTTATTACTGGCACACGCATCCTCCAATTATTGACTGTTACATTGCTTATTTGCTTGCTTTTTATCTTATTAAGCAAAAAATTAGAGATCACTTCTACTTCAGGCAGTTCTGGCATAATACCTTCTCAAAACTTAAGTTTTTGGTGGTAATTTTACTGTTAAAGTTTCCTCAAATACGCTTAGGTATTCCACAGAGCTTTTTTCCAAAAACTTCTCATTATAAACAAATTTTGAAAGTAATCTGTTTTGTCTAATTTGCTGCTGTTTTTTTCTTTTTAGAATATTTTGCTTTAAAGCTTTCGCTAATCTTTTTCTCTCTTCTTCTTTCTTCTTATTCTTTTTTATGTTATTCATATACATAAACCCTGCCGTTATAGCTTAGATGGTAGAGCATGTCATTGGTAATGACAAGGTCCCAAGTTCAAGTCTTGGTAACGGCACACTGACTATATCCAAAATAAAAACTTAGAAGAAAATCACAGAGGTAGGTTATCATGCTTTTTCCATATCCCTTCTACTTTTTTGTTTCTGAGTAGCTCTAATGCTTTACGAAGGTGGTACCGTGTTTTACTTGGCACTATTATACTGTCAACATAACCATACAATGCAGCAAAAAACGGACTAGCAAACTTTTCTCTGTATTCCTTAATTAAGGCTTGCTGATCCTTTTCATGTCGAAATATAATTTCAACTGCACTTTCAGGACCCATCACGGCTATTTCAGCAGTCGGCCAAGCGTAATTTATATCACCTCTCAGATGTTTAGAATTCATAACAATGTATGCGCCACCATACGCTTTTCTAGTAATTACGCTAATTTTCGGCACAGTTGCCTCGGCATAAGCGTAAAGTAGTTTTGCCCCGTGTTGTATTATATTATTATATTCCTGATTTGTACCTGGCAAAAACCCTGGAACATCAATGAGTGTGATAATAGGAATATTAAATGCATCACAGAACCTTATAAACCTTGCAGCTTTTCTTGAAGAATCAATATCTAAGCACCCTGCAAGATACATAGGCTGATTTGCAACAATACCAACAGTACTCCCTTTAATCCTACCAAAACCAATTAGAACATTACGAGCAAAATCAGGCTTCAGTTCAAAAAATTTCCTTTCATCACACACTTTCTCAACAAGTTCATACATATCATAAGGAGTATTAGAATTATAAGGAATTAGAGTATTTAAAGACTCATCAATATCATCGACATCATTGCAGGTAGGTATAGGTACAGATTTTAGAGTCTCTTGATTATTTGCTGGTAAAAAGGTAAAAAACTCACGGACCTTCAGTAACATTTCAACATCATTATTAAACGCATAATCTGCTACTCCCGTTTTACTTGTATGGATTTTCGCCCCGCCAAGATCTTCATGACTTACATCTTCATATGTGACTTTTTTTACCACATCTGGTCCAGTTATAAACATGTATGAGCTATTTTTCACCATAAAAGTAAAATCAGTTAATGCTGGAGAATAAACTGCACCACCAGCACACGGCCCCATGATTAGAGAAATTTGTGGTATAACTCCTGATGCATCAACATTTCTTTGAAAAATTTCTCCATAACCAGCAAGGGAATTTACTCCCTCTTGAATCCTAGCTCCCCCGGAGTCATTTAACCCAATAACAGGAACCCTAGCATTAATTGCCATATCCATAATTTTGCATATTTTTTTTGCGTGAGATGCACCAAGCGATCCACCAAAAACAGTGAAGTCCTGGGAGTAAACAAAAGCTTTTCTGCCATAAATAGTACCATGACCAATTATAACACCATCACCTAAAAAATTAGCATTCTGCATGCCAAAATCAGTTGCATGATGTTTGACGAATTTATCATATTCTTCAAACGAATTTTCATCGAGCAGTATACTCAGTCTTTCTCTAGCAGTTAATTTCCCTTTTGCATGTTGTTTATCAACTCTATCAGAACCTCCTCCTCTTTCAGCTTCTAGTGTTCTCGCTTCTAGATTTTTTAATATCTCAAAATTTTGCATATCAAAAAAAGTGAATTTTCATTTAATAAAGTATACATTACTTTTTTGAAGTGCAAAAAATTCTGTTCCTGATATAAATAAGCTTCTTAAGTAAGAAATATAAATGAAGCTATAAATAACAAATAAAAAGTTCAGGGCAACATTTGTATTGTCTTGTTTGCTTTTTCGGTTAAGTGCTTATCTAACAGCATTTAAACGAATAACTTAGAAAAATTTCTATTTTAGAGCTAACACCTCAAAATATTACCTAATAATATAGAAAGTCTAAGAGGGAAAATGCAGACAATATACAACACAAAAGGAGTTTTTAGCTTCAATAGCAAAGAGAAAATTGAAGCTGGCTATAAATCCTAAGTATATGGTTCCAGGATTTTTGCTGCAGCAATAAAAACAGAGCATTTATTGAGCATATAAGAGTTGAATTTGAAAGCTTATATTCTTCAAACTAAATTAGTCAATGGAAACTATGAGAATAAAAGTAACTTAAAGTACGTAAACTTAGCTATAACCCAAAGTACCCTGCTAGAGGAAAATGTGATCCACGCTAGAAGAGTATTAAGTTTCTCGAGAAGCAGAAAAATAATGTTAGGATAGATATTAAAAAGTGTGATAACGCTAATGCAGACTAGACATTAGAGTAGATTTTTAGAGTCGCATTTAAAATGAAAAATGAAGGCTTAAATAATTTAGCTGGGTGACCAATATATATTACAACTTTAATAAAGAAAGAATGTAATTTGCTCCGTACGTTGGTGGAGGATTAACTAAGGTCAAGTTTCATAAGAAAAACAAGATATTCATTTGTTTATCAAGCAAAATTTGGTGTTAATTGATCAATTTACAACATACAACATAAACGAAAATTTACCGTTTCGCGCTACTCTTAGTATTCCTAGGAATAAGTTTACAAGATTTTTAGGCTTTGGGTTAGATTATCATTCTTAGTCTAATATTTCAGGTAGCAGTGTAGTGAGACAGAAAGTAGTTAAACAGATTGTTTTGCTGTAGTGACTTTAATCTGAGCTTACTGAGAACTTGTTTACTTGGCAGTAGTTGTTAAAAGATACTGTCACAACAATTCTGTTGTGAAAAGCTTTTTCAGTTTCTTTAAAGAGTTCTGCCAATGAGCACTTCTAAGTGCTCTAAATAATATTCTAAGATTACTAGAATATACAAAAACCTCATAATAATCTCAGCTATTTAAAGATAAAAAACAAAGGTGTCATTTTGTTTTTTTAGGCTTAAGCCAATAACATGCGTAATCCAAAATTGTAGACATAATAGTCTGTCTATAAAAAGAAGGACTTAACAAAATATAGTATATACACAATAGAAATTAAGCATGCATACACACCTACACACCTTGAAGAAGGATACACACACTTTTTACTAAATTTTGCTTTTAGTTGAGAAACCTATAAGTAAATATGATAGACTTTGTACTTTAAAATACCGACGCTATTAGTACGGTAGAGCTATAAAAACACGCTAAGCAATTTTTTCCAATATAACCAACGTAGATATTTCACTATTGCATTTCCAAACATTTCATTCTTTTTATAGAAACATTTTAAGCTTTTTCTCTACTTTTTCTCAGTAAGATCAATCAGCTATAAAATTACATATGTTGATCGCTATAAAATCACATAATTGCTTTGTAGGATTGTGTCCTGTAATAATTACTATACCATTTTGTTCAGAACGTGTTGAGATCAGATTTAGTACCAATTCACACGTTGTGCTATCAAGATTACAAAACGGCTCATCTATCAGCCAAATATTTGCATTAGAAATCAAAAGGCGAGCAAGAGCAACTCTCTTTTTCCATCCTGCAGAAAGTTCACCGTATCTAATATTAAGTACAGGTTGTAACTGTAAACAATAAATAGCCGCCATAGTTAATTCTCTAGTATCCCGTATTCCTGCCCAGAATTCTATGTTTTGAGCAACAGTTAAGCTATTCTTACAGGCGTTTTTATGTCCCACATAGACCATAGAAGATACATAAGGTTGTAGGTCACTATATATATCTTTTCCACAGTATCTTATACTACCTAATACTGGTGGCAAGAGCCCAGACAAGCTTCTAATTAAGCTGGTTTTACCACTACCATTTGGACCAGTAATTAAAATCTTTGATTTTGGCTCAGCTTTGAAACTAAGATTTTTAAATAATATTCTGCTATTGCGAGCGCAGGATAAATCTTCACATTCAAGCATGGATTATCTACCTTTCCCTTTATGCTTCTCACTGGTTGAAGCCTGAGCTTTTATAAACAGTTCCCAAAATCCTTTCTGCCTACCTTCTCTATGCATCAATAGAGCAAAATGCTGCATTAGATTACTACCAATTACAACCATTTTTGTCCATTTACCTACTGGTTTTACTATATCAAGTATCTTTGAATCCTCATTGTAAACCTGTATATCCTTTTGCTTCTTACGTAACATTTCTTGACGTTTCATCAGCTCTTTTCGCTTGTTTTTTTGATATAATTCATTATATTTTCTATTTTCTTCGCATTCTTCTTTAAGAACCTCTTTAGAAAATAGGATTTTCCTAACCCAATCTCTATATTTTTTTCTAAAAAAAAGAAATACTATAGCCATGGCAAGTAATACCACGCTACATACAATGATTTGTCCAAATGACATTTTTGTACTCAGCTTATTTAAAGGGCCATCTGTAATTATGCTTTAACTATAGAAATTTCACAATTTTTTGTACAGAAATGTAGTATGAAAGATGATATTAGAAAGCACCATCAAACTTCAGAACTTTCCTTTATTTCAAAAATCATACAAATACCCAAGTAAATGAGCTTGTATGGGACAATATTTATTCTTATACTTCTTTAAAATACCGCTACAACAAATATGAACTGCTATAAAACTCATACCTGCAATGAATTAAGAAAGGATGATGTAGAAAAAGAAGTTACTCTTTCTGGATGGCTATACCACAAACGTAACCATGGTAATCTCATCTTTGTTGACTTAAGAGACTTCTACGGAATTACTCAGCTAGTATTCAACAATGACAAAGACTTTTTCAATGAAATATCAAATTTAAAATCAGAGAGTGTGATTACTGTTACAGGAATAGTCAAAGCTAGAACTGAAGATACAGTAAACAGCTCTATTTCCACAGGAGAAATTGAGGTTATAGTTAGTAAATTGCACATTGAATCGAAAGTTGAGTTTCATTGTGACGAAGAAATAGCAAAAGAGGAAAAAAGCATATTAGCAAGTATCTCTGGCAAACAAGAATACCGAGAAAATATGAGACTTAAATATCGGTTTCTTGACTTAAGGCGGGAAAAAGTTCGCAATAACATCATTTTGCGCTCACAAATCATTGCAGAACTACGTAGACTCATGATAGAACAAGGTTTTTTAGAAATTCAAACTCCAATACTCACTGCTTCATCTCCTGAAGGAGCACGCGATTATTTAGTTCCAAGCAGACTAAATCCTGGTAAATTCTATGCACTACCACAAGCTCCACAAATTTTTAAACAACTGCTCATGGTGTCAGGATTCGATAAATATTTTCAAATTGCACCATGTTTCCGTGATGAAGACACAAGATCTGACCGTTCTGGAGAATTTTATCAGCTAGATCTTGAAATGTCTTTTGTGACTCAAGAAGACATATTTCAAGTCATCGAAACTACTTTATACAAGGTGTTCACTAAATTTTCTTGCAAGTCAGTCGACAAGAACTTTCCACGCATTACATATAAAGAAGCAATGCTCAAATATGGCTCTGACAAACCAGATCTACGTAATCCATTATCAATTAGTGATGTTACAGAAGTTTTCCGTGATTCAAAGTTCAACATCTTCAAAAGCAACATTGAGAAGGGTATGGTAGTTAGAGCCATTCCCGCTCCCAAAACAGCAAAGGAGTCACGGAGCTTTTTTGATAAAAAAATAGAGCATGTGCAAAAAGAATTCGGAGCTAAAGGTCTTGGATATATAACGTTTGATAAAGATGGTACTATAAAAGGACCAATTGCCAAATTCTTTGATAAAAATAAGATAAATCATATAAGAGAAATAACAAATGTAAAGCCTGGAGATAGTATATTTTTTACTTCCGATAAAGAAAATGAAGCAGCAATAATTGCAGGAAAAGTGCGTACCATTTTAGGATCAGAATTAGGTCTTATAGATAAAAATGTTTTCAAATTCTGTTGGATTATTGACTTTCCATATTTTGTGTATGATTATAAAAATAAAAAAATTAATTTTTTTCATAACCCATTTTCTATGCCACATGGTGGCTTAAAAGATCTGGAGGAAAGAAATCCACTGTACATTCTTGCTTACCAATATGATCTCGTTTGTAATGGAATAGAACTATCAAGCGGAGCAATTCGCAATAACAAACTAGATATTATGTATAAAGCTTTTGCCATTTCAGGCTATAGTAAAGAAGAAGTCGACACAAAATTTAGTGCACTCGTGCGTGCATTCAGATTTGGAGTACCACCTCATGGTGGAATAGCACCGGGAGTTGACAGAATGGTTATGCTGCTCGCTGATGAGCCAAACATTCGTGAAGTGATCTGTTTTCCTATGAACCAACAAGGTGAAGATGTTCTAATGGGCGCTCCTTCTAAGGTAAAAAGTAGACATTTACATGAATTATTCTTGCAGGTTATTGATTAACAGCACCCCAGATTATGTTAAATTGAAAAAGCGTGAATAACATCCAAAAAGCAATACTATCAGGTATAATCTGCAATATAATTGTATGGTATGAATTAACTCTATTTGGAGTCTTGTCATATACAATAAGTGATGTTCTCTTTTCATCAGAAAATGAGCACGTAAAAAAAATCAAATTTCTTAGCAGCTTTGCAATTGGGTTTGGATTTAGGCCGCTTGGCGCATTTATTTTTGGCTACATTGGAGATAAATATGGCAGGAGGAAAGTTTTGCTAGCTTCTGTAATATTAGCTTCAATATCATCCACTGCAATTGCAGTAATACCAAGTGCAAAAAAAATAGGAATATTTTCCCCTATATTACTTCTGGTTTGTAGAATAATACAAGGAATGGCAACAGGCGGAGAAACAAGTATCAATTCAGCTTTTTTAATAGAGCACTCAAGCGATAAAAAAAATCTAGGTTTTTTAGGCAGCATGAAAGCTTTCAGTGGCGCGCTTGGTTCTATTACATGCTTTGTAATGATAGCTGTTTGCAAAAAACTTACAGGTGAAAATTATGAAATTTGGGGTTGGAAGTTACTCTTCTACTTCTGCTCTGTTATGGGCATAATAGGCTTTCTAACAAGATACATAATAGAGGAAAGCTTAGCCTACAAAATACACAGTCGAAATAAAAACTTGTTTCACTCACCATTTCTAGAATTGCTCAAGGAGTATAAAAGAGTATTTGCAATAGCAATTGGAGTTGGCATTGCTCAGAATGCAATCATTTATTCAGCAATCATGTTTTACAATATATCTGTAAAAGAACTTATCCTATCAGGCATCGATATTAAAAATGTAGTAAGGATCATAGTTGAAATTATATTCGGGTTGTCTGCAGTACTGCTTGCAATATTATCTGACAAAATTGGAAGAAAAAATGTGATGATTCCCACATTAATAATTTTAGCTTGTGCCAGTTTACCAGTCCTTCAGCTATTATCATACGATAACCATTGCATTATAATGCTTACTTTCCTATTAATAAGCATACCGGTAGGTGCATCCTTTGGAATATGCAATTCTCTCGTTTGTGAATTATTCCCAACAAAGATTAGATGTACTGGCTTTAGTTTAGCTCACAACATATCTGCAGGGGTTTTCGGTGGTATTTCTCCATCTGTATGCATATGGCTTATAGAAAAAGCTAAAACAAAATTTGCCGCAGGTATTTATCTTACTGCCTGTGCATTAATTAGTCTGATATCTGTACTTCAAATCAAAGATAAAGACAAAAAAATTGATTGGTGAAATTTTTCCTTCTAATAATGTTTTCCATATCTTAACCCACACTCCAACCTCCATATACACCTAGTTACAGTGCTGTGCTAATTTCTATGGTTCCATTAGAAAATGAAAATATTTTACTAATTAAGCAAGAACTAGCAAACGATTTTCTAATAGACAAGTTTTGCTATTTGGCAATCAGAGCTAAAAAATATTGATTCCCTTCCTGTTTAGGAGCTAATTCTACCTTTGCAATATCTTCGGTGTCTTTAATCAACCGTTCTAATTTCTCCAACCCAATTTCAGTGTTTATGAGCTCTCTACCTCTAAACTTCATTGTAATTTTAATCCTGTGTCCATGTCTAAGGAAGTCTCTTGCTTGACGTAATTTTGTTTCATAGTCGTGATCACCAATATTAGGGCCTAGCTTAATCTCTTTTATAGTTAATATTTTTTGTTTCTTTTTTGCTTCACTTGCTTTCTTTTTTGCATCATATTTTTGTTTACTGTAGTCCAAAATTTTACATACTGGAGGAGTCAAATCAGGCACAATTTCCACTAGATCTAAATCGACATTCTGCGCAGACTCTAAAGCCTGCTCTATTGCCACAACTCCAACCATATTACCATTTTGATCAACTAGACGTACCTCCTTAGCTGTAATAGATTTATTAATTCTGTTTTTTTTGATTTGCAAACTTTAACCCTTAACTCAAATTAATATCTTTTAATAAAAGTTCAGCAGCTTTCTCATAAGAAAAAGATTCCTGTCTTTCTGATCCTAAATTCCTCACTGACACAGTTTTACTTGCAACTTCATTTTTACCAACTATCCATAATATAGGAACCTTGTTTAAACTATGCAAGCGTATTTTATGACTAATTTTTTCACTAGTTAAATTGACTTTAACCCTAACACCTTGCTTTTTTAAAACGTCGCTAATTTCTATAGCATAGCTGTCAACTTCATTTGTAACAGTTAGAATAGCAAGTTGTGTTGGGGCAAGCCACAATGGAAATTGTCCTGCATAATGTTCTATTAGAACTCCAATAAAACGTTCAAAAGTTCCAAAAATTGCTCTGTGTAGTATAATAGGATGATGTTTTTGCCCATCTGCTCCTATATAAAAAGCTCCAAGACGTTCTGGCAAAATGAAATCAATTTGTAGCGTTCCACACTGCCAGTTCCTACCTATTGCATCTTTTAGAATAAACTCTAACTTTGGTCCATAAAATGCACCTTCACCTGAGTTAAGTTCATAACTTAAACCTGTTTTTTCGACAGCATCAAACAGCGCTCTTTCAGCTCTATTCCATACTTCATCACTTCCTGCTCTAATGTCTGGACGGTCTGAGAATTTTACAGAAATTTCATTGAATCCAAGCTCTGAGTATACTTCTTTCAAAAGACCACAAAATTTTATAGTTTCAGAATTGACTTGCTCTTCCATACAAAAAATGTGCGCATCATCTTGTGTAAAGCCACGTACTCGCATCAGCCCATGCAATGAACCTGAGCTTTCATTCCTATGACACGTACCAAATTCTGCCATACGTATTGGTAAATCACGATAGCTTCTAGTATGAGAGTTGAAAATCTGCACGTGACAAGGACAATTCATTGGTTTTATTGCTAGCTTTTCATTCTCAAGTTCACTAACAATAAACATATTTTCACGAAACTTACTCCAATGCCCAGACTTCTCCCACAGCTCCTTGTTTACTAAAATAGGAGTTTTTACTTCAAAATAACCATTATCTATTAATTTTTTTCTCATATAAGATTCAAGAATGCTATACAAGATATAGCCCTGCTCATGCCAAAAAATTTGTCCTACAGCTTCCTCTTGAATGTGAAACAAGTCCATATCCTTAGCAATTTTGCGATGGTCACGTTTTTCTGCTTCTTCTAGACGTCCAAGATAAGCATTCAATTCATCCTTATTTCTCCACGCAGTGCCATATATTCGTTGCAATATTGGACTATTAGAATCACCACACCAGTATGCTCCTGCAACTTTCATAAGTTTGAACGCTTTAACCATGCCAGTTGAAGGAGAGTGTGGACCACGACATAAGTCAACAAAATCGCCTTGTCTATAGACAGTTAGATCCTCACTTTCTGGTATGCAAGAAATAATATCAATCTTATATTTTTCGCCTATATTATTGAAAAAATCAATTGCTTGCTTACGAGTCCAAACTTCTCTGACAAATCTGTAGTTACTTTTTATAATTCCTTCCATTTTTTTTTCTATTGTGGCAAGATCACCAGTAGTAAAGGTACGACCTATAGCAAAATCATAGTAGAAACCATCCTTAATTGTTGGACCAATAGCAACTTGAGTATTAGGAAAGAGCTCTTTCACCGCTTGAGCCATTATGTGAGCGGCATCATGTCTTATTATATCTAAAGCCACTTCATCACTGAATTGTATTATCTCTATTTCCACGTCAGATTCAATTGCATGTGATAAGTCATATAACTCACCATTTATCCTTAAGGCAATAGCTTCTCCTAAAAGACCTAGTTGTAATATATCAAAAATAGTAATTTTACTACCATATTTTTCTATTTTTTGTCCAGCTGAAAAGGTAACTTTTATCATCAGTTTTAGCAATAGGGTCTATTCTTTTTTAACCTAAGTTCAATTGCCTTTTCCCAAGTTTCACCATTACATAATAATTTCTCTTTATTATATATTAGCTCCTTTTTTGTTTCTGTTGCGAATTCAAAATTAGGACCCTCAACAATTGCATCAACTGGACATGCCTCTTGACAAAGCCCACAATATATACATTTTGTCATATCAATATCATAACGCGTAGTGCAACGACTGCCATCTTCCTTTTCCTCAGCTTCAATAACTATTGCTTGAGCAGGACAGATGACTTCACACAACTTGCAAGCTATGCATCTTTCTTTACCATTTGGATACCTACGCAACGCGTGTTCGCCGCGAAACCTTGGGCTTAGATGGCCCTTCTCCATAGGATACTTTAGCGTAACCTTTGGTTTAAACATGTATTTCAATGTAACAATAAATCCTTTAATCAATTCTATAAAGAACCAATACCGAATTAATTTCTTGAGCATAAAAGCATTTAAGACTTATACAAGTGATTATAGATGATATTATCAATTTTCAAAAAGCTTTTTTCCTATCTTAACTTTGAATTATATTCGAATCAATTACCTTCATTCCTACTACATTATATCCTGAGTCAACGTGCAGAATTTCTCCAGTGGTGCCACTACTTAAGTCACTTAGCAAGTACAATGCCGCTTTTCCAATATCCTCTATTGTGGTATTACGTCTCAGTGGAGAATTGTTTCTATTCCATTTTGATATGAAACAGAAATCACTTATTCCAGAAGATGCTAAAGTTCTGATTGGACCAGCAGAAATAGCGTTTACCCTAATATTTTGTGGTCCTAAGTCACATGCTAGATACTTTACACTTGCTTCAAGTGCTGCTTTACATAAACCCATAACATTGTAATTCGGTATAACCTTTTCAGCACCATAGTAAGACAAAGTAAGTAGACTACCAACATTTGGCATCATTTTTTCAGCCCTTTGTGCTAAAGCAGTAAAAGAATAGCACGATATATGCATCGCATTAAGAAAGTTGCTTAGTGAGGTATTAACATACCTATTACTCAATTCACTTTTATCAGAAAATGCAATCGCATGTACCAAAAAATCAAGAGTACTCCATTTTTTTTCTATTACTCCGAAAACATCATCTATAGTTCCTTCATTTGCAACATCACAACTCAGTACTAACTCCACATTTAGCTCAGTTGCTATCGGCAATAGTCTCTCTTTTACAGTTTCATTTTGATATGTGATTGCAAGTTCTGCTCCATGCTCTAAGAGAGTTTTTGCTATGCCATAAGCTATTGATCTCTTGTTTGTTATTCCAGTTATTAACCCCTTTTTATTTTTTAATAAAGTCGTTGTCATAGAACCATTTATTTTTTACAATTTGAAATACTAACTAAGCAAAGTCAAGGTGTTAACTATGTCTAAAAATAATTTTTTAAAGTTAAAGTGAATATACCATTAATCTTACAGATGAGCATGAGTTTTCAGTAAAAATAAAAGGGCAAAAAACTTTCAAATTTTCTGCTAGTTATATAAAAATAACAAACTCCTTTATTTAGAACTGAAGTTTTGGTATCTTCACATTTTAACAATTCAAAATTAATGAATATAAATAAAAATGAATTTCTATTTCTTCCACTTGGAGGAGTAGGCAGGATTGGAATGAACGTTAGCCTATATCATTGCCAAGGTAAGTGGATTATGATTGATCTTGGTATTGGTTTTGCTGACGAAACCATGCCAGGCATCGAGCTACTCATTGCTGACGTAAGCTTTATTTCCCAAAGAAAAAAGGATTTACTCGGAATAATAATTACACATGCACATGAAGATCACTGCGGAGCAGTGCCTTATTTATGGAAAGAACTACAATGTCCTATATATGCAACAAATTTTACAGTTAACTTCCTCAAAGAGAAACTAAAGGAGTTTCAATTAAAAAGTATTGTACCTGTGAAAGAAGTAAATATAAATGGTAGCATAAATTTAGGTCCTTTCACCGTTGAGTTTATAAATATAACTCATTCAATTCCTGAAGCACACTCAATACTAATTAGCACTAATGTGGGTAGTGCATTCCATACTAGCGATTGGAAATTTGATCCAAAACCTGTTGTTGGGCTAACCTCTAACATAGTTCGTTTAAAAGAGATTGGCGATAAAGGTAACCTACTTGCAGCAATTTGTGATTCAACAAACATATTAAGTAGACATGATCCTAAGTCAGAAGGTGAAATTTACAATAATATCTATAACATAATAAGACGGTCTAAAAGGTTAGTAATCGTGTCACTCTTCGCTTCAAATGTGGCGCGAATCGAAACAATAAGCCAGGCTGCAAAGGTACTGAATAGAAAAGTGGTTTTGCTTGGTAGATCTTTATGGAGAATAGTAAAAGTTGCACAAAACAGTGGTCATTTAATCGATTCTGTTCAGTTCTTCGAAGCAAAAGATGTGGTAGATTCGCCAAGGGAAAAGTTACTATTAATTTGTACCGGCTGCCAAGGTGAGCCAATGTCAGCAACTTCAAAACTTGCCTACAATAAGCATCATTCATTTAAAATGCAACAAGGTGACACAATGATCCTTTCATCAAAAATCATCCCTGGAAATGAAACTCGTACACATAATATGCTCAATGCTTTTATTGAGATGGGAGTGGAAGTTGTCACCGAAAAAACAGAGAATATTCATGCTTCTGGGCATCCAATGAAAGCAGAACTAAAGGAGATGTATTCTTTGATAAAGCCTAAAATATCTATTCCAGTTCATGGTGAGTATATTCACACTCATGCACATGTAAAATTTGCAAAAGAGTGTGGTGTGGAAAAAGCAATAATGATTGCACCAGGCGATATTATTAACTTAGAGAACGGGGAAAAAGTTGATTCAATTGATGTTGATTATTTCGGTATTGATGGCATATTACTACGTTATCCAGAGAGTAATGTCATAAAAATGCGTAAGAGGATGAGGGATGCAGGAGCCATTGTAGTAACAGCAGTTGTTAACAGAAAAAATAAATTACTTGCTAAGCCAAAAGTGTTTACACCTGGCATTTTTGAAGCAACAGAAGATGCAGCTATCATACAGAGAATCATAAAAGCGGTTGAATCAGCGTTTAGTTTACAGTCGACAAAAAAAATAAGAAGTAAGATTGAGAGCTCAATATTTAGCATCCTAAAGGAATATTTACTAAAAAGACCTATAATTAAAGTCCAAATAGAACAGATATAAAACAAATGAAGCAACTAGTTAAAACTAATATCACTTCTTTAGTTGTTTTTGCCTTATTTTGCTAAAGCTGCTTTATACGGGCATAAAAAACAATGCTAGTAAGCACCGGCCTATTGTATCCAAGTGTACATGCAAACAAGGTCTAGAAAGCAAGTTAAAAGAAAATATTACAAAAGAGAATGATACATTAGTTACAATCAATTTAAGCAATGTATCAGACCATCATTTCATTTATTTGATACATTATAAAAAGGGAGTCGTTAACTCATTCGACCATTTTTCTAGCAAAAGACTGGAGAAAAAATTAATTATCTTATTCCAGACATAATATATAATAAATTAATTAGCAAGAACATTTAAATATAAAGATAACATACATATTACTGAAGAAAAAGACAGTGACTATAGGTCTATATATAAAATAATTATTACAAATCAAGAATGAGAGTGATGTAAAAATATTTAACAAACAGCGATAAATCTGTGCCTACACCTGGGTTTCCACTAAATGGAAAGGATATCGTTTACATCTCATACCTGATAGTAGAGGGTATATAACGTTGAAGAATCTGAAAGATGATACTGAGCTAATAGTTAGTATGTTCGAGGTAGTTATCTTTGCTCTAAAATTTTCTCCTAATTAAATCTAGTTTAATCTCTCCTTTATCCAATGGTAAAACCAATATAACATATTATCTTTAGGCTTAAACAGTAAGTGTACAAAAAAACTACTAGAAGTTCAGAACTATAAACACTTCTTTTTTTTTATTCAGATCAGAAATATATGGTCTTTAGTTTTTATGTAAGTGAAAGTCAGCAATGATATACCATTTATTTTGCTAAAAAAGTAAAAAACCGAGGAGAATTAGTTTTGGAAACAAGAAATATACCACTATACCTACTTAGTCTTAAAAAGGAAATTCTATAAAGCCTTTATGAAAATTCAATCAAGAAAATTTTATATAGAGCTTATAAAGCTAGATGGCAAAAAAATATTTCCCTGAGAGAAGCATAAAATTGAATATCCAGGTAGCTACCAAATAGCAGGAGAATTCTCTTCATAAAAACAGAATTACTTAAACGAGTCTAAGACATATTTAGTCAATTTAGCAAAGAAAAATTACAAAATAATCTCTACCCACAAATGCCTATCTATATTAGACTAGCCTTATTTTGAACTATTAGTTGCTGGTTCAACTTCCTCGGAAAAAGTGGAAGATTTCAATAGTAATGAAGAATGGTGTGATAATATTAGCCATTTACCTTTTTGTCTCACCTGCAAATTAATATGTAACAAGCACATAACTCTTTTTTACCTTTCAACTTAAAAGTATATAAACATGTATTAACAGTCTTATTACATCCCAATGCTTATAATGTATGATTCAACTTCCACAGTTGGACGTCCAGCTAAGAAACTTTTAAAGTAGTCAACACGCTAAGCATTGGTTGTTCTAAGGTTAAAGAATAGAGTAGACAGCAGTATTATATCATCAGTATAATTAACATTAACCTTATAAGTACTCTAATTCTTAGTGAATCACTACAACGATTAAACAGCACTTTTATATCTTAATCATTAGCTCTAACACAATTTCCACTCTTATTAAAAATTTGAATTATATTCGCTAAGAACATAACACTTAGTAACAAATTCGATACTAAAATAACTACTTTCCTAGATATTCCATTCTCTACATATCACTCTATATACATAAATTAAAAGTATTAACCTATAGCGCAAAAGTTAAAACAACTACAAAAGCAAAAAGATTATTGAAAGCCCCTGTTTACCTTTGAGCAACATTATCGAACAGACACACATTCTCTCACTGTGTTAGGTTTCGATATTGATATCAGTGTCTATTGCAATAGAGGAGAATTGCCATTTTATAGCTGTTTCTATGTTAAAAATATTTTCTGAAGGTCCTTTTTTTGTTCTCTTCTAAAATCCTTACTGTAGTAGGTACTTGGTACTTGTATAGCAGTCTCTTTTGAAACAGTAGTACCCTTTCACTTTTTAAGTTTTTTTACAATAGCTTTTCCTATTTTCTTGGATGCTTTCATGACATCTTCTTCTTTCTATCAAAACTTATCAAGCGAGTTGTGTAGTAGCTGAAACAAGAAATCGTAGAGTTAGAAAATTTAGTTGAAACAAGCGACAACAAAAAATCTTCTACTAACTCAATTAAATCTCATTTAACATACTTACTTTAATTTTTATTGTAAATTTTAACATGGTGTGTATCCTCAAATAAATTAGTAATAACAAAATGCATTCTATACGGTTAGTTTTATCAAATTAACAAGCAAATACGAGTGGTTTCGTTTTTAGCATTATTGTCCACTTGGAGTCTTAAATAGTCATGTTGAAGGAACAAGATAAAATATTTACGAACTTAAATGGTAAAGAAACCCCACTGCTCAAAGACGCAAAAAAACGTGGTAGTTGGCAAAAAACAAAAGAAATATTAGATTTAGGATCTGAAAAGATTATTGATGAGGTAAAAAAATCTGGCTTAAGAGGGCGAGGAGGTGCAGGATTCTTTACTGGCCTTAAGTGGAGTTTTATGCCAAAAAATCCTTCAAAAGGACAACCGGTATATCTAGTAGTCAATGCAGATGAATCAGAACCTGGTACATGTAAAGACAGAGGTATATTAAGGTATGAGCCACACAAATTACTTGAAGGAATTCTCTTTGCTGGCAAAGCGATCAACGCATCAGCTGCATATATTTATATCAGAGGTGAATTTTACAACGAGTATTTAGTTTTAAAAAAAGCACTTGAGGAAGCCTACAAAGAAGGTCTGATTGGGGAAAATGCCTGCAAATCAGGTTATGATCTTGATATATTTATCCATAGGGGTGCAGGAGCTTACATATGCGGAGAAGAAACAGCTCAACTTGAATCAATCGAAGGGAAAAAAGGCTTTCCTCGTATAAAGCCTCCATTTCCTGCAGATATTGGACTTTTTGGTTGCCCAACTACAATAAACAACGTTGAAACTATAGCTATGGTTCCAGACATTTTGCGTCGCGGAGGAGAATGGTTTATGTCCCTTGGCAAACCCAATAATACTGGCACTAAGATCTTTAGTATTTCAGGACATGTAAATAACCCGTGCAATGTTGAAGAAGAGCTTGGAATCCCACTACGTGAATTAATTGAAAGATATGCAGGTGGAGTGCAAGGAGGCTGGAATAATTTACTTGCTGTGATACCTGGTGGATCTTCAATGCCGTTAATTCCAAAGTTTATATGCGACACTATTGAAATGGATTTCGATTCACTAAGAGCCGTACAATCAGGACTTGGTACTGCCGCTGTAATAGTGATGGATAAATCGACTGACGTAATAGCTGCAATAGAAAGGTTATCACACTTCTATATGCACGAATCGTGTGGGCAATGTACACCATGTCGCGAAGGCACCGGATGGATATGGAGAATCATGAAAAGGATGGTAACAGGAGAAATTAAGCCCGGTGAAATAGATAAGTTACTCGATCTTACAACTCAAATAGAAGGGCATACAATTTGCGCATTTGGTGATGCTGCAGCTTGGCCAGTTCAAGGATTAATAAGACATTTTCGTCATTTAATTGAAAAGAGAGCACAATTTAGTAGAAGTTGTATAGGAATATGTAGTTACGAAATAAATTAGATACAAAAATTACTTAATAAATTTTATCATTTCCCTTGTCAAAGTAGTAAAAATATTCAGTTATCTTCAATCTGTACATGTCAAATGATAAAAGTATCAAGTAGCTAGCGTTTCATGCATAATTTTTTATGCTACATGTAGCTTGTATCTTTATTAACTTTGCTCCTAGGTTTTCAGGTTGAAGCGCACTTATAAGTCGTTTAAAACAATATAAAATACCAATTTACAGAATTAGAGAGCTGGGGCAATTATCTACACAATTTCTTTAATTTTTCTTACTTAGCAAATTTTCTAAATATAAAGCAATCCATGTATAAAACATTTATTTTTGTAATAAGCAGTGTTATTCCAGTACGTGATCTAGAACCTAGTCTTTATTATGTAGCTACTTGGTTAAAATCAAGTTCTCTGGATATTAGTGTCTGACTGCTTGAGATGATACTTTTCGAACATGATTTAAATTATAATATTTCTAAGGTTATACTAAAATGACAAAAGAAAAGATACTAGACCTTCTTACACCTTTTGCCATCAAATTCGCACAAATCATGAATTATGCACGCATCACACAATGGTTTTTGTGCTTTACAAGTATATCTACCATGCAAAACTAGCCAATGATGAGCATAGAACAGACATTTCTTTGGAACTATATTTAAAAGAGACTGCTCTGTTTTAAACACATCTTTTTCTTTCACAAGCCCAATTCTATTACTTACTCTAAAAACGTGAGTGTCAACTGCTAATGTCGGAATGCCAAGCCCCGAATTTAAGAACACATTAGCGCTCTTTCTTCCTACTCCTGGTAAAGATAGCAAATCATTAAAATTTACAGGAACTTTACTATTGTACCGCTCAATCAATATTTTGCTGAGCTTAATTATGTTTTTTGCTTTAGAATTATATAAACCGATGCTACTTATGTGTTTCTTTAGTTCACTCTGCCCAAGATTTAGTATTTTCTCTGGCGAATCAGCAATACTAAACAGTTCTTCTGTAACTTTGTTAACACTCCTATCAGCTGTCCGTGCTGATAAAATTATCGCAGTCAGCAACGTAAAGTGATTAGTATAATTTAGCTCTACTTTCGGTGTAGGGTTTGATTGGCTAAATCTTTCAAATACCAATTTTACTTTTTTCGGATCCATTCATAGAGCTAAAAGCTTATGCTACATTGTTTACCATATAAATTCAATTACCTAAAATCTAAACTGCTGTTTAGTGTTAACACTAGATAGGAACAATGTTTACTTCATCGAAACCTTCCAGCTAACTTACTAGTCACCTCCACAAAAAAACTTTTTAACAATAAATATAATCGATATTAATATCGATGTGAATCGCATACTATTTCAATAGATCAGTTTCTTTTAAACTCTATCTTTTCGAGAAAACAAGAAACCAGAATTTCAATTATTACTGCCAATACAAACAAAGAAATAAGTATACTTATATCTACAGTTAATCTACTAGTAATAAAGTTCGCTGCCTAGCTAATAGCTCATTTTATTCTTGAATGCATTGTAGAAACTACACAATTCTTACACTTTTTCATAAACAAATCAGAAGCTTAATTAATAAATGATATTAAACGCTACCATCTACCATAAAAATAGTAATACTTGTAATAGTTAATAGAGCTAAAGGTAAAACACTAAAGTCTGAATAAATAGCAAAGATTCCGTTTTACGAGTTTTAATACCTAATACTTTTCTACCTTAATTACACTCTTACCTTTTTCTAAGAGAATTAATATGTTAAATAATTGCATGCCTAGCTTCTTTGCTTGGTACTGATTTAGTTTTTATACTAACCTTTTAACCTTTATTACTTCCTCGAAATAACGCAATCCTAGATCTTGCGAAACTTTCTCCATTCTAACGATAAGTCAACTACATTTCTCAAGTCCTTCCTAAATCAGAGGTCTTTACTTTTCAACATAGACATTAATTCTGTGTGATTTCTTGCAACTACCTCTTCCAGTAATACTTAATTTCTTAAATATCTCTTTCCTATAATGAAACTGACACGTTGCTAAATGTCCTTCACTTTCAGCATTAACACTAACTTTAACACAAGGACTTTACGAAACTCTACAAAAGGCTAATACATTTTTCCAACTCTCAATAAGATTTATAAATTTAACCAAATCTACCCTTCCCCTCCTTTATCAGGATAATTTATAACACCAGTATTTTATATTACCCCTAGAAACTAACAAAAACTTGATAGCCTTCACCTACAACTTACCGAGCTTTTATTCCTAATACATTAAAACAAAAAACCACACCATCAACCTCTAGCTAATTTAACTTAAAAATATCAACTTACTACTATATCTATCCTATACAAACACTAGGGTACTTAAGTGTAGTACACTTAAACAGTATACGCAAGTGGTTAATAATCACTAAACAAAAAAACCTTCTTTCCTATCATATAAATACAACTTATCCATTCTTACCACGTCAAAACTGTTTTCTTCGAGTTTGATTAGTAAGTCATTTACATCGTTGTTTGTAACAGTTTTCTTCTCATTATTTACAATAAACCTACAGGTTACTTGATCGCTTGAAGACTTTGAACTTCCTGGCCAAATTGCAAGCCCTTTTGAATATATTGTTATAACCTTTAGATTGCTTGACTCAAATAACTTAACTAGTTGATCAAAATCTGCTGATTTATTCCAGGCAAGCGTTACATCGCTACCAACTAATTTTCTCACTTTGTAGTTCTGCTCATAGTCATATCGTATACTCACTTTACTATCACCTAAATTACTACTGATTATAAATTCAGGCAATATCTTAGGCTTTTTCCCCAAATTATTTACAACAGCCTCTGCAAATTCTTTTGTACCAACTTTCCGTTTGCTCTTCTCCTTATACAAATCAGCAGTATGTATTCCATCTTCCAAAGTCTTTAACCATGCATTATAAATTAGTTTTGCAGCATCTACTTGATTTACGTAAATTAACATATATACCGCAGCATTTAAAAGCCCAGAAGGATTAGCTAAGTTCTTTCCTGCAATATCAGGAGCAGAGCCGTGAACCGCTTCAAACATTGCGTATTCACTACCTATATTACTACCACCAACTAACCCAATAGAACCTAAAATTTGGGCCATTATATCTGATAATATATCTCCATACAAGTTCCCAGTTACTATAACATCAAAATTCCCAGGTTCAGTGGCAACACGCGCCATTCCAATATCAACTACATAATGTTCTGCCTTTATATCTTGGTACTTCTCTGCAATGCGATTAAATGCTGCGCGGAAAGTGCCATCAGTCATTTTCATTATGTTATCTTTAGTTAAGCAAGTCACTTTTTTTCTATTATGCTTTTTTGCATATTCAAAAGCATATCTGCATATCCTCTCTGAACCGGATCTAGTAATAATTTTAGTGCATTGGAAAGAATTACCAGTAAGTCTATGCTCTATCCCCATATAAACGTCTTCCTCATTTTCGCGTATTATAACGGTGTCAAACTTACCAAATTTATTTTCTATAATAGGATGATACGAAATGCACGGTCTGATGTTCGCGTATAGTCCAAGATTTTTTCTAAGTGCAACATTTAAACTTCTGTGTCCCTTACCTTGAGGAGTTGTTATCGGAGACTTAAGTAACACCTTTGTCCTTTCAATAGATTTCCAGCCACTTGGAGAAATTCCGTTAGACCATTTCTTATCATAAACAAGTTTTCCTATTTCAATAACATCCACCGAGATCTTTGCTCCTGCTTCACACAATATCAACAGCACCGCTTCCATAATTTCTGGCCCGATACCGTCGCCATATGCAACTGTAATTGGTGTTGACATAACTTCCCTGATATTAAAATGATTTAATGTTAATCTAAATAATAGAGCAGCACAAGTGATCGATACTACCGAAATTAGCATATTCATAGTTATTCAATAACATGTTTTTATAAGTATACAGTTATATTACAAAAGTAGGATTATGGATACTGAAGTAAATGTTAAAGTAAATCATATAGGTTTCATAAGGAATACTATAGCAGAAATACTCAACTTTTTGATATCCTTCCCTGACTTTATCTACGCATATTCATCTATACATCATTAGATGATTTGGATTACTTTCATTTTCTGCTTCATCTACACTACCATAACACAATCTTCTACATCTTTATAATTGAGCTAATTTCATTTTAGTTTATGCTACTTAATTAATATAAATAAACATTCTATGATAAATTTACAAACACAGTAGTGATAGATTACAAGCCTAATTAATACTTTACGTGCTATAAAAGTGTAAACCTTAATAATATCTTTATCATCATATAAGATAGCTAAATTAACATTTACAAACTTACGATATGGTACACATAGTTTAGAAAAGTAAAGCTCACTAGTTTACGTACGTACAAAATTGGAGTCCAACACTACAAAGCCATATTTATCTATATATTAGCCTGTTCAATGATCTTATTGAGTTTTTCTATTACCTATACTGAAAAAGAAACCTGTAAAGATATAAGAAGCCTTTAATAATATTGCTAAGTATATAAAAGCAAAAACATAAAGATTTTGAAATTATTGAAAGAAAAATGATAAACTTAATATCAAAATTACACAAAATTCTAGTAATAATTTCAGCACATACTCTACCTTATAAAGAGCAAAAAGCTCCTTTAAGTCCGGAGATGACGAAGCATCTATTCCTTTTTCCTTACCAGGCCACTACAAAATTTCTTTATCATAAAATGCTTTAATCGGACTAGAAAACATTTATTACTCTAATAAAGAATTTTTGATAACAGTCTCAATATAACAACGATCTAGCGTTAAGTGAAAAAATGCTGAAATTGTATGATATACACAAAAACTGTACTCTCCTATTAGAAAATCTAGATCTGATCTATATAAAGAAGGAAAATCATACACACATCAAGAAATATATGATAGCTATAATTTCTCTTAACCGAGATAATATTTTTTATGTCTATAATTTAGCTATTACTCTAGACAAGCTTTCAGATTTCAAAATGCTACAACATTCTATTTAAAGATATTAAATATGACAACAAATTCAAAAGATATAAATGAAAAAACACCCATACCTAATGTAGAGGCAAGAGCAAAATTTATAAAACTTTATAAAGATACTTAACAACTCCGTAATTTTAACATTATCTCAACTATTCTAGACAAAATATCATAAAATTTAAGAAAAAGTTAATCATTATAAGGTAGCTTCTTTCCAAGAAGACAATACAGTAAGGTATAAATGATAGTACCAAAGATAACTTACCAACCCGAGCCACCAAATAGAACAACAAAAGAATTATTAAAATTTATTCTAAATCTCTTTAATGCATTAGACAAACTATTTTCATCTGTTAAAAAGAAAGGAATACCTGCCAAAAATACTGAGATCCAATTTGCAGACAATAAACATATTCATGCTAAAACAAGATGGTTTTGAAAATGATAATCAACTAAGCAGCTGCTATACTCTAGTAGCCAAAGAGCTTAGAGAAAAATCAATCGACTCACCACGTATATATGCTACTCAAGTAAACCCTGCTACAAAACAAGAGATCAAAAATAAAATGACAAATATATTTATGAAGGAATAAATTTCTCAAAGAAGAATAAGCACATCCACAAAGAAATAGATCCTTCTAAAAGAAATAACAATTTGTTTAAGTAGAGATTATCCCAATTAGAAAATATGCAATACAACAAGAGCCTATATATGCTAAAATCTCTGTGATAAAGGACGTAAGCTAGCTATATATTAGCACAAGAAAGATCAATTATTCAACCAAAGCAAATTCCACTGTAAAAAGATTGGAAAAGAAAGTAAAATCCATAAAAGCTAATTTTAACATTTACCATGGATAAGTAAAAGGCAGAAAAAACAACGGAAAGAAAAAAATAAACAAATAAATATAAATCAGAAACTAATACAATAACAGGTTAACAAAGAGGAGTTGTAGACTACATCACTAGAAAAACTGTTGGCACTAATGTAAAAAAGGTAAAAAATATGAATAAGGTTATGATTTTAACACAAAAATAGAACAATTAAGAGTAGAGCTTAGAATTCTCAACTCTAAAAAGAGAATTCAATTTATGTTAAATAAAGAATAATAGGAAATTATCGATACACCACTTTAATTGGGTAGTTCACGAGAGTATTAAAAATAAGAGTAGTTATTTTCTTATTAAGAAGAGTCAAAAGATGCAAACTATTATAATGAAGTATATTTTTACAAAGCAAATGCTTTTTGGTAAGTAAATCAACCTTGCATTTTATCTAGTTATTGATATTCTGAATAAAGAAATCGGGGCATGGCGCAGTCTGGTAGCGCATTTGGTTTGGGACCAAAGGGTCGGGAGTTCAAATCTCTCTGCCCCGATCCTCTATGTTGGTTTTGATACGTTTCAAAAACTCTGTCAATAGACTAAATTAATTAGTACATGCATTACCTTTTTTATATATCAACGTTTAACTTTATGCTACCAACTACTAATGCATATCTTACAGTATACATTTCTAAATAATTTTAGAAAATATTGGTTATTAGATAACATAATCAAAAATTTTTTCTTGATGTTCACTATGGTTAAAGCTGTACAAATTAAAAGAACTAGAGAAATAAAAGTATTAGAATTTGTTAATAGTAGGTATAAGTGAGCCAAAGGATGAAGAAGCTTAGTACGTCCGTTAGCGCTTGGAGTGGAAGCAGTGGAAGTTGTCGAAAAGCTTGGTAAGAAAATAAGCAATGACTTACAGATTGGAGATAGGGTTGGGTACTGCACAGCTCCAACAGGGCCATATTGTGAGAAACGTGTTATACACCAGAAATATTTGATAAAGATTCCAGATGAAATACCGGATGAAATTGTACCCATAGTATTACTCAAAGGCATGATAGCTCACCATTTAATTAACCAATCCTATAAAATAAAACCTGGCACCGCTGTGCTTGTACGTGGAGTTAATGGTGGATTAGGGCAGATAATATGTCAATGAGCAAATGATAAAAAATGAGTAGTAATAGGTTCTATAAGCTCTGACGAAAAAATAAAGATAGCTTTACAAAATGGCTGCATATATGCAATAAATTATCATGATAAAAACTTTGTTTCTAAGATTATGGAGATTACGCAAAACAAAGGAGTATGTGCAGTGCATGATCCTATAGGCTATCCTACACAGCAAACTTTTTTTCGAGTCTTTAGGAAAGTTTGGCATATATGTTTCTATGGACAAATATCAGGCAATGTTTCGATTAGCTCTCCCTTTACTTAGTTCACGTTCATTATTTGCTACTGGAACATCAATATATCATCATAAGCACAACAGACTCACCCTAGTGCTCACTTGCAGCGGAAATCTTTGAGATGATAAGGAAGAAACTTTTGACTGTATAAGGATTAACAAAAAGTACAAATTCGATAAAATAATAGAAGCTTATTTTGATATGGAGAACAGAAAAGCAAGTGGATTAAATATTACAAAAATCTCTTAAGCAAATTTTGCCTACTTTAGCAGTAAGCAATGTTACTCTTAATTATCTCAATATTCTCCCTTGGTAGTTCCTTGATAAATCGCGAAGTATACATTGATTGCCACTGGTTATTCATTTCCCTTCTACCTGCACATGAAATAATTAACCTTTCTTTTGCTCTAGTTATTCCGACATATGCAAGTCTTCTTTCTTCCTCTAAAGCTCTACCACTTTTATCTTCAAAGGATCTTTGATGCGGAAATAATCCTTCTTCCCAGCCAGGTAAAAACACGCATGGAAACTCAAGTCCTTTAGCTGCATGAAGAGTCATAACATATACAGTGTCATCACCACTCATATTATCGACTTCCGTCACCAAACTTACATGCTCCAAGAAAGTTGTGATATTATCAAAGTTTTTTAAAGATGAAATAAGTTCTTTAACGTTTTCTATCCGAGTTAAACCTATCACTTCCTCATTTTCAAGCATTTCCATATACCCTGATTGATCTGCTACGATTTTAACAAATTTATGCAATGGCTTTACGCTTACTATCTTTTTCCAAGCTTCAATTTTACTTAAAAAATCATTGAGTGAGAGCTTAATCCTTCCAATTACTTGATTGCTATCGACTAGTACTCTTGCTGCCCCAAAAAAAGAAGTCTTGTTATCTTGAGCAATCGTATATATCTTTTTTAGAGTTGTAGTTCCTATACTCCGCTTTGGCCGATTTACAATCCTTTCAAAAGCCAAGTCATCATTGATGTTCACAACGAGTCTTAAATATGCAATTATATCTCTGATTTCCTGACGTTCATAGAACTTTACACCGCTTATAATCTTATAGGGAATTGAATACTTTATAAAATATTCTTCCAGGATTCTAGTTTGAAAAATAGCTCTTACCAGGACCGCAATGTCACTAAATCTATATTTGTTGAGTTTTAATATCTGTTCACTTATGAACCTTGCTTCAGCCTTACCATCCCATAATTTTATTAGATTTACCTTTTCCCCTTCAGTATTTGTTGTCCATAATTTTTTTTCTAAGCGGGTTTTGTTATGATTAATAATATATGACGCAGTCGCAAGTATGTGGGATGTCGATCTGTAGTTACACTCCAATTTAACGGTTTTTGCATTTTTAAAATCGTTAGAAAATTTCAAAATATTTTCAACTTCTGCACCACGCCAACTGTATATTGACTGATCGTCATCTCCTACACAACAAATATTCGAATGTCCTTTTGCTAAATATTTCAGCCAAAGATATTGTATTACATTTGTATCTTGATACTCATCTACCACAATATATTTGAACTTGTTTTGGTAGTAGGATAGAGTTTCAGCCTCTTGATCAAAAAGTTGTATGTTGTACAATAATAGATCACCAAAATCAACAGAGTTAAGGAACTTCAACCTTTCTTGATATTGGTTATAAACTTTAAGTGCAGTTACATATAAAGGTCTAAGTGATTGAATGCTCCCCACTTCAGACGGCAACAAGCACTTTTCTTTCCATTGCTGAATAACACTCATGACGGTCTTACATTTCTCTAAGAAGTAGTCGGGGTTTATTTCATTAATAATATTTTTTATTACCTGTAATTGATCATCCATACCAATAATTGTGAAATTAGAGTTTAAACCCACAATTTCAGCATGACGGCGCAAAATTTTTGCTGCAATAGCATGAAAGGTACCAAGCCATGGTATATTTACACCTGTAAGCTCAAGCACTCTCGATACCATTTCATTTGCAGCTTTGTTAGTAAATGTAACCGCTAATATCCCATTAGAACTAGCGTAACCATTTCTAATTATATGTGCTATTCTTGAAGTAATGGTTCTCGTTTTTCCTGTCCCAGCTCCCGCCAATATCAAAATTGGCCCATCTACATTAGTTACAGCTAATCGTTGTTCTGGATTCAGCAGTGAGAGATAATCGCCCATTTGCAGTTCTATAGATTACAACCTCTTAAAATTAAACCTATGATCCAAATATTGTAAAGGCTTTATTGGATATAACAGTAAGAAATATACTATTCAACAAATAATATATAATGAAAACGCTCGAATTTAGCTATTTTTGTTCTAGTGGTATCAGGTGTACATCGAGCTAAGGTAACTTAATCTAAACTAAAACTTCTATTTGTCAGTTAGGCAGGTAGAACTTTGAATGGCTTAAATGTAAAGTTCAATTCCCGCATTTCTATTTTTTCAACTTTAATAAGAAGCTCAAAAGCATAGTAGTTATACGCTGCAGGTTATTTGATAAGATTCTTATATGTTTTTAACTAAGTTTCAATATTATACTATAAAATAATAAGCTTTTTCTCAAAACTCTTTCCATGATTTACTTAAACTAGTTGATGTGTTACTAAAGTAAATTACCATATAAATTCTCATGGCGTATTAATAACTTTCTTAACCTAGACTATCTTATATATTATAGTCTAAAAAAAACAAATATATAACTATACTTTAAGCTACATTAACTAACAATACATTATACATAGGTAACAATCTATAAAACTATCATGATAAGTCAACCTCACTATTTGTATTATATAAAGTTTTTGCTTTAAACTTACTTTAGCAGCAAAAACCATTAAAGAACATCAATAAAGGTGTTGTTGCGTATATGCTACGGTGGGATTGGTAGGACTCGAACCTACGACCAATTCGTTATGAGCGAACTGCTCTAACCAACTGAGCTACAATCCCATTCATTAGGATTTATAATACACACAAAAATAAACTTATCATCACCTTATCTCACTATCAATCCAACTTGATAAATCATTTATTGTACCAGTTTTACGTGCAATTTCTTTACCATCTTGAAATATGATTAATGTAGGTATAGATTGAATTCCCCATTTACTTGGAACCTCAGTTCCTTCACCTACATTGAACTTGCAGACCTTGATTTTGCCTGTTCTATCTCGGGCTAATTGTTCAATACGTGGCATTAAACTTTTACATGGTCTACACCACTCAGCCCAAAAATCTACTAATACAAACCCTTTATAGTCAGTGACCTCAAACTTAAAACTTTGATCATCTACTGATGTAATATTACCATTCATAAAATACTTAACTTAATTCATACAATATAACGCACTTGCCAGTAACTAATCAATTAAATTGTTACTAAATAGCCTAAAAAATTGTCATAAAGCCTACACATAAGCAAAAACTTCTGTTACATCTGATGATCAAAAATATCCATATTTCCCCATCCCATCAGATCTAATCTAACACGAGTAGGAAGAAATTCAAAGCATTTTTGTGCCAATTCTTTTCTGTTTTCACGCTCCAGCATTGAATCTAGCTTTTCCTTTATTTTATGGAGATATAAAATATCAGACGCAGCATAATTTTTCTGCTTATCCGTTAAACTCTCACTTCCCCAATCAGAGGATTGTTGCTGTTTATTTAATTTGATATCAAGTAGCTCCAAGCATAACTCCTTTAAACTATGATTATCTGTATAGGTGCGAACCAAACGCGAAGCTATTTTTGTGCAATAGCACGGCACTGCCCAAATTCCTAAATAGTAGCGTATTATGCTAACATCAAACCGTGCAAAGTGAAATATTTTAGTTATATTTTCATCACCTAATATTTTTCTTAAATTTGGAGCTATATAATTGTTCCTGAATTGAATTAAGTGAGCACTTCCATCATTAAAAGAGAGTTGCACAAGACATAATCTATCTCTGCCATGAAGCAGACCCATCGCCTCTGTATCAACGGCTATAGAACTTATGTTATCTGGCATTAAGCTAGCCGGTAAGTCATCTTCATATACAAATATCCTCATAAGGCTTTGTGGAATATTGAAAGACTAATAATAATTAAAAGTAAGTTTTAGTACACAAATATATAATAATATAGTCCTTTAAATTTCAAGCATATATTGGGATTTACAAATTGTTGTATATACCTATAATTTAAGAATTAGGTTAACTGCGGAAGTAGTTCAGTTGGTAGAACGCAACCTTGCCAAGGTTGAGGTCGAGGGTTCGAACCCCTTCTCCCGCTCTTCACTTCCAAAGTCACCCAATCAAAAATTCTTCCGTTTCCCTTACTATAACACTAAAGTTATTTATTTATTCTTGTAATTTGCATAAACTAATAACAAAAAAACTTAAAGTATTTAATACCTCACACTCAAATTTTGCACTATGTGCAACTTCACATCTTTATAAAATTTCTAAGTTTTGCTTGCAAAAGTTGAAACACACCTATAAGATACTTTATAATAGTAAATTTTTAAATATTAATAGCTAAAATAACTTAAGTTATCAACAACCATCATTCCACTATATGTTAATCTTTAAAAGACACCACTAATAGACTACAGTATAGACTTTCAGTTAATAACTGACAAGGTTCTTTTCTGAAATGTCAATCTCTTTCATATCTAAAACTTTATCATCTTGGTCGAATGAAATCTGCAGGGATTTACTGCTATACTTTCTTTTTCCTAAGAAATTAGATTGTTTTATTTTATATGAAATGTAATACCAAATATTTTCATCAAATTGAGATATTAATGTTGGTGATCCCAAAGTGTGAACCACTTTTTCTTTGTCATCACCTATTTTTATCTTGTTCCACAACTCAACACTAATATCTGAAGTTCCGTGATTGTAAATAGTGTTCGTACAGTTTACTAAAAATAATAGAACCAAGTATATCAATACTCGCATTTCTCTGAGATAAATCACTGTGAAATTACAATACACTAACAAATTACCTATAGTCAAATTTTATAAAAGTTAAATTGACTGATTTTTGGTATCGCTTAATATAATATTAACTTTAGAAAATAATTAGGGTACTCTATGTCATTGTTAGAATCAGATCCAATATATAAACCTTTTAATTACCCTTGGGCATATGATGCGTGGCTACAGCAACAAAGGATACATTGGATACCTGAAGAAGTTTCACTTGCTGACGATGTGAATGATTGGAAAACTAAACTTTCGGGTACGGAAAAAAACCTCCTAACTCAGATTTTTAGGTTCTTCACCCAAGCAGATATTGAGGTGAACAATTGTTACATGAGACATTACACAAATATATTTAAACCAACAGAAATATGCATGATGCTTGCAAGCTTCTCCAATATGGAGACCATACACATTGCAGCCTATTCATACCTTTTAGATACAATTGGTATGCCAGAAAGTGAATATCAAGCATTTTTAAAATATGATGCTACGAGAAAGAAGTATGAGTACATGCTAGAGTTTGAGGAGAGTAAAAAACACGATAAGAAACATGTAGCTAAAACTCTAGCAGTGTTTGGTGCGTTTACTGAAGGATTGCAGTTATTTGCATCATTTGCAATTTTACTTAATTTTCAACGCTTTGGAAAAATGAAAGGCATGGGACAAATAATTGCCTGGTCAGCACGTGATGAAACTTTACACACTAATTCAATTATTAATTTATTCAACACTTTTATTAAAGAAAATAATGAAATTTGGAATGAGGAGTTCAAAGAGGAACTGTATTCTGCATGTCGCACTATTGTTAGACTTGAAGATGAATTTATAAAACTCGCTTTTGATTTAGGAGACGTTGAAGGATTATCTGCAGAGGAAGTACGCAGTTATATACGCTACATAGCAAACAGACGGTTAATACAATTAGATTTGAAACCCATGTATAATATTAATAATAATCCTCTTCCATGGCTTGATGAAATACTAAATGGTGTAGAACATACAAACTTCTTTGAAAATAGAGTAACAGAATATAGCCGTGCAGCAACTCAAGGTACATGGGAAGAGGCTTTTAGCTAAAAGCGATACTAACAATAAAAAACTAATTAGCCTCTTTGCATTTTATTTGCTGTTATTTAAGTAACCTTAAACTTGTATTTAAGATCGATGAAGTATCACCACTAAAAAAATAACTAGTCTCATAGAATAAAGTGATTTATATGCTGTTCATAACATATAAATCACTTACATAAACTTTAGAATACAAGATAAATCTTTAAAAAACCGTAACCATAAAAAGAAGAGAGTATTTGCTTAAATTATTCAACAATAGTAAAAATATTAGCAATAATTAGAAGTCACACTAAGCATTTCAATAGGTCTTATACCAAGTACTTTAACTAGACCTCCACCTCTGATAACAAGCATAATTGTCAGCTACATTTCTGTAGTACCATTAACTGCAGTTCTCATCACAACTTCCTTCCTGCAGATTCACATTAATCATAATATAAGTGACCGTTAAAAGTAATTGCAAATTATACACTTAAGTTGATTCTTTATTGTAAGCATCGCAACTGGGCCGTCCTTGTTGCATATGTTGTTATTCCAATAACTAGATTATTAGATTCTCTACCGCATCTGTATACCACAGCATATTATTTCCAATTGTAGCTACAACTGTAGCAGGTATTACAATTAAGACCATTAAAAGAAATGAAAAAAATATATCTAATGAAACGATAAAACCACTAAAAGAAGAGAATTCAAGCCTTCTTTACAAGTAAAATCAGAGCGCTTACTAGATACGGCAAGTTAAATAAAGTTAGCTAATATAAAAGGCAAGCAGATCATAGCTGCTAATTTATCAAAGTAATCGCGCCATGGCAGTGCTTATATTTTTTGCCCGAGTTACAAGGACATTTATCGTTTCTTGAGACTTTTGGCAAATTGCTTCTTTTAATAAAATGTAACCTCTTACTCACTTCTTGGTTATCTGCTAACTTGAAGTAAGCTAGACGATGAACAGTGATCTCCTTCCATTTTTCAAGCATCGACTCAAACATCAAAAAAGCTTCACGTTTAAATTCATTCAGTGGATCTTTCTGCCCCATGGCACGTAAATTTATGCTTTGTCTTAACCTCTCTAAAATTGAAAGGTGTTCCCTCCATAAATGATCAAGTGTCATGACCATCACTTGCTTCACTACCTTGTTCCATAAATCTGTAGCGTGTTGACTATTGAAATACTCTTCTTTCTCAGCAAAAAACTTCTGTATCTCATCATTTACATAATCCAATGCTTCTTGTTTATTCAAAAATTCTGCTAATACTTCTTTATTAAGTGTTATTCCATACCTTGTATAGAACTCTTTAACAAGATCTTCAACATAATCCTCATAATAACCACTTTGCACCACACCTTCTATTATCGCCTTATTTACTTCACTATATACTTCAAATAAACCATTGATTTCATTCCCTAAGATGTGATTTCTCTGCTCAAAAATAACTTTACGTTGATTATTAATCACGTCATCAAATTTAAGCAGAGATTTTCGCACATCATAGTTTCGAGCTTCAACTTTTTTCTGTGCCTTCTCAAGCGCCTTATTAAGCCATGGATGATGAATAGCTTCATTATCCTTTAGCCCTACCCTTTGTAAAAAGTTTCTCATTCTATCAGAGCCAAATATTCTCATTAAATCATCTTCAAGTGATAAAAAGAACTTAGAAAGTCCAGGATCACCTTGACGACCAGAACGACCACGTAATTGATCATCTATTCTCCTACTTTCATGTCTCTCAGTTCCAATAACACATAAACCACCAGCTTTTATAGCAATTTCCCTATCTCTTTTTACTCTTTCAACTATTTCTTGATATTTTTTTTCTCTTTCATCAGTATTTTTTATCTTCTTCAGCTCCACTTTTGCTATCATTTCAGCATTTCTGCCAAGCTGAATATCAGTTCCACGTCCTGCCATATTAGTTGCTATAGTAATACTACCTGGTGCTCCAGCTTGTGCTATTATGTACGCCTCTTGTTCATGATAACGAGCGTTCAGCACTGAATGCTTAAGAGAGTGACTTCGCAAAAGCGCAGAAAGCTTCTCAGAATTCTCAATACTCACTGTGCCAACAAGGATTGGTTGAAGACGTTTGTGGCATTCTTCTACAAATTTTAATACAGCATTAAACTTTTCTTTTTCTGTACCATAAATTTCATCATCAATATCTATTCTCTTTACAGGCACATTAGTTGGAATTTTCACTACATTTAGCTTATATATATCACGGAACTCTTCTGCTTCTGTTGCTGCTGTTCCAGTCATACCAGAGAGCTTATTATACATACGAAAATAATTCTGAAATGTGACTGATGCTAAAGTTTGGTTCTCATGTTGAATCTCAAGATTCTCCTTCGCTTCAAGTGCCTGGTGAAGACCATCAGAATATCTTCTGCTTTCTATGATGCGTCCAGTAAACTCATCGACAATCACTACCTTGCCGTCCTTTATTATATAATCTTTATCAACAGTAAACAGCTTATGCGCACGTAATGCTTGATCTACATAATGAGTCATTACCATATTGGTGGTATCATACAACGAAGAATCCTCAGAAATGAGATTATATGACCTAAGTAGCTCTTCCACACGTGAAATACCATCTTCAGTAAGGAACACTGCCCTACCCTTCTTATCTACCTCATAATCAGAATCAATTAATTTAATAACTATTTTATTTATGAGTTTATATATCTGATTATTTTCCTCAATTGGACCAGAAATAATAAGCGGAGTCCGCGCTTCATCAATCAATATGGAATCTACTTCATCTACTATCGCATAATTGAAACCTCTCTGAACCATATCTTCTTGAGAAAATTTCATATTATCTCGAAGGTAATCAAAAGCAAGTTCATTGTTTGTTGAATATACAATATCTGCACTATAAGCTTCTTTCCTCTCTGCATCTGTCAAATCATTTGTAATAAACGCAACAGAAACCCCAAGAGAATTATATAATTTTCTCATCCATTCTGCATCACGTTTTGCAAGGTAGTCGTTAACAGTTACAACATGTACACCTTTTCCCTCTAAAGAATTAAGGTATGCAGCTAAAGTTGCAACAAGCGTCTTTCCCTCTCCTGTTTTCATTTCTGATATCATGCCATTATGAAGGACCATTCCACCAATTAGCTGAACATCAAAGTGTCTCATGTTAAGAAACCTACGAGAGGCTTCACGTACAACTGCAAAAGCAGGTATGAGAAGGCTATTTAATGTTTTCCCATTCTTTAATTCCTGTTTAAACTCCTCAGTTTTACTAGCAAGCTCCTCATCAGATAGGCTCTGCATTTTCGGCTCTAATGCATTTATTTGTTGAACAATTTTTCCAAAAGACTTTATTATCCTCCTATTTGTCATTCCCTTTACAAAAAGGAGCAACAATATAAAAGTGAAAAACATAAGAATAGCTGTTAAAATTACAGCAAAATCTGACATAAACTTAATTAACGCCCATTAAATATGAGATTATATTACCAAACACAACCTACAGCAATGACATATTCGATTTAGAGAATCTTTACTTACATATTAAGGCAGTGAATAAAATAACTTACTGATCCTTTGCTTGGAAAGCTTTTCATCAATATATAAAGAATATGTTACATTATTTTAGATATTTAATAATCTTTAATTTTTATATAAAATGAAGTTTTTAGTAAAATGTAAATAGAAAATGAACAGTTTTAAAAAACTTAACAATTCTATATTTAAAGAAGAGAATCAGCTGACCAACAGATAATTAAGGTCATAAACTTTAAGTAAAATTATTAATACTATATCTACCCCTCATAAACTAAGCAGTAAAATTGATTTTTGGTTAGCATTAACCATGAAAGGCTTTGAAGTTTTTGATGATTATTTCTTTTGAAGATAAAAAGACAAGAAAACAAATCAAAAACTATCTCAGTTTAAGCTAAGTACTACAATACACATTGTTGCCTCAAAAATACTATACTTTTAAAGATTTGTTTATTAATGGAAATAATAGAAAGCTACAAAAAAAGAAGATTTTAGGTTACACAAATACTTTTTGGATCCTACCTTTAAAATCAAGCAAAACCTAAATGCAAGAACAGGAGTACTATACTCGTCATTTATACTAATGTCAATGTGAATTTTTAAAAAGGCACAGAAAAGCAAAGTAGTATAGTGATACTATAGAAGCATCCTGGAAGAGTTAAAGTTAATAAATGAACATTTAAAATATTTATGAAGATCAAAAAGAAACATGCTATAAGATAAAAAATCATACTGAGCTAAAAATACTTCAGTTGTAGTAGTGATGGTGAAATAGAAAATTCTCTTACTTAGATTAAGGTTTGTAGTTAATCAACCTAATCACTCAAGATTAGATATTATTATTCAAGAAGAAGCATGAAACACAGACAAAATATCAAATAAAACAAGACATTGACACAGTTTTTGATTTTGCGCGCGAGAAAGTAGAGAGTAATGGGAAGAATGTAAGAGGCAAAGTTTTCTTACTTAACGAGAAAAGATGATTATTTTAAGAAAATTATAAACTATTTTCATAGTCTCAAATCTAAAGAAAATCTAGATGAATTTTAGCAAACCTTTATCTGAAACTAGAATTTTATTGATAGAAAAGTACTACTAGATAAAATAGAAAAATACCTGGATGCTGCTGATACAGCAACATTAGTTATTCTCACAGATTAAGCAGAAACCGGATAAAACACAATTAGCATTAGAATCTTGTTTAGAGTAAATTCTAAGAATATAAAGGAATAATTTGACTTGATACAAAAGATAGAAATAAATGCATTATTCAATGAGTACATCAAATTAGGTGTAAACCAAGCATTATTTATGGTTATGAAGAAAACGTCTTTGAAGAAGATCATGTTAAGTGTGTTAAAAGTTAGCTAGAATAGCCTCAATGTACCAGTGGTTACTGACATGCTATAATTTTCCCCTAATTACAAAAATACAGTAGGCTTACTTCCTACAAAAAAGACATTATTAACTTCCCGTTATAAATTTAGCTGGACAAACCCATAGAACACTAATTCTAATGATGCTTTTAAACCTTAAGAGTCAAGTAGCCATATTCTTTAAATACTAGAAATAAAAGGAGAAAGACTAGACACAATTCAAGTAGATGCATTAGCAAAGATATTAAGTTATTACCTTTAACTTTAGCCTAAGCAAATGCCCACAAAGAAAACGTATATAAATATTTCAGACTATTTGAAAATTATAATGATAGAAAACAAACTTTATCGTCTGATAAAACATCGTTTAAAACATTCCATTCAGGTCTAATAGAGAGAATGCAGTAATAGTGTATAAAAAGCATACAGTAGAAAACAACAAAAAAAGATCCTTATATTTACTGATAGTCAACTGATTTACTGCTCGTACTTATTTAAGTAACAACTCTATCTCTCAGGTTTGACTAAAAATCTCCGCTGATAATCAAAAAAATAACTCTTCTTCAGAAACTTTCTATAAAGAATAAGGAATACTAATAAGCTATTCTATACTAACTATCAAAAAAGATTATAGCATGTTTAGTACGCATACTTAGTTCAGAAGATAACAAGACTAAAGTCAGAGAAGCGGAAAAACAAAAAAGAAACAAAAACTGTCTTTCAAAAAAAAGTTTCCCTTATATCCCTTATAATAGGGATAAATTGAAGATTGTGCTAAGAAATAACAACTATTATCATCATGTTTAGATGTATTCCTATTTAAATATAGATAATTAACCAAAAGACAATTTTCTAGAAAAGAAAAAAGAGAGAAGAATTATCTTAAAAATTTACTAACATGAATTGATGATAGATACTCTGATTTAAGCAATCCTAAAAAGCAAAAGGAGTTGCTTGAATTAGCTCCTTAGTAGATGATGAGAAACATTACGATCTTGATCATTTCTAAATTGCTATTACACTGAAAAGCCTTGATATATATATATATATATATTAATTAGGGTTTTTAAGTAACCATCAGAAAGCAAAAACGCCATTTAAACAGGCTTTGACAATTAAAGAAAAACACTATGAACCTCAATCATTTTGAAGTTGCTAAGTTACTCGCAAATTTCAGTACCGTTTACGGTGCTCTGGATAATTTTCAAAAACCAAAAGAATTGTTTAAACAGTCCTTACCTATTCTTAAAAAGATCATATACCTGATAGCCCAAAAGTTGTTAAATTATTGGTGAACTAGACGATATTTAGGTTTTTAGCAACATTGAATCAATAATAACTTACTTGAATCACACTCCCAAAATTAATCTGTTTGGATCTTCTATATAATTTTTTATTTTAACAAGGAAAGTTACTGCTCCTTTGCCATCAACTATTTTGTGATCGTAAGAAAGGGCAATGTACATTATAGGCCTAATTTCAATTGAGTTACCCACAGCAACTGGCCTGTTTTGTATTGAATGCATCCCAAGTATACCAGACTGTGGAGGATTTATTATCGGAGTAGAAAAAAGTGAACCATATATCCCACCGTTTGAAATGGTAAATGTTGCACCTTCCATTTCTGACACCTGTAACTTACCTTCGCGGGCTCTTTTACCAAGGGCAGCTAAAGTTAACTCAATTTCCGCAAATGATATCTGATCAGCACTCCGAATAACTGGCACAACAAGACCCTTATCAGTGCCAACAGCAACACCTATGTCATAATAATGTTTATATATAATTTCATCGCCTGAAATTTCAGCGTTAATTTCAGGAATTTCTTTCAGAGCTTGCACCGCAGCCTTTATAAAAAAGGACATGAAACCAAGCTTTATTCCATATTTCTTTTCGAAAATTTCTTTATATTTTGCTCTTAGATTCATTACGCTTTGCATGTCAATCTCATTAAATGTAGTCAGTGTTGCAGCAGTGTTTTGTGAAGCCTTCAAACGAGCAGCAATTACTTGCCTTATCTTACTCATTTTTATTCGCTTTTCTCTTCTCTCTCCATTCATTACACTTTCTGGCAGTTTATATATTGCAGGCTGTTCAGTTTTGCTTATATGGGCTACATCCGCTTTCGTTATTCTGCCTCCCATCCCAGTTCCTTTGACACTTTTTGCACTGATTGCATTCTCTTCCATAATTTTACGAGCTGATGGAGCGTCTCTTATAACAGGGATTTCACTTTTATCTTCTTGCACCTCCCTTATAGAAAGCCTTGCTAATAATTGACCTGGACTTATTATATCATTCTCTTTTACAAGAAATTCAGTTATTTCCCCTGAAGCTTCTGCAGTTAATTCAAGTGCTGCTTTGTCAGTTTCAACTTCAAAGATCAAGTCATCTACCTTTACTGCTTCACCAATATTTCTTTTTATTTTGACTATACCTTCCGTAACTGATTCACCACCAAGAATCTCTGGCGCCCTGATTTCTATAATTTTACCCATAAAACAACCTTCCATAACAACTTGCTATAACTTTATACATGAAAAGAAACGTATAATAAACTAACAAATTTATTTAGGATTAAAAAGAAGCCTATTACAACTTGCTTTTTACTAGTCTAATTTACGCATACTAATCTCCTATCAAGATTACTTTCAAAAGACAAAAGATTACTTACAGCTTTTAAACGAATTCCTTCACTTGAAATTAATAATTCCATACTCTTCGCTAACATTAAACATTGTATTTTATACGCTTTCCCAAGTAATAGTGTAAAACATCACTTCTTGTATAGCCCAGCTACACGTTACAGATCCATGATCATACACTAAAACACCACAAAATTTTCTTTCAAATCAACTATTAATCTTCTCTCTTTCACATTATCAAACACTGAAAAACTATTATCATGATAAGATGTTTAATCATATAAAATCCAGTGTCCACATACCTATGGAAGCAATTTATCCATCTTTAAGGAAAAAACTACCACGATAGAAGGCTCATGCAGGTGAAAAATTACTCTGAATATCCCCTCTTGCTTGATAAATAAAATCGTGGATTATATAACTAGCTTTTTACCTACCAATATTCTTTATCTTCAACCACACTCCCATCAAATAACATTTAACATCAATAAATTTTCATTCACCTCACTAAAACATATACCAAATGGATAAATGTAGAATGACCCTTGATCTTCAGAACACACTAACAGATGAGTGTATGTACAATCACCCATTTTAAGGTAAAACAGAAAATCTTAATAAGTATAAACTACTTCCCTTTTTACCTTGCTCTTTGCTAATAACATAACTCCTAGTTAAATCTCCTGAAAGCTTACATCAAGAAAAGAAGCTCATAGTAAACTAACCTCCAGTTTAAAGTCAAGAGTAAATCAGGGAAAGAAGAGTTGTCAATTCTTAGTAAAAAAGCAGCTGTTATATAGTAGCCTACAAAGATCACGCAAATTTATATTTTCAAATTACATAATATCTTAATCGCAAAAATAACCTTACTATATAATATTTTAAACGTTTTAAAGCTTAAGCTTGATGTTATTATGAATATAAATTTTAAAATTAAAAAATATAATAAACATTAACACAAAGAAACAAACAACAGAAATTTTCATACAGAATCAGGTAGAATTACAAAATCCGCTTCTATATTATTGCCTTTTTAGAAAGTAGGTAAGCTTTCTACAGCAATAAAATTATCTAATATAATAGATGCACTGATTATAAACATCAACTTCTCCAATAACACTCAAGTTCATTCTATATATGATAATATCTTCGAACACAACCAAATCCATGAAGAAGCACAAGACAGAATATATAATATTGGACAAATTATGCTTCAGACAATAGAAGCTTATCCAATTCATCAAAAAATTATATATTTATTGACAAATTGATGGAAGATAGTAAATACAACACAAAAATACATAACTCAGTAATAGAACTTAACAAAAGAATGAATACAAGAATTCTTCCTATAGTGCTCAAATGTGAGCTATATATATACTACAAAAGGGCATTAAATTAAAAAGACAGAGGAAAAATAGGAAAGCAACCAATATAAGTAGCGTTATAAAAAAATTTAGAACTCATAATTTATTTATACCATCACCTAATGTCATAGAGATAGAGAATTCAAACATGAGTATAAGGGAAGTAGTTGAGAAAAAACATATCAGGTGCACAGACTTAGCCAAATTGATAGAGTTTACATAAAAGGTTAACTTACAATAGGCTCATATATCTAGGCTCATTTTAATAGAGAGCTTTAACTTCACCTAGCTTCTGTTTATTTTCCAGCCTATAATGGGCTAATAGTCCTGCATGGCTAGCATTTAATACAGGTAAACTACAATCCATATATGTAGTGCAGTTATTGTTTATCATCCCAGTATCTAGACACTGGGATTTAGCAATGTTACGTACTACAGTTGGATATGATAATGGTAATAAATTGAAACTAAATAATTGTGTATAAAACCCTTGAGCATTTTTAATTATAGCCCTAATATTTTTTTTACTATTTGTACGAAGCAATGATATTGCGTATGCCTGAACTTCTAGTGTACTAACTCCATACAATGGCTTATCTGTAACAAGATTTATGCCTTTTGCAGCTGATATACCAACTCTAATTCCAGTAAAACTCCCAGGTCCAACTACTACCACTAAATGGTCTATTTCATTATAAGTATAGTTATGCCTACTGAACAGAGCATCTAAAACTTGAAAAAACGACTCTACGTGATTATTGCTGGTGGAATTGTGTTCTACTAAACACTTACCACCATGATCGATTATCGCTATTGAGCTACTAGAACCTACAGTATCAATTGCTAAAATGGACATTATTTAAGTTTACTATAGAGCTTTACAAATATTACAGTAAAGGCACCATTCATCTATAACATTCACTAAAATTATTATCAAATCAAACGCTACATATAATGCAGTAATTAACAAGAGCATTTCCTGAGAAAACTTAGGATTCTCCTCAAGAAATAGATAACATTACTATAATTCCTCCTGCTGAACCGCAACGATAGCAAACTTAAATAAAAATAGAAAAGGAAAGTCACATAGTCTATTATATAACGCACAACCAGAAGTAATTATAATCGATTATATTATAATAAAAGAAAGCAACCCACCCACAGGTAAAAGCTAGTAGTTATCGACACAATAAATAATACTATATCAAATTGCTTCACGTTTTTTACTCTCTGGCAAGAGCAAGCGGCAAGATTGTATTACCAAACAGTACTCACTGCAGTAATAAATGCTCTAGCATCATATTGCCTATACTAGTTACTTAACTTGGGATTTTGAATGAAGTTGCCGCTCCACACAAGAGAAAAATATAGAAGTAAACAAATGTTATATATAATAACAAAAATTACTGAGTAATCTTTTGAAGATTACAAGATAAAACCTGGTTATGCTGCCTTTTAAAGTAAGACCGAGTATAAATACCTGAATAACTGAAGTCAAAAACACTTTCAAATAAACTAAATCAAATCTGATATTTCACATGAAAGTTTTTCACTTATCCTCAATAGAAATACAAATATCACTATGCTGTATATAAATCCATAAACAAGAACATAAAAGTTAGAAAGCAGTACGGGTAGCTTAAACGACCATGAAGAGTAATTGTTTTTATATATTATATTTTATATAAAATAAGTGTTTTGTAGATAAAACGCCTAATCAAGTAGGCGATTAAACTTGAAGCTAGATTCAACATGAAAATCGTTATAATAAGCAACAATATAAATCTTATAGCTTACTACTAAGATTGTTAGCACTGCTAATATTAACGTAAAGACAATAAAAGGCATCATAAACAGCAAAATTCCTTTGATGCTTAAATTTAACAAGCACAAAAGGGTTTTCACTTCTACTAGAACTAAATAACCAAAAAACATAACTAAAATAATATCAGCAAGTAATGTTAACAATTACAACATTTCTTAATATAGCAATATTATTAAGGAGATAATGGGTAAACCAGCCATTAAGTAAAACAAAACTACCTGAACCACTATATATACTTATTAAAAACTTAACTTTAATCAATCAAAACCATGTAATCAGAGTTAGTTTTGAACTTTTTAATGGTTTCTTCAGAATTAAATTTTACTATATCGAATAGCATGAAGTGCTTATAAAAAGAGAGTTTTCAAGGCTTAGAGTATATAATGTTAGTTTGTTCGTACAACACCTTAACCACTATTAAAACATGTCAAGCTTAACCTGTGAGAATCAGAGCAGTAAGTAATACCTGCATTTGTGTAATGTGTGTTGTTTACTTCATGATCATACTCTTCCCCAAATTTACTACCACTACCATATAAAAAAATGCAATCAAGATCAAACAACTCTAATTTCAAGCTAAAATTTCAGTGTAGTAGTTGATTACAGCATTTACACCCTTTAGGAGTTTCACTTGCACAATCAGTTAGATTTTTCCTCATAAATTTACTAGTTAAGCAGCAGTAAAATTTATATCATCTGATAGACTATTTTTACAGGAAAGATTAGCAGCAACTAGATCGCTATGTTGTAAGTCATTTTCTCTTGTACATAATTAAGTCTCAGTTGAAAAGCTATTAAATCACAGGAGATATATAGCTTATTATCTGTTGCTTTAACTTTAATTTAAGTCTATTATAACCATAATAAATATTGGGTTTAATCTAAAAGATCATGTTTTTATCATACCTAACACTATTATTCTTCTTTTCATCATCACGTAAATTTGCATAGTTTATCCGGCAACCACTTACTCTATAAGCAGCTGTATAATTTTTTGAAGTATTGGTTAGTATACTCTAGCTAATTAAACTTTCTTACCATATTCAATCGACCCAAGTTCCAGACTTTTAATGATAAATACTATTCTTCATGTCTAATTTTCCTATGTCTAACATTTTTAGGTTTACAACATTAAAACCCATTTGAGTATTTAAATAAACTTGCTGTAAATAAAGAAAGAGAAGTACAAATAACTCGAAATCTTATCTTTAGGCTGAATATTAAAAGAATCCTTGTTAAAAGGATCACTAAATCTCAAATCTATTTTTTTTATCTAGTCCACATAAAATATTCCCTTGTCCAGAATTACTCTAGCATTAATACCATTTTGTGAAAACAATACCAAAAGCAGTACAGCTAAGCAGTAACTCAACTTTACAGATAAACTTAAGTCTTTATATAAAAACATAAGTTTAAGCTCAACATAGATAAAAAACAACTTTCCAGAAGGCTACTTTGGCTAAATGTTAAGCTTTACTGCCAGTTTCTAAGCCATATTTTCCTAAACAACTCCTTACATCATCAGCTACTTTTGCACTTAAAACACTGATTAATGTCTTATCAAGTAGACTCTCGTTTTTATGTTTCGGTAAATCTCTTGCACCTTAATTGAATCCTAAAATTGATAAAGTTTTTTTTCTTTATCTTGACGAATAGATATCATTAAATCATCTTTCTTTTTTACAGTTATAAAATCTTCCACACTTTACACTCTATACAGCAAATTTATAAGCATAATGGAATTATAGCTAAATGTTAAACCACGGCACTCATTATGTGAGAAACATAAACTACAAACCTGCTACTATCTTTTGATAGAAATAGAGCCTTTCAAGCTTTTCCATTTACTCAATTTACCTGACATTTTATCAACAGCCAAAGTAACTGATGTGATAATTAATGTAGCAACCCAAATAAAAGCAGTATAAATATAATTAAAAATTATATTAACAAATTTAGCTATTCTTGCAACTATGATCTTCTGCTTTGCCTGGTACACTTCCCAAGTAGCGTATCAACAAGCTCGAATAACCCAAGTAATAGTTGTTTGTTATCAACTAATCTCTTTACTATTAAATATAACAAATATACAAATATTGAAATATAAAGATTGTAGAACTATAAAAGTGGTGCACTATAATCAATTCTACTATAAGATACATAATAGGCATACTTTTCATCACTTTTAAAACTGTGCAAACACTAAAAGCAAATTTCACTTTAGACCACGACACTATCAATACAGTGGATAAATTTATAGGAATAGTTTTATATAATCTTGCTATTATTTTTTCTACAGAGAAATATTTCTATATTTAGCATTTTTCTAAAATTCTTATAAATCTCTGACATTTTCATTTTCAATGAATATACAATTATTGTTGCATCATTTAAAATGTATTAATTACATGTTGTACAAAAGCATATATTACGATACTATCGTAGGAGGTTAAGAATAAAGAGGTTAATATGAGTTTTACTTTACCTGAGTTACCATATGATAAAACAGCTTTAGAGCCCTACATATCTGCAAAGACCTTGAATTTTCACTACGATAAGCACCATAGAGGATATTTAAATAAGCTCAATGAGCTAGTTGAAAATACGGACATGAAAATTGAAGAATTAATAACGAAAGTCCATGGCAATAGTAACAAAATTTCTATATTTAACAATGCAGCACAAGTTTGGAACCACACTTTCTATTGGAACTCAATGAAAAAAAATGGCGGCAGCAAGCCTAAAGATGACAGTCTTCTCGCAAAAAAAATTCAAGATGATATTGGTGGCTTTGATAGATTTTATGAAGAATTTTTAAGTTATGGAGTAAGCCAGTTTGGTAGTGGGTGGGTGTGGCTAGTGCTTGAAAAAGGAAAACTCAAAATCACCAAAACTCCAAATTCTGACCTGCCATTAATCTATGATCAAGTGCCACTGCTTACTATGGATGTCTGGGAACACGCATACTACTTAGATTGCCAAAACCGCAGAATTGACTATATAAAAGCTTTTCTTAATCATTTGATTAACTGGGACTTTGCAGAAGAAAACTTGAAAAAGAACATATAAAATGAATGCACCACAAGTAACAAGATTAGATAATGGTTTGCGCATAATAACTGAGCAAGTATATAATGTTGATCCCATAGCTTTTAATATACGAGTTGACGTTGGGAGTAGAGCTGAAAGCGCAAATCAAAATGGCATATCCCACTTTCTAGAACACATGGCTTTCAAAGGAACAAAGACCAGAACTGCATTTGAAATTGCAAAAGCTTTTGACGACATAGGCGGAGTTTTCAATGCTAGTACTGGTAGAGAAAGCACTAATTACTATGCAAAGATTCTTAAAAAAGATATAAAAACTGGCATTAATATATTAATAGATATATTAATGAATTCCACGTTTCCAGAAGACGAATTGAAACGTGAAAAGAGTGTTGTAATACAAGAGATTTTTCAGACTAACGATTCACCAAGTGATATTATTTTTGACAGATATTTTGAGGTAGCTTATAAAAATCAACCATTTGGTAGACCAATCTTAGGTACACAAGATACTGTAAAGTCTTTTAGTCGAGAAGATCTAAATAACTATATAAATGAGCATTACTTTAACAGAAATATACTATTTGCTGCTGCAGGAAATATTGAACATGAGGAAGTTGCTCAGTCAATTAAAGATTTTCTCTCAAAAACTCACCTAAAAGACCTGAAGAAAAGACAAAATGCAAGCTACACTGGTGGTGAATATTTAGAGTATCGTAAATTAGATCAGGTATACTTGATAATAGGTTTCCCCAGCGTTTCCTATCATGATGATAGGTATCACACATTTCAAATACTTGATTCCATACTAGGAAGCGGGATGTCATCACGCTTATTCCAGGAAGTAAGAGAAAAACAGGGATTAGCTTACTCAGTTTATTCTTTTAATTCTAGCTATACTGACACAGGAATGCTTTCCATTTTTGCTGGTACAGACAGCAGCAATTTAAGCAAATTTTTAAAATCTATAACGATGGAGTTGAAAAAATTGTCTACAAGTGACCTAAAGGAAGAAGAAGTAAACAGAGCAAAAGAGCGAGTAAAATCACAAATTTTGATGTCACGTGAGAGCGTTAGCTCTCGTGTTGAAGCGTTGGGCCACTACTATAGCACCTTTAATAAGTATATCAGTAAAAATGAACTAATAGAAAAAATTAGCGCAGTTACCACTACTGATGTAAAAGAAGCAGCAAAGGAGTTATTATCTCAACATGAGAAAACCACTTTAGCCGCAATTGGAGAAATTAAGTCATTGCCAAGCTATGATAAAGTAGTCTCTATGCTTAGAACTTAGACATCAAAATATAGATACAGATGCTGCCTCCTTCCTGTTATGGTTACTTTCAAAACACAATACTCATATAATTTCATGTCATACTACAATAATTGTACAAGTATTGATCAAAGCAGTAAGCAAATAATTTTAATTGAAAAATAGTTTTTTTACTATATAAATGCTAATTTAAGGCAATCAAGTTGAGTAGTCAAAGTGGAAAATAATAAATATAGCTTAAGTTTAAGGATTATCCATTGGTTAATGGCTGCTTTCATTATCAGCATGCTTTGCCCTATGTTCTATATAAAAAGCTTACCAGTTAACAATGAAATTAAGTCCAGTATATATACTATTCATAAAGCTTGCGGAATTACTGTCCTTAAATTGGTTGTAATACGAGCATTTTTTCGCGCCTTTAGTTATGTTCCACCACTTTCAGCAAATCTTTCTCGATTTGAAGCCAATGTAAGCAAAGTGGTACATTTTGTTTTATATTTTCTAATGGTACTGATGCCATTATCTGGTTATGTTATGTCCTCTACTTCTGGCATAGAGATCAAATACTTTTTCCATATCCCTTTATTAATTAGTAAAAATAAAGAGCTAACTAATGTAGCAAACAAGCTACATTCAATATTTGCATACCTTATGTTATTTTTTATAACATTACATATAATTGGTGCTTTAAAGCACACATTCGTAGATAAACAAAATATTTTTAAACGCATTATATAGCTTATTATGTTAAGCAGCCTCTGGAAAAAAGGAGCGAATTTCCTTGGTAGTGATTTTGCAATAATGGGTGGTGCCATGAGCTGGGTTTCAGAAAGAAGCCTGGTTTCAGCAATCTCAAATGCCGGTGGTTTTGGTGTAATTGCATGCGGTGCGATGTCTCCTGATTTACTGAAAAAAGAAATCATGGAGACACAAAAACTAACTAACAAGCCATTTGGTGTAAATCTAATTACTATGCACCCAAATTTGAATAAGTTGATAGATATATGCATTGAAACAAAAGTAAGTCACATAGTTCTTGCCGGTGGATTGCCAATGAAGGCTAGTATAGAAAAAATCAAGAATGTGGGCATAAAGGTAATATGCTTTGCGTCATCATTAAACCTTGCAAAGAGGTTAGTAAAAATGGGAGTAGATGCGTTAATAATAGAAGGAATGGAAGCAGGTGGGCATATAGGCCCTGTTAGTACTTCCGTTCTCGTACAAGAAATATTGCCTCATTTTAAAAATAAGCAAACACCAGTATTTGTTGCAGGTGGGATAGGGAGAGGAGAAATGATAGTTAATTACCTAGAAATAGGAGCAAGTGGTTGCCAAATAGGTACATTGTTTGTCTGCACGAATGAATCAATTGCTCATAAAAATTTTAAGGAAGTGTTTATAAAATCAGCTGCACGTAATGCAGTATCTTCTGTACAGATAAGTGCCGATTTTCCTGTAATTCCAGTAAGAGCTATAGCCAACAAAGCAAGTGACGATTTTATGAAACATCAAAAAGAAATTATCGATAAATATCAAAAGGGACAGATTTCAAAAGAGGATGGGCAACTTGAGATAGAAAAATTCTGGTCTGGAGCTCTAAGAAGAGCAGTGATTGAAGGAGATGTTGAAACGGGATCTTTAATGGCCGGTCAAAGTGTTGGCATGGTTGATAGAGAAAAGCCTGTAAAAGAAGTAGTGAATATGTTAATTCAACAAGCAGATAGTTATATTGAAAGCAAATCTGCGGAAGCAGAAAACCCAGCAATTAGGAAAGCAAATAGTTAACCAATAGATTCAGATTTTTTCTAGCTATAAAAATAGAACTAAAAATTACCTGACAAATTCTACCAGCTTTCTCATCACAAGAATGAAGGTATTTAGTTATCTTTAATTTGTGCGGATCAAAATAACAAAAATATTACGTAGTTTGGTATTTTATACTTAATGCTTAATTTTTTACATTATATATACCTTATGTCTCTACAAAAATTTCTAGTTTTTACCTATATAAGCCAAAATGTGTTCATATAGCCTCTAAGACATCATAGAATCCAATCTGCAAGATTAGAGGATACTATCTATCACAAAGTTACTTTTACCTTTTTTATTTGGTAAATTTCTTGTATATTAAAGCAATTTATGCATAAACACTTATTTTTACAATAAATGGTGTTATTCCAATGTGTGATACCTGAACCTATATTTTTCTCCTTTTAAATCCCAGTGCTTGACACTGGGATTACAGATGATCATAGTAATCCATTACAATCTAAAGAAAAAAAGAATAAAAAAGTATAGCTCTTTCATTGAGTAAAACCTCATACAAACAAAAACAATAGTAAAAGTACATTACCTGAAAAATAACTGAATAATAAAAATCTTTACATTATTCTTGCAGAAGTCGTATTCTTTCAGTAAGAATAGCACATTGTTACAAGAGAAATAACATTGGGGTTGATAAAAGCAGGGTTATTTGTTTTATGACTGCAGTGTTTGCTATAACAGCATCCGGATTGCATTTAAGCTTTCTATCAAACAAGTTAATATCTATTAATGTGAATCATCATGTTAATATCAACACATCAATAAATAATGATAAAAACCAAATATATATTACACTTGCAGTAAACAAGTAAATACAGTTCTTGCTCGTTGATGTGGAAGTTGCTATAATTAAAAGATATTTAAGAAATATTTAGCTGATGCATATTCAATTGAACAGAGTTTTAGTTTTCATAGCCTTGCTGAGCTTCAGTTTCGCATCATACTCTAGCAAAGCAAGTTTAGCAAGTACTGAATTAAAGGATATACAAGAAATAATAAAAAACTTTATTTTTTCATTCTCAGTTAAAGATATTATAGAGAATATGAGTCCTTCAACAATTATAGGGTTATGTATAATTGCAGTGATATTTGCAATAGTGTTCAGGGGCTTAATCTTTTTCATAATAATGTTTGTTGGCATGTTGGTTATGATGCTTGGTAGCATAGAAAAAGCAACGGATTACCTGAAAGAGAAATTTAACTTCTCAAAAAGTACAAGCTTACAATCCGATAGCAAAAAAGACAAAGATTATTAAGTATCACTTGCAGCATTTTAGTTACCTTTTATTTATTAAATATACACGATGTTATATGCAACCAAAAATACTAACAATTAATCCTAAGCTTGGTGGAAAAAATAAATTAAATTTAGCATTATTAAAAAGTATTGATTTAGATTTTATCCCCTACTCCTGCCATTATAATGAAGAAACCATATTAACAAAACAGGGAGAATTATTAAAAATAATCAAGTTAGAAGACTATTTCTCTGCTGAGAACTATAGTGACCTTAGAACTGAAATTAGAAAAAGTATATCAAAAAATATCAATAGCCTATATTTTACCGTTTGGGTTCATACTGTTAGAAAGCGTAACAAATTCCGCTTAAAATGGAATAAAACTGGAGACTTTTCTGATAAATTACATTCAACTTGGTTTAATAAACTCACTGACAGCAAATTACATTATATAAATGAGCTATATATTGTACTAGTGTTTAGCAATTTCGGTAAGTATATTAATAGTTCGTTTTTTCTCAGTAGAATAAAGAATGAGCATAAGCTGTCATTAAGAGAAAATCATCACGAATTAAGGAAGGTAACTGATTTAATTCAAAGTGATTTAAAACCTTTCGGGGCCAAGAAGCTTGGTCTTAGGTTTAGTGAGGGTAGAGTATATTCTGAAATGACAGAATTTCTCCATTACATCGTTACGTTAACACACAAAGATTATCCAATACGTGAAATAGATCTGTCGCAACACATTAAAGATTTAAAGGTAGCTTTTGGCTTTAATACATTTCAAACAACATTTGAAAATCAACAAAAGTTTGGCTCTATCTTTTGCATAAAAGAATATCGGGAAATTCCATTAGAGAATATAGACAGGTGTTTACAGCTTGACTCTGAGTTTATTATTACAGAAATAATAATATTTACTAGTAACAATAAAGCAGTTAAAGAATTTAAAAATCAAATTAATATGCTGCAAATCAGTGAGGACAATACTCTACTTCAAAATTCAGGAATAAAGGAAATAATAGAACTTGGACAAACTTCTGCTATTAACTTTTGTCAACAAAAAATTATTTTTGCAATCTTTGCAGATAATAGAAATAGATTAATTGAAAATATTAGCAGCCTATCCTCCGTAATGTCGTCAATTGGTTTGATGATGTTTAGAACTGATTTACATATGGAAAATCATTTTTGGGCACAACTTCCGTGCAATTTTACTTTTATTACGCAACCAAAAAGTATACTAGCAAAATACGCTTGCAGCTTTGCTATGCTACATGACTTTACATCAGGTACATTAAAAGGAGGAAGATGGAAAGAAGCAGTGACGATCTTTTTTTCAAAAAAAGGAAGCCCTTATTTTTTTAATTTTCATGGGAAGAAAAACAATGGTCACACTACAATACTTGGAGCTCCAAATTCTGGCAGAACTTCATTAATTAATTTCTTACTATCTGAGTCAAGAAAATTTAATCCTAAAATTATTATATTGGATAACACTGGAAAATCAATAATCTTTACTAAAGCAATGAGTGGTAAATATTACATAATTGACCCAAAATATAAAGATAAAAGCCTAAAATTTAACCCATTAAATATTGAAGATAGCGCTTCCAATCGCAATATGCTGATTAAGTTAATCAAAAAGATGATAGATGATACAAGCTTAGTAAACATAGAAGAAAAGATAAAAAAAATTGTAGATTCTATATTTACTGTACCAAGAGAATTACGTTCTATTTCTAAAATTTCTGAGATGCTTTTACCCCTCGGGGGTAAAATAAGTAAATGGTGTGGTGATGGTGAGTTTGCTTACTTACTTCAAGGTGGTGAATCCGATATCGATTGGAAAACAAAAACTATATCTCTCAATACTGCAAACCTCACAAAACGAAAGGAATGTATGTCCGTGATACTTTACTATTTTTTATACTCTTTCGAAGCAAAATGTGATGGCTCACCTGTAATACTTGTTTTAGATGAAGCATGGGAAATAAGCAATATTTTTTCCACAGAGAAAGAGTTTGATAACTGGATGCAAAGAATGACAAAATTAAATGTCGTGGTAATTTCAAGTACTGAAAACCTAAATTTAGCATTTACTAGCAAATTTACTCAATACTTAGATAAGCATGTCGATACAAGAATTTTGATGCCAAATATCAATGCAAATAGATTATACATGAAAGCATTTTCTTTATCGAAAGAGGAACTGAATACAATTTTGCAAACTCCAACACAGGAAGGTTTATTCTTAATAAAGCAACATAAAGGGTTAATAACTTTAAATTTAGACTTGAAGAATATACAAGAAATGTACGTCCTCTCAGCTAATAAAAAGACTATAAAGTATATGTATGAAGCGATAAGGGAAAAAGGCGACAAAGTTAATAAATGGTTACCGGTGTTTTATGAAAAGTGTAAGATTTAATTTTTCATTCATGCTTCTCTGATATTTAGTCTTTCGTATCAAGGGTATGCTGATTGTCCACCTTTTGTAAAGAGCAATACTTGGTTTGAAGGAATGCTTGCTAGTAATTAGGTAAAAGAAATTAAGATAATAGCAATAAAAGATCAAGGAGTAAATGGCTACTTTAATCCTAAAATTAGAGTATGTGCTTATAACGGAAAAAGTTACTGTTATGACTTACAAAGCGGAGAATCCTACTGCAAATATATGGAACACAAAGTATAGGAGCCAGAGTATCAGCAGCAGCTTTTATCGATTGGGAAGGAGATAAGACATCCGTTAGAACAAAAATTGGGAAAGGCCTTGAATGGGAATGGCAGATGGTGTGATTGACAGTAACATATCTGATGAAGAAAAAGAGAGACTTGCCAAACTTCCCAAATATGTGCTTGTAGTCAAAAAGGTGCTCGTAAATCTGGATTTACGAAATTTTGGGATTTTAGCATTATAGATTATAGTAACCTTTGTGACACTTGTTATCAAACAAAAGTGAGATGTACTCCCGTGCCACTTGCTCCTAGTCCACCTCCATTTTGCAAACAACTTACGATCCCACCTCCTAAGGTGAAAATTGTTCCTATAACGAATGAAAATAATGATTACTTTGAACCTAAGGTTAAGGTAATAGTCAGTGATCTAACAATAGAAGATGGAAAAATTGAAAAAGAGTTAGATTTTTCTAGAAAGTACAAAAAAGATAATAATGATAAGCTTCCTACTACAGATGAAATTAAGAAACATTTTATTTTAAATAAAGATTAAAGATAGCACTACATACTACTTTATAACATATAGAAAAAAGGTAAGCTCTGCGCTGAATACTATGGAATTCAAGGCATAAATGAAAAAAATCCGCAGTTCGTCCATTGTTTTCCAGCACCACCAGCCCCGGAACCTGAGGTAGTAGAGATAGTACAAAGTAACATGCAAGGAAAACAGAGTAATACGTTAAAGATAAGAATGAAGATGAACAGAAAAAATTGCATAAGTCAAGTAAATAAAAAATATAAAAATGGTTCCTGTACTTTCGATGTTAATACTAATTCTACTACAAACATTAGCCCTCTGTCTTTAACAGTAATAAAGACAGCAATAGTAGCGAAAACAACTAATAATAAAAGTAATGTTGACAATATTATAAAAGGTATATTAGAAAATAATATGCAACAATTTAAAGTTCTGAAAGAATATGGTTATGTTCCTGATACTAAAGAAGAATGTGAAGAGTTTAATACAGAAGGTAAGTGCAAATTAGATAACTTAGGGCATCCAAAAGTAAAAGTAAAGTACAAAAAAATACCAAAAGCAAAATACTCTGTCTTTCTGGCTAGAAGCCAGAACCAGAGGAATATGCACTTCAAAGAGAAAGTGAGATAATACCATTAAAGCTAATGGAGACAAAATATATTAAATACGATGCTGTTTATTCAAAAAAATCAAATCAGTTCTATTATCTTCCAAGCAAAGAAAAAGAAACAGTCAACCTTCTACAAAAACCTCAAGAAGAGGTGGATAGAATATATATTTAACAGGCAAGGGTATATTTTCTTTCTTGATAAAAATAAGCAAAAGAAGGTAGAATGCAGCTACTATATAAATCAAAATAATAAGATAGATGAAGCATTTGCATCTGGTAAAGGGCTGAAAGTAGTATACAAACTAATAGATGGAAAGCATGAAGAAAAAATTGTAATCAGGATAATTATGGCTGCATCTGCGTTAATGGAACATATACTCGTTCAACACAATACTTGAATAAAAAGGATAATAATCCATTTTACTTGAAGTATGAGGAAGTGGAATGCAAAGACAAGAGCACCAAGAAACATAGAAGTGTATGCAATTAAAAGACCAGCCAATCAAAGCAGACACGGCAGAGGTTTTTTATGCTAATAAATTATGTAGGTTTGACTTGGAAGGTTCAAAAAAGAGATTGGAAGAAATAACTAAGAAACAACTGAAGCAAGAACTTGAGAAAAAGAGTGAAAAAATTCTATGATTCGAAAAATAAAGATATTTATACAGATGATTTATCAATAATGTTTGATTCTATTGAAATAGAAGCATGGGGAAAGTGGTGAAGCAGGTCATATAGCAGACACATCTGTTAACTGTAAATCTCATGTATGTTCTACTAAGAGAAGATCAGGAATGCCAGGAGATTATATTAAGACTAAACTAAGAATTGATCCTGATTATCCTCTAATTAAAATTAGAGCTATAGAGGAAAGAAGTAATAACGAAAACCACATTTCAAGTAAAAACAGGAAATCCACTTTTATAAAAATGTGTAGTTTAGATAAGCAAGATCGTGAGAAATCAATCACCGTTGCGGGCGAAAGTAAACATAGAAGATATGATCCTGAAAATACAAGCTACAAAAAAACAGTAATTTATAGAAAAATTTAAGACTAGAAGGAAAGATAACAACAGCAAATACATTGAAATCTATACAAGATAATCAAATTGCATATATAGAAAATGGTGAAATCAAGTATAAAACGGTAAGTTGTACCAGTGATTTTAGAAGCAGTATACCTGGTGTAGGTGGCTGCATTGACAAAAGCAAAGGCTCTCCAGAGTATGTGAAGATTAAACCTATTATTGAGAAATTCAATAAAAAAGAAATAAGTGACTTCATTAAAAAAACAATAAAAAATCTCTATAGTCTCGGAACTATAACTAATTCTTCGGTAGGGAGCCTTAATGTAAATATAAGAAAAAAAATCGAAGAAGAAGTCAGAAAAGAACTGCTAGGGTCATAACATAATAAGTCATAAATTTTAACTATCACTTAAAATGGCTAAAATTCAGGCTTTTTTTCTCATTTTAGTAACTAATTAAAATAACTACGTATAAATTTACTATTTAAGTTTAACTGCTGTACTTTATAAAAAGGTGTAACTAATGTAAATGAGAAAAGTATTTTATGTCGCTAAAAAACAAAACTTCTGAGTTAATAGAGTTTAATGCTAAATACCATACTAAGTTACTTAGATTAGGTTATACATAAGCGTGCTGCAAGTTAAATATCTGATTTTAATTACCCTTTGTATAACTAACAGTGCAGTTGCAAGATCCAAATATCAGACATTATAAACATATCAACTCAATAAAAGAGAAAGTCGATCAGATTGATATTACAGGCATAGAAAGTAAAACAAAAAGTAAAGTTAAAAAAGAAAATAGCAAAATTTTTAGGTTAATTTTCAAAGCGAACTAATCGCTAAGAGAATGAAGTGATACTATACAAGAATTATAAGCTCATTTACCGAAGAAATGGTGAATAGTTTCTGTGGAAAATACAACAGCACCACGGAGGAAAAAGATTACCCAGAGCATCAAAAAAATTAGTACACTTTTTTTCTACTCTGTTCAAAGAGATAGCTACAGAAAGCTTGAAAACTACTGTTAATTCAAACCTTTTACTAACTGAATCAACTTTCTCACATAATCCTCTCTGTACCCATGCTTTAGCATCACGGGAAAAAAATGGCAACATCACCTTTCACTGCACTTTTTTATTTCTGTTATAACAAACTCATTTATAATAATTCACGATTAGATTGACACAAGATAAAGAGTAAATTAAAAATTGAATAGATCTTTAAATACAAAGTTAATGCCCATAGAAATATTAATGCCTGTTCTCTCACCGACAATGAGTAAAACAGGAGGAAAAATCGTAAAATGGTACAAAAAAGAACAAGACAAAGTAGAAGTAGGTGATATAATTGCTGAAATAGAGACCGACAAAGCTATAATGGAGCTTGAATCTGTAGATAGAGGAGTTTTAGCAAAAATTTTAGTGTCAGAAGGAGTAAGCGGTGTACCTGTGAATCAACCGATAGCTATAATGCTGGAAGAGGAGGAAGATTGGAATGCACTTGATAACTACGTTTCAGCTTCTGTTACTAATACCAAACCTGAAAAGGAAATTGAAACTAATCTTCCAACATCATCCCAGTGCTTAACACTAAGACCTAGAAAAGAAGAAGATACCAACAAGGTAGTAGTAGAAGATAGAATAAAAATAAGCCCATTAGCTAAAAAAATAGCTCAAAGTGAAGGTGTTGACATAACGCACCTAAAAGGTACAGGTCCGCATGGTCGTATCGTTAAAGCTGATGTATTAGAACTTTTAGATGATAGTACACAAATTGAAAGCCGTAAAAAGTTAAGTGAAGACATTATAATCGAAGTAAGTAACATGCGCCGGACGATAGCAGAGCGCTTGGTTGAATCTAAGCAGAATATTCCACATTTTTATTTAACTGTAGACTGCCAGGTTGACAACCTCATATCGCTCAAAAATAAGATCAACTCAGCAAACGAAAACAATAAAGTAACAATTAATGATTTAATTATTAAAGCTGCGGCTTTTAGCATAAAAAAATTTCCTGACATAAATTCCTCGTGGATAGATAACAAGATAGTAAGATATTCAAACATAGATATCTCAGTTGCTGTAGCACTTGAAGATGGCCTAATTACTCCTATAGTGAAAGATGCTGACAAAAAAGGTATTTTATCTATATCAAGAGAAGTGAAAACTTTAGTAAACAGAGCGAAATCCGGAAAATTAAGACCTGAAGAATTTCAAGGAAAAGGGGTCACTATCTCCAACTTAGGGATGTTTGGTATAAAAGCTTTCAGTGCTATTATTAATCCGCCGCAGTCTTGCATTATGGCCGTTGGTGCATCCAAAAAGCAACCGATTATTATAAATGAAAAAGTAGAGATTGCAGAGATAATGATAGTAACACTTTCAGCTGACCATAGAACAGTTGATGGAGCAATGGGAGCAAAATTTTTAAATACCTTTAAGCACTATATAGAGAATCCTCTAACAATACTTATTGAAGTTACATAAGTATTTAATTTACTTAACATTATTATTATTGAATTAATGCCCATAAATTTACAATCATATTAGTTAATGGTTTAGAGGTAAAAGTATATTGATACAAAAACGCACTAACATATAATATACCCTTTATTACTACAAGATTAAAATTTAACCTCTTTAATCTTGGATTCTGCAACTCTTTTATGAATAGCACTGAAGCTAAGTCCTTTTAGCACTAAGCCAGTTGTTTATGTTTATTGCAGATAATCTACCAAAACATGGTGTAAGATACTAGATACTAGAATATATGTTTCTCTTTTCAAACGCCTATATATCAACCAATCCTTCTATTACACATATTAATTTATTGTCACGTTTTGAATCGATACAAATAGACAAGGTGACCTTATACTATCTAGATTTTCTGCAGACCTCACACTTTATTATAAGATGCACTAGCATCTTTAATCAAGGGTGCAAGTAGCAGCATAACACCTTTTCTCTGTTCTGAGATATATAACTAACCTGCGTGATAATGATGGCCTCAAACTGGGCAATTCAGAAAAAGCATGAACTAAATTTTTTACATCAATGTTTATTCTACAAATTCAAAATAGACGACAAGATGGTAATATTAAATCCTCGATAAAAAAATAAGTTTTACTTAATTTTGTTTTGGCTAACTACAGGAAAATTACTTCCGCATACTCATACTCTCATTATACTGAGGGCAAAGATATTTAGAGAACTCAAAAAATCCACCTTCATCTGCAGGCTTTTCTATCAAACAACCAAAACTCAGTAAAAAAATATAGCGTACCTTCAATATACACAGATAGATGTACACATATCCTACATTTTTTCTGAATTCTTATTTAGAAGAGAACTACCAAATCTAGCACCTAAAATCAGTTTATAACTAGCTCAAGCTTTTGATAAATTTAAGTGTTAGTAACCACATAAAAAACAGAATACATCTATATTCTTTGTACTTTAAACCTCTAATACTCAACTATTGAACAAGCCCTATAATATCCTTAACTTCTCTTATGCTATGATCTGCAATCTCTGCTGCTTTTTCTGTACCTCTTTTTAAGATTTCATATAAATAAGATTGGTATTTTAAGAGATCATTAATCTTCTCACGTATGGGTGATACGACACTGATGATTAAATCAGCTAACTCTTTCTTAAAGAACTTCATATCATGTTTATTCATTTCTTCACACACTTTACTTACATCAAAACTACCGAGTGCTGAATAAATGTTTAATAAATTACTTACTTCCGGGCGGTATTTTAAAGTAGCAAAATCAAAGCCTAGTATTGAATCTGTTTTTGCCTTTCCTATTTTTTTAATAATTAGATCATCGGTGTCATCAAGGTTAATGCATGAACCTTCTGAAGAATCAGACTTACTCATCTTACTTGCACTACTCCTTAAGCTCATTATCCTCGATGTATAATCTAAAAGTAGGATTTCAGGTATGATAAAATGATCAATTTTATAGTAATTATTGAAAGTTAACGCGATATCACGTGCGAGCTCTAAATGTTGCTTTTGATCATCACCAACAGGAACGTATTTAGCTCGATACAGCAATATATCTGCAGCCATAAGTACCGGGTAACTATATAACCCCAAAGATGCTCTTTGTTTGCCATCACCAGCCTTACCTTTAAATTGAGTCATACGGTTAAGCCAACTAACTGGCGTATAACACCCAAGCAGCCAACCCAGCTTAGTATGGCCGCTAACTGTGGACTGACTAAAAATAATGGACTTTTCTGGATTTATTCCACACGCAATGTAAGCTGCTGCTGTTTTTAAAATATTACCTTTTAATTCGCTTGCAGAAAGCCTATTGGTTGTAATTGCATGTAAATCAACAATACAAAAAAAAGATTTATATTTATTCTGTAAATCTACCCACTGCTTAATTGCACCAAGATAATTGCCTAAGTGTAATATACCACTCGGTTGAACACCTGAAAAAACAATATTACACATTATTTTATTTTACTAATTGTTTTCACAATCAGCAGATCTCTTGGAAATAACAACCATTGCAGGACGAAGTAACCTACTTTTAATAGTATAACCAGTTTGTAAAACCTCCATGATAGTACCAACCTCTTTTTCATTATCTTCTCTCTCTACAATAGCCTGATGCAAATTACTATCAAAGAGTTCCCCAATTGGATCCATTTCTTTTATTCCGTATTTTTTAAGATCACTCATAATTTTTTGATGAGCTACTTTAATCCCCTCATGAACAGGATCACCATCTTCCAGGTTTTCCATTACTCTTTTCAAATTATCGCAAGAGTCTATTATATCACGTGCAAATTGTGTAACTGCATAATCGCTTGCATCGCTGATTTGCTTTTGCATTATACGTTTGACGTTCTCGTTGTCTGCAACAGCACGGCGTAAATGATCTTCAAGCTGAGCTGCGCGCTCTTTTAATATACTGAGATCTTCGTTCAAATCACTAGTTTGGTTGTTGCTATCATTTTGCTGACCTTCACTCTTCTGCTTATTTACCACACCGGTAAACTTCTTCCCCTTTTCTTTACTACCACTTGACATACCATTACCCCTAAGAACCTAATAAATATATAGCAATTAATCTAAAAATATCAAGAACTAGCCAAGTTTGTCTTTCTATACTCGCATTTAAAAAGTTAATCAAAGCAGTTTTATAAGGAGAATCAGAAAAAGTACTAATATTATTTTGTGCTATGCTAATATAATGCCTTGCTTTCTCTATAGAAAGCTCAACAGCATTGTGGTGATTAATATAGTACAATGCTTGATCAAAATCGCGTTCAGTTGAAGAAAAACATTTTTCCCAAAATTTTTGTTCCACCGTACTGCTTTTTTCATACGCTATAATAGCAGGTAAAGTAACTTTACCCTCAAAAAAGTCTTTTCCGACTTGCTTTCCAGAAGCACTTTGACTAGCAGTATAATCGAGCATGTCATCAATTATTTGAAATGCCATGCCAAAGTTAAATCCAAAACTCTTTAATCTCTCTATCTCATCACTTGTAGCACCAGATATTACAGATGCGGCTTCACAACATGCAGAAAATAAAGATGCTGTTTTTTCTCCAATGATATCAAAATAGTTTTCCCTAATAGTGTTAGGATTAAAGCATGTCGTCATCTGCTTTATTTCACCCTTCACAAGTGAACGCGATGCCCTAGATAGGATAGAAATAATGTTTAAATTCTCACACTCTATAAGCCATCTAAATGCCAGAGTCAATAATAAATCACCGACTAAAATGCTTGACTTATTCCCCCAAATTTTATTTGCTGTTTCAACTCCATGACGCACTTCACTTTCATCAAGCACATCATCATGAAGCAAAGTAGCATTGTGTATAAATTCTACCGATGCAGCAACTTTAATTCTATCCTCTCTAGAATAGCCAAGCATTTTACATATAACAAAGACGAGTTTAGGCCTGATTTTTTTTCCACCTGACTTAACAAGGTGAGATATAACATCAGCAGCAAGCTTAATATCTTCATTATCAACACTATTAAAGATAAAATCTTTCATAGCTGACAAATCAGAAGATACAACATTATCTAATATATCATTATTATTTACTGACAGCATTAAAGAGACTTACGCCTCTTGTTCTTTTACTTTTTTCCTTTTTGTTTCCCTTGGTTCCATTTTTCTCTTTTCTGTTTCTAAATCTAAAAGACCTTTTTTGATGAACCATAATACTCTTTCAGTTGCTTGCGCACCTACACTTAGCCAATATTTTAACCTATCAGCTTTTATCACAACACGATTTTTATTGTCTTTCGCTAGCATTGGATCATATTGCCCTATTCTTTCAATAAAACGTCCATCTCTTGGTGCACGCGAATCAGCTACAATTATTCTATAAAAAGGGCGTCTTTTTGCACCAAATCTTGCTAACCTTATTTTAACTGCCATGTTAACCTTTATTCATATGTTACTTATAACTTTATATAATAAGCAGTTCAAGTCAAATAAATTATTATACAACTTTTGCACCTTACAATGCACATATGAAAAGTGTCTGAAGTGCATCATGCTCAATTTATGAAAATTATCTTAATATTACAAGGTTTATGAGGTTTCGCTGTTTAAACTTATTTTACCTATTTAGCTAGTCCCTATTGTAATTATGGAAAGTAACCTGGCTTTTATGAGAGCTGTACACATATGTTAGTTCTGCAGTCAAAGTATACTGTAGGTGGGTAAAAAATTCATCGCATATGACAATTGAACTATAGTTATTAAAGAAATAGTAGTAAAAACAGAAGTAAGCAATACATCCATACCACTTTTAATAAAAGTCGTTACCAGATGCAAAATTATTACCCTCCAAACTTCTTTTAATAAGAATAAAAAAGTCAGATAGAGTTTCTATTGAAGATACTGTTTAAGGTACCAAGCATTTCAACTGTGATGGCGAACCTAAACTTAACTTGGAAAGTCTACCCTTTCGCTTGGAATTACAGCTAATATTGGATAACTTTCTTCTTTCAATAATTTTTATTATTGTGCGAAAAGTCTTTAGAGCAACCTAAGAGCAAAGCTTCCTAAGATAAAGAAACCAAAAAATTAAGCTTTAATCTATAGTATCTTTAGCTGATCTAATAATGACAATAAAAAAATAAAAACACAAAAATTTCTAATTATCAATCCTCACAAACAATGTGTGAAGCTAAATTTACATGAGAACTAAGCATTATAATACAGGTTCGCACCTGAGCTCATAAGTTGATCATTCTTACAAAATAGTATGATATTTTTTTTAATGATTGGCCATATAACCAAGAATAGACAAAACAGCAGGACCTTAAAACTTTAGAACACATAGGGTGAATACGGTATTGTATTTTGAAAGCAGAAATAGCAATCAATACCACGTTCCGTATGTTATTTAAAACAGGTCTGCCCCTAGAAATGAAGTTAGCCATTTTTGAAATATCTGAAGTAGAACTAATACCTCCATTGACATCCATCAGCGTCACTTCTAATAGGCAATACCAATGGCAAAAAAGCTGTCGGCAATGCTATATTTATAAAATTAATGGTTCTAGACTGACTCTACTAGAAGTCCAAGAGTTAGATAACAGGAACAAATACGGAAACCCAAGAAGAGAGCAATTGAATGGGATATTAATATCGATTAGCTATAATCATTACAGTGTTAAATACTTGTTGCAAAATATTTTTGCACAAAAAAGAAGTGTACCTGAGTCTTGTGAAAAACTAAAAACATAGGAATTATCAGCTGATGTTGCTTACCTTTTTTAAAAAGTTAGTTAATTTAGTATTAACAGCTTCTTTAAGAAGCTATGATAAAGTTATACTTTCAAGCAAAATTAATTAAGAATATCCCACATGCTAATCTAAAGGTTAAAAAAGTAAAAAATTATGGATCTTTAAAAACTATACTATACCTAAAACAGCAACTACCTATCTTATAATAACAAAATAATTAAGTTTAAACATATAAAAGAGCTGAAATAAATCTTCAATCACAGTTAAACAACGCCTTAGCAAATTCTTTGCCAGTAAATTCCTTTAGATCTTCTATACTTTCACCAATTCCTATAGCCAGCAACTTCACTTTATAAGTTTCTGCAAGTCCAATAACTACTCCACCCTTAGCAGTGCCATCTAGCTTCGTTATAATTAGCCCAGTCACGCTCACCATCTTGCTAAATGCTTCTAATTGGCTATAAGCGTTTTGGCCAGTGGTTGCATCAAGAATTAAAATAACATCATGAGGGGCAGTATCATCTAATTTCTTTACTGTTCTATATATTTTTGATAGCTCTTCCATAAGGTTTACATTATTTTGTAGCCTGCCTGCTGTATCAATCAGAACAACATCAATGTTGTCTTTTATAGCTTGACTTACAGCTCTATATGCTAAACTTGCAGAATCACTGCCGTATTCTCCAATAACGATAGGACAACCAGAACGCTCTGCCCAAATATTTAACTGTTCACTAGCAGCAGCTCTAAATGTATCACATGCAACTAGTACAATAGATTTTCCCATTTTTTTATATTTATACGCGAGTTTGCCTATAGTTGTGGTTTTACCACTACCATTTACCCCACATACCATTATTATATGTGGTTTCTTATTCAAAATAAGCGGTTGCATAACAGGGCTCAACATAGCTTCTATTTCATTGATTAATTGGTGCGTGACAACGTTATGCTCAACTTCCTTATCACACTTGATACTCGCAAGCTTATCAATAATTAACTTAGAAGTTTTATGACCAACATCCATACTCACTAAAAGCTCTTCTAGCTCATCCAAAAGGAATTGATCTATTTCTTTTTTTTTGCCAGAAAAAATATTTTTCACCCCGTTGCTAAAGCGAGAAGAAGTTTTTAACAAGCCTTTATAAAAGTTACCAAACAAACTCAAGTAAATACTCCTTTTAAAATTTAAACTTAATGTAAAAAATTACATGTACTACATGTATTTGTAAAGCAAATATACTTGCGTGTGTCATCTTTTGTGAATAAAATATGCTAATCACAAGTGTGTTTTTCTTTAGTCTTTAAATTAAATGTGCTATAATGTAAAATAGTGGTTTATGGGGGTAATTCTATGAGTTATAACAAAAAAATTTTAGATCATTATGAAAATCCAAGGAACGTTGGTTCCTTGGATAAAAATGATCCAAACGTTGGCACTGGTTTAGTGGGCGCGCCGTCATGCGGAGATGTCATGAAGCTACAAATAAAAGTTAATGACAAAGGTGTTATTGAAGATGCAAAATTCAAAACTTTTGGTTGCGGTTCTGCTATTGCTTCAAGCTCTTTACTCACGGAGATGATTAAAGGTAAAGCTATTGAAGATGCAACACAGATAAAGAACACTCAAATAGTGAAAGAATTATCTTTACCTCCAGTAAAGATACACTGTTCAGTACTTGCTGAAGATGCTATAAAAGCTGCTATTCATGATTATCAAAGTAAACAAAGTAAAAGTAATAACTAAAAAAGTTATGGACGAATATCAAGAAGTAAATGCTGTAAAGAAAGATAAAAAACCTATCACCATCACTACAAATGCAGTAGAAAGGATAAGATATTTATTGGATCAAAAACAGCATGATAACTTTAAAAAATCAGAAAAAGCAATAGGAATAAGAGTGCTAATTAAACAAAAAGGGTGTTCCGGTTTAAAATATGACATCGAATATGCATATGATACTCGTCCTTTAGAGTCGGTAATTGAAGAAAGATGCAGTAACGGTCAAAAAGTCAAGGTATTAATCGATCCGAAATCTATCATGTTTATCCTTGGCTCTGAAATAGATTATGTAGAGAAAAAATTCTCATCAGGTTTTATTTTCAAAAATCCTAATGAGAAAGGAAAATGTGGTTGCGGAGGAAGTTTTCATGTTTAGAAACCACTTTTCATTGCTTGAAATTGAGCCAGCTTTCAATATCAACTTTGATGAGCTAGAGAAAAAATACATTGAACTAAGCAAGACTGATATAAATAAAGGAAAGTCCAAAAACATGAAAAGCATAAACAAAGCTTACCAAGTGCTAAAGTCTCCACTAAAACGGGCCGAACATTTATTGGATCTTTTTGGCGTGAAAATCCAAGAGAATCATACAAATTCCGAGATACTAAATGAATCAATAGAAATAAGAGAGTACTTGCTAGATTGCGATAACCTGCAATTTGCAAGTAAGATAATTGATGAAAAGATAAAAAATTGCACTAAAAACTTAATTGATGCTTTTGCTGTAAAAAATTTTGATGAAGCTGTAATGCAAGTTTTAAGATTGAAGTATCTATATAAGTCATTTGAAGAGGTAAAGAAAAATGCGTCCAATTCAAGTCTCTGAACCAAATTCAAATGAAATAGTGTTTGGCATAGACCTTGGTACCACCAATTCTTTAATTGCTGTAGTCAATAAAGCTGGTGACGTAGAAATATTTAAAGATGAGCAGGGGAGAGAATTACTGCCTTCTGTTATTTCATATGAAAATAACATATTTAAAATAGGATATGATGCTGGTCCAGGTGCAATATACTCCATAAAACGCTTAATGGGTAAAAATGTCAAAGATTTAAATAAAGAAAGTATCAATTTTGAAATAGATGAGGAAAGTGAAAAAGTTATTAGGATAAAATGTGCAGAAGATAAATATCTTACTCCTGTTGAAATTTCTGCCGAGATATTAAAAGCTTTGTGCGAAAAAGTAAAAAAATCCACAGGGATAAAAGTAAAAAAAGCGGTAATCACTGTGCCAGCTTACTTTGACGATTCAGCACGTAATGCAACCAAATATGCAGCAAAATTAGCTGGTATAGAGGTTCTTCGTTTAATTAATGAGCCAACTGCTGCTGCATTTTCTCATTCGATTAAAAAGAATAATAACAGTGGAATATACGCAGTTTATGACTTAGGTGGCGGAACATTCGATATTTCAATATTGAAGTTACATCAAGGAGTGTTTCAAGTCCTTGCGGTTGGCGGTGATACCGAACTTGGTGGTGATGATTTTGATCGCCTACTAAGTTCAATTGTGCTTTCTAAGTATAGAGAAAAGGAAAGTTTAAGTGAAGAACGTCCCGATGTTACATACCTTAGTAACATTAGAATTCATAACACACGCCTTGTCAAGGAATACCTAAGCGAAAATACATCAGGCATTTTTGGCTTCAATATTAACGGTGAATTATTTAAATGCAAAATTACTAAAGAAGAATTCGAACAGGCAATTACCCCATTGGTTAACAAGACTATCAACATAACCACTCGTACTATATGCGATATAAATCTTAAAATTGATAGCATAAAAGGAGTAATTTTAGTTGGCGGTGGAACTAAAGTACCATTAGTACAAAACTCACTAATCACACTTTTTGGAAATAAAATACTAAGTGATGTAGACCCAGACAAAGCAGTTGTAATTGGAGCAGCTTTACATGCTCATGTTTTAACTTCGGGCTTAAAAGATAGGAATATTCTCCTCGACGTTTTACCCTTATCACTTGGCATAGAAACCATGGGAGGAATAGTTGAAAAAATTATACCAAGAAATACACCACTACCAGTTTCAGAAACAAAAGAGTTTACGACTTACGCTCACGGGCAAACGGCAATGAAAATTCACGTTTGTCAAGGAGAACGCGAAATGATAGAAGATAACAAGTCTCTAGCGCAGTTTGAACTAAAAGGAATACCGCCACTACCTGCAGGTTCTGCAAAAGTTGAAATAGAATTTACAGTTAATGTTGATGGAATATTGACTGTTACTGCAAGAGAAAAAAGCACTAGCATTGAACAAACGGTTGAAATAAATTCAAGTTTTGGCTTAAGTGAAACCGATATTCAAGACATGGTTAACCAATCAATAAATAACTTTGATAAAGATATGAAAGCTCGTTCTCTTGCAGAAGCCAAAGTTAATGGAAGTAAATTTATACATCTGATTGAAAGCAACAATGGTCTTTCTATTAATCAAAGGTTAAAAAAACTATTGCAAAACGCAAAAAATGCTTTACAGGGAAACGACTTGAACAAAATTAATAACGCTATCACTGAATTGAAAAATTCCTCTTTAAAGTTGTGTAAATTAATAAATAGATAGAGTTTTATACGATACTGTGCAATATCCTATTCAACCGCAGAGCAATAGGTATTCTGAAATTAAATGGCAACCAATTAACCTTTCCCAACTTAAACGATAAACCAACTATGCTTACACGCCCAATTATATTTTCCATTGGTACAAAACTGATTTCAGGAAACCTACTATCAAAAGAATTATTTCTGTTATCCCCTAAAACAAAAAATTGATTGTCAGGCACACAATAAGTCGGGCTATTATATGATAGTTCATTGAAAATATTATCTATTAAAATTTCGTGTTCCCTCTCATGTGAAAGTGTTTCTATATATCTTGGTATGCTACGATTTGATTCATAATCAAAAAAGTCCTCAATTTGCTTTCGCTTTACTTTTTGATTATTGAGGTATAATTCTCCCTCTATAATTTGCACTTTGTCACCTGGTATCCCTATTACTCGTTTAACAAACCTGATGCTGTCGTTTCTTGTTGGTTTAAAAACGATTATATCACCACGCTTTGGAGGAGTATAAAAGATTCTGCCACTAAAGATTCTCGGAGAAAACGGAAAAGAGTACCTACTATAACCATATGAATACTTACTAACGAAAATATAATCTCCTTCAAGCAGAGTGCTTTTCATTGACCCAGAAGGGATATGAAATGGTTCAAATAAAAAACTACGTATTGATAGTGCAATCAACAGCAAAAAAAATAATGAAGATAAAAACCTTCCTGTTCTTGCTACCAAGTTTTTTCTTAATCTCTCTAACTTTTTCAATTTTGTTTTTCCTATAAATTATAGCTTATTATAATACGTAAAAGTAACAACATAAAACTTTACTCGTGGACATTGTTTTTCACTACTAAATCCGAGTTACATAAGTTAGCTTCACCGCTTACTTACACTTCGCGAAGTTTTTGTTATTTGCTCTCTAGAGCAAATATTTGAAGTTTGATAAAAGCTAAAATTTACAAATTACCCTTAATAAGGAAACTTAATAGATCCTTAACCAGTATATTAAAGGCTATGTTTTAGATCGTCAATTACCTGAAGTTGTAGATATCAAGAGAATTAGTAGAAAGTTTCTGTAAAAAAACAGGCATACTATAGAGCTTCTTTTGTAGGTAACAATAAAATTAACTAATGAGTTAGAGTAAACTGTTTATCATAACAGTTTACTCTAACTCATTAGTTAATCTTAGATACAGCGTAATCTTAATAGAAATATTTTTTTACTTTAAACCTCAGCTACCACTACTATTGCAGTATTTATTACAGCTACATAGTTATAGGATTGAAGGTTATAGTCATCAGAAAGTTTCATGAAAAAGTCAGTAAAGAAAAGCAAAAAAACCTCATATAGATGAGCATTAGTACTGAAATTAGGAATAGTCTCCACTAAAAGTTTTGAACCCATAAAGAGCTCATTAGTAAACATTTTCATTCATCATTTTCATCAAGCTAAAAGCAGAAATAAGTTTTCAAACAAAGCAAAGCTTCCTGTAGATCACCAAACACTAAAATATTGCCATTTCCTTAAGTAACTTGATTTGTGCTAAGTTCACCACAATTACCCTCCTTTAGGACTAGACCTTTCATGCAAATCAAGAAATCAAAACATATCACACACCATAATTTCAGGTATAATAAAATCAATTTGTTTTAAATATTCTGATAAAACTTTACTTATCAACTAATTAAAATTTATTTCACCACCTACACCTTCTAAAATTTCAATTCCTAAACGTTAATGAAGTAAATCTACATTTAAAGTTAGCAGCTGCTACTTTTTAAGTAAAACTGTATTGTTTACTTACAGCAAGCTAAAGTTGGCACACCATAAAAATAAGCTTCATAGAAAGCATCTATAATTTTTAAAAAACTCCTCTGGTTTTCGAGTATCTTATACATACTTACAACAGTACCATCTCGTTTTAACCATGAAAAACTACTCCAAATTATTTACTAAGCTTAGGTACATATAACCAGTACTGATACCTTGCACTAGTGTAGAAATTATATTCTTGTTATTGATAGAATTTAGTAACTAATTGCATAGTATCCTACTCAAAGTCACGTTTTACACATATAAAGGCTGAGTCGAAGAAACATTCCTTGCTGCTGATGACGCAAAATTGTATTCACAATTTTTCCATTCCTCTTTAATTGTTTAAGCAAGACGTTTTCCTACTCTGCTAATTCTCAAATTAGTTTTCATCATTAAAGACAAGTGAAAAACATGTTTACTGTCTTCAGAAACTATACAAAAGTTCCCACACTATTTCACAAATCATTATTTCCATTCTATTAAAAAATAGCACATACTCTCAAAACAATTAGCCATTTTTTTATAATCGTCTCCATAGAAACTTTTCACAAAGCCTCTAATAAAATATTTTCTACATAACAAACATTTATATTAAGAATCAGTAAGATTAGATGCTCTTTTGTCTATAAGAGATACTGCAACGCTATCTATGCTACTTTACAACCCTTACAACTCACCTTCATATAAACTCTAAAAAAGAAATCAACCCTTTCAAATAGGGCTTTATAAAATTTTAAAGAAGTCACATTTACACTAAAACTTATTTAGCTACAATATTCTTAAATAAAAGCTAAAAAAGGTAAAGATTGTTAAGACTATCATCTAAATAGCTCTAACACTAGTATCTAGAAAAAAGAAACATAAACCCCGCATCACACGTTAAGATTACACCATTTGGTGTAAACTCACCTTTTACTACTCTTATGTTTATCTTTTCATGATACCTCACCTAGCTTATTTTGCGCTTCTTGAACAGATACTTTTTTTTAACTTATCACATTTCTTTATCTACTGATCAAATATACTAGACCATATAAGAAAAGCCATTATTAAAATAACTCTACAGTATAAAGAATCACATTATAGCACCTTTGTAAGAGATAGAATCTGCTGTTTACCTACCTAGTATCAAGTATATTACAAAAAGTTAGCTTATAATTACTACTATCAGATTTAACAACCTTTAGATATTTAGACACCACTCTCTATAAGAGTAACCACCTTTTTTAATATGGTTACATATGACCAATTCCAGCCAAGTATTACATCAATCTATTTTGGCAAAGTAGCTATTAGCAGCACTATTCAAGACAATATTTGCTATCATAGATAGATACTATCCAATAGTTTTTCCCTTTTTTTACAAAGTAAATTCCTTCTTTGCATTATAGCTTTTTTAAAGCTATCCATTATTATTTCGCTCATTGTCAGTACATCAGATATATTTTATGCATACTGATACTAATAGTCATCATATGCTGGAAGAAGAACTTCATTCTTGTCTGATATAAATGATCTGTATCACTAACTTCTATTACAGAATAAAGTTACCTTCTTCTCTTATGATCTTCTATAGCACTAGATCATTTTTATCATAAAAATTAATAAATTTCAGCACTTCATATGCTAAATTATATGTAAAAATATATAACTTGATATAAAAATATAGATCATCTATTATATCTTTAAGCAAAGTTTTTATCACTTTATCTGATTCAAGTGTTTCGACAACACTATCCCTGTTTTCACTTTGATAACCTCTTGTTTTATGATAAAGCCTCTTCTAATAAGTTTATTATTTTTATCACATATTTTCACCTTTAGAAGCGAGTTTCCTTTATATAATACAAAATTACTTTGTTATCCCTCTTTTTGTAACCTTAAACCATTAATATTGTTCCCCCACTCAACCATACCAACGTATGAGTTAATAACACATATATTACCATTTTTCTTTAATCTGCAATACATAGTAGAAAGCTTAATCAGCTTCTTATAGAATAGGTTTTTATTATCTATTTTAAATATTATACTACTTCTACTAAAGCCTACTTCAGTAGTTTTGTTACCTTATGCAGCAGATAACTTTCTGATTATAGTTTAAAATCAGTAAAAGAAGTTATATTAGTGATAAAACTTCTTATCACACGTACCATATCCACAGTAACATTTTCCTACTCTAAATCAAAGCATATTTCCATTTTCCTTCATAATCTATACCTTAGATGTAATTAATTTACAAACATTAATTATTTGTTGATAATGACACACAAGTATAGTTACAAAATTGTTGATAATACTGCAACACTTAAAATGAACTATATTATTAATGCACATAATAGGTTTAACATTCCTATAGTCAGAGGAAAAGGAGTATACCTTTTTAATAGAGATGGTAAAAATATTTAGACTTTCCTGCAGGTATTTCCACAACTTCCTTGGGACAATGCCATCTATATATTATAAATAAGTTGAAGGAACAATTGGATTCATTGTAGCACTGCTCTAATATTTTCATTATCCCTCAACAGGAAAGGCTTGCTGAGCGTTTAACAGTACTTACTTTTACAGATAAAGTTTTTTTTTGCTCAAGCGTACTTGAGGTAACAGAGGCTACAATCAAACTTATTCGTCGTTATTTTTATTTAAAAGGTGAGGAAAAGCGTTATCGCATTATTACAATCGAAGGAGGTTTTCATGGACGTAGTATTGCTGCGATTTCTGCTGAAGGAAGCAAGAAATTACGCGAAGGCTTCGCTCCGCTCCTTCCTGGTTTCGATAAAGTGCCAAGAAATGACATCAAAGAGCACTAGAGAAAAAGATCAATAATGAGACAGCTGCTTTGTTTTTAGAACCTATACAAAGCGAGGGGAAAGTGTATATTCTAGATGTAGAGTACCTTCAAAAGGTGAGAGAAATAACAAGAGCTCAAGGAATAATTTTGTGTTTTGATGAAGTGCAATGTGGATATGGACGTATCGGTTCTTTATTTTATTATCAGAACATAGAAATTGAGCCTGACATGTTAACTTGTGCGAAAGCTATGGACAATGGATTCCCTATAGCTGCATGTTTAATAAAAAGTTATGTAGCAGAAGCGATTACCCCAGGAACTTATAAGATCAACTTATGGCGGTAATCCTCTTGCTATTACTGTCGGTAACACAGTGCTTGATATAATGCTGAAAGAAAGCTTTTTTAATCATATTAGAAGAGTTAGTAAATATTTAAAAGAGAAATTGCTACCTTAGCTAAAGAATTTCCAAAGATAATCTCAGAAATTCGTGGAGAAGGTTTATTGATAGGAGTAGAGCTCAAAGTACCTTTTGCTGATAAAATTGTTAGCCGATCTCTCTTGACAAAGGTTTAATAATAACTAGAGTTATTAAATAATAGAGTGATAAGAATAACCCCCTCACTTATTACTGAGGGTAAACATGTAGATGCAGCATGCGATATACTCCATAGTTTATTTTTTGAGGTTAAAAATATGTAAATGTTTTAGGTATATAAAACCTAGCCATACAGAACTTCAAATTTGCAAATGCTTCTTATAGTAGACAAAATTAACTCTAGTTTTTATCACAGTAATATTACACTTTAATGGGTCAGTTATTGATTTTAGTATTATCAATAATTTTTGTTTTGTTGATTTTATCATTTTTATTTTCAGGAGCAGAAATAGGATTAACCTCTATTAGCCGCTCCCGAGTAAATAAATTAAAGCTAGACGGTAACAAAAAAGCCAAGGTAATCGACCATTTATTAAATAAAAAGGAATTAACAATAGGTACAATATTACTCGGCAACACAATTATTAACATTACCTGTTCCGCTTTACTTACAGCAATAGTCATAAACTTTTTTGGGAACGAAGGCGTCTTTCTATTAACAATTACAATGACATTCTGCATCTTGCTATTCTGTGAGGTATTACCAAAAACTTACGCCATGCAAAACCCTGAGAAGTTTACATCATTTTCTGCTTATTTTGTACTGTTTTTTGTCAAGATCTTTTCTCCATTGACGTCAGGTATTCAGTTTATTGTTAATCTCATTCTAAAATTATGTGGTCCTCACAAAGACAGGGAGGTAATATCTGCAGCAGATGCAATGCGTAATATTATTGTTCTTCATCGCAGTGAAGGAACCATGTTAAAACAGGACTTAGATATGCTAAACAGCATACTTGATTTAGCTGAGACAGAAATATCAGAAATCATGACCCACAGAAGAAACCTATTTTCTCTTGATATAGATCGAAATAAGGAAGAATTAATAAGAGAAATTTTAACCAGCAGTCACAGTAGGGTACCATTATGGCAAAAAGAACCTGATAACATCATCGGAGTAGTTCACGTAAAAAACCTAATAAACGCTTTGCGTGAAAAAGATAATAGAACAGAAGAGGTTAACATTACTCAAGTTATGTCAAAACCTTGGTTTATACCAGAAAGTACGCCGCTTAGCGTGCAACTGCATAATTTCCGTAAAAACAGGAAACACCTTGCGTTTGTTGTTGACGAGTATGGAGCCCTACAAGGAATCGTAACTCTTGAGGATATACTAGAAGAAATAGTTGGAGAAATCTCTGATGAACATGATTTAATCACAGAGAATTTCATAAAGAAAATATCTGATAATATGTATCACATAGAAGGAAAATCTACTATTAGGAACATTAATAGGCAGTTACATTGGAATCTTCCTGATGAAGAGGCTACAACTTTGGCAGGCATGATTGTAAATGAAATAGAGCGTATTCCTGACGAAGGTGAAGAGTTTTCCATGTATGGTTTTTATTTTAAGATTTTAAAAAAAGATAAAAACACTATTACTGCTATTGAAGTACGAGCGAAAATTGATAATACTGTAACAGCAATTAATTAATTTGGTTTTATGAAAAGCACAGTAAAAATAATAGCTGATAAGCTAAAAAGCTACATAAAGAGAATCGAAAAACTTGAACAAGAAAAGAAAGACATATAAAACCACATTTGTGACATGTATGCAAAAGCTACAGATAAAGTTTGGGATACAAAAGTAATGAGACAGATTGTTAGACTAAAAAAATGAATAATGATAATAGAGAAAAATAGGAAATGTTGCTTGGTACTTATAAGCGTACATTAGAAATGAGTCACGAAGAAGATTAAATGAATAACAGAATTGTAATTGGAATAAGTGGAGCATCTGGTTCTATTTATGGTGTACGTATTCTAGAGATATTAAAAAAGGTCAGTAAATCTCTTGAACTTGCTACAACATATTCCAGCATCACGTACTCGAATAACACTAAATCAAGTTACGAAACTCATCTAGTAATAAGTAGTGCTGGAAAAATAACCATAAATCATGAAATTACAGAAAAACTTGAGGATATCATATCACTTGCAGATTTTTACTATTCTGAGGAAAAAATAGGAGAAAAGATAGCAAGTAGCTCATTTAAAACTTTAGGAATGATTATCGCTCCATGTTCTATAAAAACAATGTCTGAAATTGCATCAGGTATTACTTCCAACCTATTAACAAGAGCTGCAGATGTAACATTAAAAGAAAGAAGAAAATTAGTTCTTATGGTGCGAGAATCACCATTGCATCTTGGCCATTTACAAAACATGTTAAAACTAACAGAGATGGGAGCAATTATTGCTCCACCAGTGCCAGCTTTCTATATTAAGCCAAAATCTTTAGAAAATATTATCAATCACTCTATTGGCAAGGTATTAAATTTGTTTGATATTAAACTACCTAACCTCAAAGAATGGCAAGGAGTGTAGCAAATGTCAATTATCATTGACGGTAAAAAAATAGCAAGTAATCTACATAAAAAGCTATCACGAAAAATTAATGTTTTAAAGAGAGAACACAACATTTTTCCTTGCCTTAAAGTAATCCTTGTGGGAAGCAATCCAGCAAGTCAGATCTATGTTCGCAATAAACAAAAAAAAGCAGAATCAATAGGTATAAGTTCTGAAACTATTGTTTTATCTGACAATATTTCAGAAGATAAATTAATTACAAAGATTAATGAATTAAATACAGATCTATCTGTTCATGGCATTTTAGTACAATTGCCTTTACCAAGTCATATTAATACAAGCAGAGTAATTAACATAATAAATGTCGAAAAAGATGTAGATGGCTTTCATGATGAAAATGTCGGCAGACTAGTTAAAGGTGAAAAAAATTGTCTTATACCTTGTACCCCTAAAGGGTGTTTATATTTGATTAAATCAATTGAAAAAAACCTTTCTAGTAAAAATGCTGTTGTGATTGGGAGATCAAATATTGTGGGTAAGCCAATGTTTCACCTATTGTTACAAGAAGACTGCACTGTTACCATCTTGCACTCACAGAGTAGAAATTTAGCTAAATATTGCTCTAGGGCAGATATAATAGTCGCAGCAGTCGGAAAGCCAAGATTTGTTCAAAAAGACTGGATAAAAAAAAGCGCAATAGTAATTGACGTTGGCATAAATAGTGTAAACACAGAAGGGCAACCAAGCCTCATAGGTGACGTTGACTTTGATGGGATAAAAGAAAAAGCCAAAGCTATTACTCCAGTACCAGGAGGCGTTGGCCCAATGACTATCGCATTTTTGATGGTAAACACTATTATTGCTACTTGTTTGCAGAAGGGAATTGATGCTTCTAGCTTTATATGCCAAGACTTATAGCTGCAGTAATATGATTAGTTAGGATGATAAAATTGAAAATATGGTTAATAACAATCTTTCTTTTACTACATTCAAGTACAAACTTCTATTATAATTATAATTTTCATTTACCGCACCGTGGATCCAACCATAATCTATAATTTTATTATATAAATAATATAAGCAATATAAAAAAATTGCTGAGTAGCAATAACAAATTTGTTGTACTTACATTTGATAATAGACCTCCAACAACAGAACATGTGATACTACCAATGTTCTATCTATGAAGCAAAAGCAACACTTCTTCTTTTATGAACGTATAAATCTGAAATAGTAGAAAAATCCATAAAGCAAGCCATGAGCTGGGCAGCTATTCTTGGTCACATAGAAAATTGATGTTATTCGCAAGTGAGAAATAATTCAAGTGTTTTAAAAGACAAACATGGCAATTAAAAAATATAATAGAGCAGAATAATATAAAATAGTTTTGTCCGCCATATGAATAGCATGACAATAATTTAATTAAAAACACCGATTAATTGAGTATGTATTTGATATCATGAATAGTTAATTTCCTGAATTAACAAAAGCAATAAACCAAAGATATTAGCAAAAGAGTTATAAGAATGTACGTAATGGAGCAATGCAATTGCTCCATTATCACAACAATAAATCAAATATAATCAAAGTTTAATCTTATATAGTCAGATATTAACAAGTCTAATTAGAACTTGTCACCTTAAGTAAGCGAGGGAAAAGGGCTTGTAGTGTAGTTAAAACTAAAAGTATATCAAAAGAAATCATAGTTTATGATTCATTAAATGAGATAGTGTACAGATGTTAGAATGTGATATACCTAGATATAATATTACTTCCCCTGCTTATTTTTGATTTTTAAAAAGATATAACTTAGAAAAATGAACTCCATTCATGTACCGGAATAACAACTTTCTACCCAATTCATTAATTATTTTAGTTATAAATGTTAAAAAGATTAACGAATGAAAAAAGTAAAAGAGAATAAGGTTGATATTCGTTTTAAAACGTTAGCATTTTTTTTATGTTTTAAATGTTTAATAACCGCAATTTAGCTGCATTTAAAGATACTTAAGAAATTTACTTTTCAAAAAAAAACAGCAAAAGAAACCCTGTGTAGATAGTTATTCTTTCTCTAAATCTTACAAATCGGCATTGCTGCTTAAACACTTTATAAAACATGTTTTAGCTTATGTAGGTAAAAACCTATGGATCCGTAAAGATATAAGATTCACATAGTTCAAAAATAAAAACATAGAATATTAACTACTTAATATTTTTGTCATTTTACCTCACAGATTGAAGATAACTAAACACCTTCAATTCTTCTTAAGAAGACTGTAAAAACTTGTTAAGTAACTTTTGCATCTCCTATGAGCTACTTAGCTTATAGTTGATGTACGTCAAATGACATCTTCGTACTTCATTGCTATAATATTCAATACACTATCTTTATAAATCATATAGTTATGTATCGAAGTTTTTCGTTCTTTTGTATTCGTACCACAAAGCTATGTTTGAAGAGATTCTATGCGAACAAAAAACAAAGTCTTTAACCGCAGGGCATTTATACTAGGTGGTATCCAACTTACCATTTCTGCGATTTTCAGTTGCAGATTATATAATTTACAAATACAAAACAGAAAAAAATATGAAGCACTATCTAACAATAATAGGATACGAATCGCTACTATTGTACCTATGCGAGGCAGAATTTTAGATAGGAATGGCATTGAGCTTGCAGCAAACAAAATTTCTTATGTTGTTTCATTTAATGGGCAAAAGGCTTCTAACAAAGAAGTCGATTTGCAAACATTATCAGAAATTGAATCTAAGATAGCAAAGTCGTCACAAATAAAAGTAACCGCTTTTTATAAACGTTATTATCCTTTCGGTTCAATATGCTCTCATACACTAGGGTATACAAAAAAACAGCAAGGCACGAGTGAGACAGGAGTAAGTGGTATTGAATATACATACGATAATATATTAAAAGGTGAGCCAGGAAAGTCTGAGCAGGAAGTCAATTCTAAAAACCGTGTCATGAGAGAATTGTTGAATATACCACAGCAGAACGGTCAAGATGTACAGTTGACAATTGACATTGATTTGCAAAAAAAAATTGCAGAAATATTTAAAGATTACAATGGCTCTGTAGTTGTAATCGACGTAAATAATGGAGAAATTTTAGCGTTATATAATTCACCCTCTTATGACAATAATCTCTTTACTAGCAAATTATCGAATGAAACTTTGGAAAGCCTAAATGCTCCTTCATTACCACTTATAAATCGTGCACTATCATACCAAATTCCACCTGGCTCAATATTTAAGATAATAGTTGCACTTGCAGGTTTAAAAGATGGAATAATTATCCCAGAAGAAAAATTTTCATGTAATGGTTATATGAAAATAGGTGAACGGAGATTCCGTTGCTTGCAAAGTAAAATTCACGGATGTGTGTCTTTGAATGAAGCAATGGTTCTCTCATGTAACACTTACTTTTATAATATAGGGAAAAAAATAAGTGTAGACTCTCTAGTAGAAATGGCCAGAAAATTTGGTATTGGTAGTGGTCCACTAATTGAAACATTTAAGGAAGAAGCTCCAGGATTGTTGCCTGATAGAGATTGGCGTTCACAAAAGCTATACTCAGAATGGTATTTAGGCGATACTATAAACTTAGTTATAGGACAAGGATATTTGCTCACAACACCACTACAGCTTGCAGTCCTTGCAGCAAGAATTGCAACAGGGAAAAAGGTAATTCCCTACATTAAAACAAGTAAAACGATACGAGATTTTCCTAATATTAATATAGATTATGAGCATCTTAGAATAGTTCAAAAAGCTATGTCTGATATGGTGAATTCTAAAATTGGAGTCTATAGAAGAAGGCTTGTACTTACAAGCAATATACAAATCGCCGGTAAAACTGGTACACCAGAAATAAACTCCAAGGGTGAAAGTCACAAACTATTTATCGCTTATGGCCCTTATCATGACCCACGCTACGCAGTCTCTGTATTTACAGAATATGGTAAAGCTCCACGCCAGGATATTACTATAGCTAATGAGATATTACAACACATGTTTAAAAAGTGATTTTTACAAAGATTAACTTATTTAACTTATCTATAAACCATTGACAACTGTTTATAGCTTTGTTATCATTAGCATTGTGTTAATAGTGAGAGAAAATGTATATATCCACTACTACGCTATCAAAAGGTAGTACAAATCACTGGGAACTTATCAAAACTAAGTTAACTGTATTTCAACCTTTAATTACTATTTTAGCATCATCTGCATTAAGTTTTACAGCTGGTCAATATCTTCCTTGCATCACTACAACAATTTCTAATTCTAATGTCAATACAGTAGCTCCTTTAACAATTTTTATTGTTTTTGCAGTTGCTACACTGGTTTTAGTAGCATACCTTATCAAACTCAGTATTTCTAAAGTTAGTAATAAAAAAGAAGTAAGTCTCAGTAGAGGAACCTTCAAAGAGGAACAGCAAACAAAAAAAATGATAAAAAAATCATTGCTTGAAAAGCGATCAATTGAAGAAAGTTTTAATAAAACTATTAAGAGGCAAAGTAGTGAATCACAAATAAAAGTTGATAGTGATATTGATTTGAAGAATAAATCAAGTATATACACTTCTACACAGCTTTCATTAGCTCCTGACACAGCTGTTTCACAAACTGATGCTGCAGGATCACCACACAGTGCTGCTACGCAGTTTTCTCTTACTTCAAGCTTAAGTGAAATCCTTTCATCAAAAAAAGTTAATGGCCCTAACATGCTTGAAGCTGGAATTGGTAATGATACCAAACAAGGAAGCAGTAAAGATATTTTACTCGAGCAGATAAAAAAAGGAGTTAAGTTAAGGCACACTAAAAACACAAATGTACAGCAAAAGCAGTCTGGTACTACTGATCAAAATCAAGATATGGTTTTGATTCTTAATATCGCACTTGCACGGAGGAGAATAGCAATCAAATCCTCAGACAGTGAAAGTGAGTGTTCTAGTTTTAACAGTAGTTCAGGTTGGAGTACAGATGAAGAAAGACCGAAAAAAAAGAGGCTAACAAAACACAAGGAAAAGTATACACCTCAAGCTCTCCCATCAGACAATGAAAAAGGAAACATAACTCCTGAAAGTGGTTATAGGTCCGGTGACGACATCAAGCCTGAACTCGCATCATTATTACACTCTACACTAAAAACAGATAAGCCTTCTGTGTCACCAAAGCCAACCAATTTACAAATGAGATCTAAAATTTCTCTTATAAAGGAAAAGAGTAATACAGATCTAGTGAATAGTGAGGTACAAGATCCATCTACTCTTTCTTTTAAAGAACGTATGAGTCGATTCAGAAATTAGAAGAAAAGAAAAAAGATATAACACACTTTCTTATCTTTAAAATAAGTTTACTTACAAATCTGATCGTATTAAGATTATCTAATATAATCAAATCTATTAAGTGCGCTTATCTAAATATTACTTACCAACTTTAAAAGAAACTCCTACTGATACTGAGATTACTTCTCATCAATATTCGATACGCGCAGGTTTAGTAAAGCAAATAGCATCTGGCATTTATTCTTGGTTGCCACTTGGCCTTTTAGTGCTTAAAAATATTGAAGGTATAATCAGAGATGAAATGGATAAGTCTGGCGCCATTGAAGTATTAATGCCTTGTGTACAGCCGGCAAATCTTTGGCAAGAGTCAGAACGTTACAATAATTACGGCAAGGAGATGTTACGTATTAAGGACAGGTATGAGAGCAATATGCTTTTTGGTCCAACTCATGAGGAGGTAGCAACTGATTTGATTAGAGGCATGGTAAAGAGTTATAAAAATTTGCCACTTTGTTTATATCAAATTCAGTGGAAGTTTCGTGACGAAGTAAGACCACGTTATGGTATTATGAGAGGTAGGGAATTTTTGATGAAAGATGCATATAGTTTCGATACAGACTATAAAAATGCACTGAATTCATATAATTCAATGTACAAAACTTATATAAAAATTTTCAAGCGCATGGGATTCACTCCAATTGTAGTTAGGGCAGATACTGGACTAATTGGAGGAAATTTAAGCCACGAGTTTCATATATTGGCAAGCACAGGTGAAAGCACTTTATATTATGACAATAAACTTCCTGAATTACTGAAAAATGAAGATGTTGAAAGTTTAAAGAGCATATACGCAGTTGCAGATAATATACATCATACTAAAACTTGCCCTATACCACAAGAACAGTTAAGCCTTAGCAAAGGTATCGAAATAGGTCATATTTTTTACTTCGGAAATAAATATTCAAAGCCAATGAACGCAAAAGTTACTACACAAGATGGAAAAAATGTTAATATACATATGGGCTCGTACGGCATTGGAGTTTCAAGGCTTGTTGGTGCGATAATAGAAGCTTTCCATGATGATAAAGGAATTATCTGGCCAGAAGCGATAGCTCCCTTCAGAATTGGCTTAATTAACCTACAAATAAAAACTGGTAAATGTGTAGAGATTGCAAACAAAATATACAAAACTTTGAAAAGCGATAAAGTGCTTTACGATGATACAGAAGAAAGCATAGGAGTGAAATTTGCTAGAATGGATCTGATAGGCCTGCCATGGCAGATAATTGTTGGAAAGAAGGCAGTAAGTGAAAATTTAGTTGAAATAAAAAATAGAGTAACTGGAGAAGTGAAAGAAATTCAGATTGAAGAAGCAATAAATCGCTTTACCACAGAATGATACGTGGTATTGGTATTGATATAGTATATATATCAAGAATATTGAAGATACTGCAGAAGTATGAGGAAAAATTCCTCAATAAAATCTACACTAAGCAGGAAATAGAGATAAGCAGAAAGTACAAAAGTCAAAAAATACGTGCAAAATATTTTGCTAAGCGCTTTGCAGCAAAGGAGGCTTTTGTTAAGGCGTTAGGTAGTGGATTCAGCCAGGGCATTACAATGAAAGATATAGAAATATATAGCGATTCAAGAGGGAAGCCATATCTTACCATTAGCAAGGATTTTATCTCCAAAGACTGCATATTGCATCTTTCTCTAAGTGATGATGGAGATTACGCTATTGCGTTTGTTATAATCTGCAATGATAGGTAAAGTTTGCCTTTTATTATCGATTTACTATACTTATTCGGTAAGGTTTATTTTATTTGAATGCATAAAATATTAGTAAAGAATAATTGTAAGCCCTTGGTTGGAGAAATTAAGATTAACGGTTCAAAGAATGCTATTTTACCGATAATGGCGGCAAGCCTATTAAGCAGTTCTTCAGTAACTTTACATAACGTACCTAATCTAATTGACGTACATCTGATGTCTGAACTGCTCGAAAAGCTTGGAGCGAAGGTAAACTTTATGTACAATAAAGGCTATAAAGCAAATCATATTTTTGAAATTGATTGTAGCAATATCAATAATTACATAATATCACATGAAACTGCAAGTAAGCTACGAGCATCTTTTCTAATGCTGGGTCCAATTCTCAGTAGATTTGGTAAAATTACAACGGTCTTCCCTGGTGGATGTAATATTGGAAAACGTCCCGTTGATATGCACATCAAAGCATTAGAAGCAATGGGAGCTGAAATTGAAATTGATGGTTGTAATATAATTGTAGCAGTGAAAGGAAAACTAAAAGGGAAAGAGATTACATTCGAGAAGACAAGCGTTGGCGCAACAGAAAATATAATAATGGCAGCAACCCTTGCAGAAGGGGTGACAACAATAAACAATGCTGCAACAGAGCCAGAAATTGTGGATTTAATAGAATTTCTAAAGAAAATGGGAGCTAATATTAAAATCAACAATAAAAAAATTACAATAACAGGAGTTGAGGCATTAAATGGATGTGTCCATAAAATAATATTAGATCGTATAGAAGCTGGTACATATGCACTAGCTGCTATAATAACTGGTGGTGAGTTGACGTTAAAAGGAATAAATCTATCTGATATAAGATGCATTGCAAATGAGTTGGAAACCATAGGAGCTAAGATCGAATTACTTGATCAAGGTATTACTGTTTCTAGAAAAAGCTGTTTTATTAAATCTATCAACGTCGCAACAGATTCGTACCCTAATTTTCCCAGTGACATGCAACCACAACTTATGTCCACAATGTGCATTGCTGATGGAACATCTGTCATTGAAGAAAACATTTTTGAGAACAGGTTCACACATACAAGTGAGTTGAGAAAATTAGGTGCTAACATAAACATAAAGAAAAACAAAGCTACTATAAACGGAATAAAAAGCTTATACGGAGCTAATAATCTATATGCTACTGACCTGAGGTCAACAGCGGCTCTGATACTCGCTTCTTTGGTAGCTAGAGGAGAAACTACGATAAGTAATTTAGATCACTTATGGAGGGGATATGAAGTAATGCATGAAAAACTCAATTCATGCGGAGCTGATATTTCCATTTTATCTTAAAAACATGTTATGAATGAGGAACGTTATTTAACTAAGCGAACTACAGTGAAAGAAATGGACGAAATTCTATACAAAAAATACAAAGTATTAGATCATGGATTTATTCGGGTAATAGATTATATGGGCTCTGATAGTGCTATACTACAAGCTGCTCGTGTCTCTTATGGAAAAGGAACAAAACAGATAAATCAAGATGAAGCACTTATAAAATATTTGATGAGACATTACCATACAACTCCATTTGAAATGTGTGAAATTAAGTTTCACGTGAAACTCCCGATTTTTGTTGCAAGACAATGGATAAGACATAGGACTGCAAATGTGAATGAATATTCTGCAAGATACTCAATACTCGATCATGAGTTTTATATACCAAAAGCAGAACAGATCGCAAAACAATCTGATAATAACAAACAAGGCAGAGGCAAAGCTTTTGACTTAAACACTTCAAAAAAAATAATAGATTCTTTAATAAATGACTCTAATCTAGCATATTCTCATTATGAGAAGTTTATTGAACAAGGGCTTGCAAGGGAAATTGCTCGAACTAATTTAACGCTTAATTACTACACACAATTTTATTGGAAAGTAGATCTACATAACCTCTTTCACTTTTTGAAGCTCAGAATTGACAAACATGCTCAATACGAAATCAGGGTCTATGCAGAAATTATGTTAGATATAATAAAGGAGTGGGTACCGATAGCTCACAGTGCTTTCATTGAATATTGCTTAGAGTCAGCTTACATTCCAAGATCTGGCCTAGAAGTAATTCGCAAGCTGATTAAAGGAGAAAATGTTACTAGAGAAGAAAGTGGAATCAGCAAAAGAGAATGGAACGAGCTAATGTCCATGCTTTATAAGCAATCTTGAAGATTATGCATCAGCTTTTTTACCATTAATTCTCGTTTGTTTTTATATTATATTAATCATCGCTTTTATAGAACACCTCATTAAAATTACTTATATTCCCAAATCCTGGCCTTTAATAAACAAATGATTATTTGCAATATAAGCCTCAGAAAGAGTAACCAGCTTTTTATCAAGCTCAGAACCCTGTACATAAACTTTATTATATAGAGCAGTCATTTTATCGCAATCACATTTTTCAGTAATATACTGACTACTTAAGTTTTGATAAAAATTATCCATACCTTGATTTTGAGCTTACAGTATTGCTTGACACTTTCCCATCTCAATAGGACTTCCTACTCCGATTTTTAAATCGTGGGTTAAATTTTTTTCTATATTATCATCTTTCATATCTCTGATAATACTATTATAGCAGCTTCTTTCTGTTCGTTTTTATCTTCTTCAACTTCTCTTTTCTCCCAAGCTTAACTTTGCTTTCTATTGAAACTTCTTCGTTCATAAAACTATCACTAAGTACAACTTCTACATTTACCTGATTGTTACCTTCTTTAAATCCGTCAGATAATTTTTCAGATAATCGATTATCACTAAAAGATGGTCCACCGTTTAAATGCTTAGCATAGTTATCATAATTCAATTCATATATTGAATAAAACCCGCTTTCAAGTTCAGGATAAGAGCTTTTATTGAAAATAAAAAATAAATTTCTGTAGTCAAGCAATATGTCATAACTAGAGCTGATACAATGTAAATATTTGTTATCTTCATACTTCTGTTATATAATACTTACTTGCATCGAGGACTATCTAATTACTTCCTTTGTCAAGCTGTAAAACTGCTGTGGAGCAGGCGTTGCTCATATTATGGCCTTTTCTACTTTAAACAAAATAACTTTACCTTTTTTTATAAGCCTTTAACTTCTTACTCTTTCGATCTAACCCTTCTTCTGCTTATCTTTCCTCTCTTACCAATTTTAGTTCTTCTTCAGCAATTTTGTTTTGCATCTGTAAAAATATATCTTGTGTGGTTAATCAACTCTTGTTACCTAGAAAAGTATCTAACACATTCAATGCAATCGGTAACAATTCACTTCCGTCATCAAAACTTCTTTCTTGTACCTTATTATAGAGGTTAGGGTTATAAATTGCATACCATAGGTAAAATCCATAGTCTACTATCTTTCCTTCATCCAATGATATCTCCATTGAGAACTTGTAATAATTGAGTGAAAGATTAAATATTAAATATCTACCATCATCATTGTTAATATACAGTTAACTTCTACCATTAAATTCACTATATTTATTATAATAGATATAGAATTTTCACGATTAAGATTCAGGCTTATCTAAGCTATCAAATTGAACTATACTGTTAAGTCTCTCACGCAAAAGATTTTTGCTTTCGTTCGCAAGCTTCACACTTCAAAAAGTAATATTATAGGCTTGCCTTCTTCTATCTCAAAGTTCAAAATAATTGTATCTTTAATCATTAGTGTTTTCTATAAATTGAATAAGTCTATTAATTATATAACGTGTACATGAAAAATATGTTAAAGTTAAGTTTCTTTATACCTAAGTAAGGTAATTACAATTTATCATTTCAGCACACACCGTATAATTTCATAAACATTTACTTTTATTAAGATAACTCGCATAAGCAAAAGGTATCATTCAGTGCCTAGGAATTTTTGTACCTTCTAGCTTAAGTAGATACTATAATATATAGTAATAATAAAGCTAAGTAAAATGCATTTATACAATATTATAGTTATCCAAAATCAACACTAATGGGCAATGACAGGCTTGAACTGCCGACCTTCTCGGTGTAAACGAGATGCTCTACCGGCTGAGCTAATTGCCCCTTCAATAACATTAAAATACTATTCTATAACTCAATATTATTGTTGTAAACAAAAAGTAGAATCAAATGCAGCCTGGTTCCTAGTTGACCATTTACTTAACTAAATGTTAATATTGAAATTGCTTTGATCAAAAAAATGTAAAAAATGCAAAATAATATAGTACCAGTCTCAATAGTAAAAGAGTTAGAAGATTCTTATCTCTCCTATGCAATGAGCGTAATTATAAGCCGGGCTATACCTGACGTGCGAGATGGGTTTAAACCAGTCCATAGACGCATATTGTATGCGATGTCAAGAGCCGGATATGACGCTGGTAGGCCATATAAAAAGGCCGCTCGTATAGTTGGGGATGTAATGGGAAAATATCACCCACATGGTGATATGGCTATTTATGACTCCTTAGTTAGAATGGCCCAAGATTTCTCTCTACTTTTACCACTTATTGATGGACAAGGTAACTTCGGTTCAATAGATGGAGATCCACCAGCTTCGATGCGATATACAGAAGCAAGGCTTCATAGAATGTCACACTTTCTATTGAATGATATTGATGAAGATACGGTTGACTTTAGGCCAAATTATGATGGAAATGAAACAGAGCCTGTAGTATTACCTGCAGAGTTTCCAAATCTATTAGTAAACGGTGCAAGTGGCGTTGCAGTTGGCATGGCAACTAATATTCCTTCCCATAATCTTGGCGAGATAATCGATGCCTGTATATTATATATAGATAACCCTAAAGTTACTCTAGACGAGCTACTTGAAGTGATACCTGGTCCGGATTTTCCAACTGGAGGAACGATCCTTGGCAAGTCTGGAATAAGGTCAGCGTTTGCCACAGGTCGAGGTTCAATTATCGTACAAGGCAAAACCCATATAGAGGATCTACCACAGGATAAACAAGCAATAGTTATTGATGAAATACCTTATCAAGTAAATAAAGTAAAACTAATTGAGAAAATAGGTGAGCTCGTAAAAGAAAAGAAAATTGATGGTATAACAGGAATTAGAGACGAGTCTGATAAGACTGGCATTAGGGTAGTGATTGATCTTAGAAAAAACACTGCAGCAGACTTCGTACTCAATCAAATGCTGGGACTTACTCCCTTAAGAAGTAGTTTTAGTGTTAACACTTTAGTTCTCAATAATAACAGACCTGCTTTAATGTCATTAAAAGAAATCATAGCAGCTTTTGTTGATTTTAGAAAAGAAGCATTAACAAGAAGAACAGAATTCCGTCTAAGAAAAATTAGAGAAAAAGCTCATATATATATAGGGCTCTACATTGCGGTCTTGAATATAGATGAAGTAATAAAAATTATTCGTGGTGCAAAAGATCCTGAAAAAGCAAGTGAAGAGCTTTTGAATCAAGAATGGAAAACTTCAGCTGAAATAAACACAATTATTGAACTAATTTCAGATAGCATGAGTTTTTTAAAAGATGGAGTGTATTATAGATTAACCGAGCTACAGGTAAAAGCTATTCTTGACATGAAATTGCAGCGTTTAACTGGCCTTGAAAAAAGTAAATTAGAATCTGAGCTAAATTTAACGGTCAACTTGATAAAAGAATATATCGCTTTTCTCGGTTCAGAAAAAAAATTAATGAAAGAAATAAAAAATAATTTACAAGAAATAAAGAACAGATTTGCCGTATCACGAAAAACTACAATAGAAGAATCAGATACAGATATTGAAGCCGAAGATCTCATTCCAAAAGAGGATATGGTAGTAACCGTAACTATGAATGGCTATATTAAGCGCGTGAAACTCTCTCACTACAGAACTCAGCGTCGTGGTGGAAAAGGGAAATTAGGACAAGGATTAAAAGAAGAAGATGTAATCACAAAACTATTTGTTGGAAATACTCACACTAGTCTTCTATTCTTTTCCAACATTGGTCGAGTCTATAGACTAAAAGTTTATAAGTTACCACTCGCAGAACCAACTGCACGTGGAAGAGCGCTTGTTAATATATTTCCTCTTACTGATGGTGAAACAATCACCAATATAATGCCGTTGCCAAGTGAGAGTGACGAAAATCAGAATATAGTCTTTGCCACTGCTCATGGAAACATAAGACGCAACTCTTTAGCGGACTTTGATTATATTCCAAATAATGGGAAAATAGCAATAAAACTCAATGAAGGAGATAAACTAATATCGGTTAAAGTATGTAATGAAATTGATCATGTCTTACTTTCAACAACGCTTGGAAAAGGTATCAGATTTGTCGTAAGCGATGTGCGCCGATTTAAAAGCCGCAATTCAGATGGCGTAAGAGGTATAAAACTTGCAAAACATGACAGCGTGATATCCATGACTATACTAAATGGCATAGGCGTCGCAACAGAAACAAAAGAGCTTTACTTAAAAATCCCACTCGCAAAAAGGCTGGAATCTGCAGTTAGTAACTCTATCAATCCTAAATTAGAAAAGACCTTGAATGATTTAGGAATAGATAATGAATTATTCTTAAAGCTCGCAATTAATGAAGAGTTTATACTAACTATAACTGAAAATGGCTTTGGTAAAAGAACTTCTGCATATGAGTATAGGGTAACCAATAGAGGCGGTGTTGGTATTACCAATATTCTTACTACTAGTAGAAACGGTAATGTTATCGCCAGCTTTCCAGTTGAACATGGTGATAATGTAATGCTCATTACAGACAAAGGAAAGTTAATTCGCATTTTGGTTAATGAAATCAGAATTACAGGACGTAGCACTCAAGGTGTCACTCTATTTAAAACAAAAAGTAAAGAGAAGGTGGTATCAGCAGCAAAGATTGAAGATCATGGTTCCACTGAAGATAGCATTTCTGAAGTTGAAGGCTCTATTTCTTTTTGATTTTGTAGTAATGCGGCAGGTGTAGCTAAAAGCAAAAAATGCAAGTTTTTGTTGATTAATCTACAGCATTTAGATTAAAATATAGACTATACAGCGAAATAGAGATTAATGAACAAGAAATTAACTAAAAGTAAAAAACCACCGGTAAGCAAGGAAAATAAAAAAATATTTCCTGTTAAAGACTCTACTAAAGATAAAAGTAGAAGAGATTTCATAATATTAACTACATGCGCTATGGCAGGCATAGGAGCTGCAAGTAGTTTTTGGCCATTGATTAAGTCTATGAACCCTTCCTCTGAAGTCTTAGCAATGTCCACAGTTGAGGTTAATTTATCTAATATTCAAGAAGGACAAGAAAAGAAAGTAAAATGGCAAGGTAAACCAGTACTTATTCGCAGACGTACAAAGCAAGAAATTGACGCTGCAAGAGCTGCCAATGTAGAAAGTCTAAGAGACCCTGAGCCAGATGAGCAAAGAGTACACAAGGGAAAAAATGAATGGTTAATTATGATAGGAATATGTACCCATCTTGGATGTGTACCAGTTAATCATGTTACAAAAGATGGTAATGGTTGGTTCTGTCCTTGTCACGGTTCATATTATGATACATCAGGCAGAGTAATTAGAGGACCTGCACCAAAAAATATGGCTATACCTAATTACTTTTTTCTAAGTGAAAATGTTGTGGTAATTGGCAAAAAAGCTTAATTGATACGTTAATAACCAACCTATACTCTATTTCGAATAATCTCCATACTTTAGCTATATTGATAACTAACAGCTACATTTTTACGCATAACCTCTAGTAACAAATTGCTTTGTGTCATAATCTTTTGTTGATATATCTGCCGTTTAACTGCTTCTATATCTACCGTATTGTTTTTAATGCCACATAACATCATCAACCTTGTGGTGCCATTTTCTCTCAATTCTACTATTTCATCCATACCTATTTTACTAAACAAAGCCTGTAAATGAGGATTTAAGCTCCGTACTTTTATTTTAAATTCCTTTGAATTTGGCAGTTTAAGATTACTTGCCAATTCATCAAAATTTAAACAATTTACCTTTTGCTTCTTGAGATTGTTCAATAAATCTTCTGAGTCTTTAACTATAATCTGTTTCAATTCTAAAGTACTTTCCAACAGCGCATAATCAAGTTGTACTTTATCTATTACTTTTATAATGGAATAGCCTTCGCTGAGATTGACTGGACCTGCTACGTCACCAGTTTCTAATCTTTCCAGAATGCCCTTGAGGTTACCTTTCAGCTGATTTAAATTAACTGTTGTTTTACGCATTTTTATTGTAGATTCTGGAACGAAGTTGTTACTATCATTGCGTAATTTCTTCACTAAATCTTCAACTGTACTATAAACACTCTCGTCTCTCCGGTTAGGAACTATAAATTCTTGAAGCATAATAAGATAATCCGGCTTTTCTATTTGCTCTCGTGCATCACTTACTTCTTTATCGCCTACATTGATAAATGGTACAATTCTCGTTTCAATGATCTTACCCCACAACAGTTGACCTTCTATCTGCTTTTTCAAAAGATTAAGGTCTATATTATATTTTTTCACATATTGATCGACTTTATCAGTCTTAATCTTAAAGTTTTGAATTAAAAATAGTATGGTAGCATTATTTAACTCTTCACTACTCAATTCTATATTTAACCTTCGCGCTTCATTGATAATGATAATTTCATCTATTAACTGCTTAAGAATTTGAAGCTTCAGTTCCCTTCCATCTTTGGTGCCAAACAATGAACTTATCAAGTTAATGCGTTTCTCAACATCTAAATTTGAAACTGGCTCACCATTTACATCTGCAACAATTTCAATTTCAACTGCAAGCAACTTAATTGGCAAGATCACCAACAACAAAATTAGTGTTTTACACATAAACAAGATTATTTACTAATAACCAATTTTATTATAAGTATAAAATTGATACTAGCTAATAAATAATTTTTAAAAATTCTCTTCATAACATATTGATAAACATTTCAACTTATTTAACATACCAATATTACATTAGTATAAACTAATAGAGTAAGAAAACTTTCAGTATTCCCAAATTAGATATTTTGATTTCTTATATGTAATATTGCTAAGAAATAAACTAGTTCATGTATGACAAATAGAGATGAAACTATCTTCGCTTTATCAACTGTATTTGGTAAATCAGGCGTTGCAGTAATTAGAATTTCAGGTAATCATGCGCTTAAAGCTTTAAGTCATTTTCATATTAAGAAAGATATTAAGCCAAGGTTTGCTACTTTAGTCGATTTATACGACGATTCAGGTCAATTAATTGACAATGGAATAATCATTTATTTTCCTGCTCCAAGCAGCTTTACAGGTGAGGACATTATAGAGCTGCAAGTGCATGGAAGCAAGGCAGTTATAAAAATAATCTTGGAGGAATTATCAAAAATTTTTGTTATGGCCAAACCTGGAGAATTTTCGCTCAGGGCTTTTCTAAATTGCAAACTTGATTTAACGCAAACAGAAGGAATCGCAGACTTGATTAATTCTGAGACAAAAATGCAAGCTAAACAAGCAATTAGGCAGATGTCAGGAGAACTAGAAAAACTATCCAACAGTTGGAGGAAGAAATTAATAACGATACAATCAAAAATCGAAGTATATATAGACTTTCCAGAAGATGTCACAATAGAAAAAAATGAACTGGAAAAAATTAATAATGAAGTGCAAGCTCTTATGCAGTCAATACAAGATCATTTAAATGATAATAGGCGAGGTGAAAGGTTACGTGAGGGTTTACATATCGTAATAACTGGTAAACCAAACGTTGGCAAATCAGCACTATTTAATTTCCTTGCTAAACGTGATATCGCTATTGTTTCTGAATATGCAGGCACAACAAGAGATGTACTTGAAGCTCATATTGACATTGGTGGATATCCAATTATCCTTTCTGATACTGCTGGAATTCGTGAAAGTTCAGATCCAATAGAATCAGAAGGTATAAGCCGAGCAAGAAAGAAGTCTTGTGAAGCTGATTTAAAAATAGAGCTATTCCCCTATAGTTCTACTGTCATTAAAACTGAAGTCCAGAAATGCATTTCAATATCAACCACTCTTATGAAACCAAGTCAAGGCAATACTATTTACGTGTTGAGCAAAGCTGATGATATCAGCAACGATCATTATATAAAAATTGATGGTATAGATTTCTTACCTATTTCTATTTTAAAAGGAACAGGTACAGAGAGACTAATTTCTGTGATTAAAGAAAAAGTAGAGGAAAAATTTGGTTACGATAAAGATACACCTGTAATTACCCGACAAAGACATAGAAATTGCATGAAGAAAGCTATAGAACATTTACAACGTTTTAGTATAGACAATCCAATTGAGCTAATGTCCGAAGATTTAAGGCTTGCTGCTTCTGAACTTGGTATGATAACAGGAATTATCAATGTTGAAGAAATATTGAGTAATATATTTAACAATTTTTGTGTAGGCAAGTGAAATTTTTATAGATTGCTTGAAATCGAATGTTATGGTAAAAAAAAAATGGACGGATGGCCGAGTGGTTTAAGGCATCAGTCTTGAAAACTGACGTACGCGGCAAGCGTACCATGGGTTCGAATCCCATTCCGTCCGTATATTCTTTTAGTCACCCATATAAATCAAGATTCTACTTTTAAAAACTAATCCTTGGAATGATAACCTTATCATAGATTTCACTATATACTTGGCTATTGTCTTTAACTTCAATTTGAGTGACAATATGGCACCTATTGGTCTTCTTCAATGCTATTTCTTGAAATCCTCTTCTAACCTTATCATAAAAACAGATATCCATCTCTTCATATTTATTTTTATAATTTACCCTGTTTAATCCAACTTGAACATCAATATCTAGAATAAACGTGATATCTGGGCATCTAATTCTTAGTAACTCATGGAGATCTTCTATCAGTTTTAAGTCAATACCTAACCCATATCCTTGATAAGCAATCGTTGAATCAATAAACCGATCACAAATTACTATTTTTCCTTCTCCTAGAGCTGGTAGTATTAATTTTTTCATATGCTCATACCTCATTGAAACAAATAGCAGAAGTTCAGAAATAGGATCAATATTGTCCCTCAAAGGTATTCCTCTTACCTTCTCTGCGAAACTACTCCCACCTGGCTCTCTAGTCAATATCACATAATTTTCACCGCAAATTTGTTTAAGACGATTTGCAAGCAACTCAGATTGTGTTGTTTTGCCAGAGCCATCTATTCCTTCAAATGTTATAAACATAAGTTCTACAATTGAAATGCTAAAAAAACATGTAAACAGTATACACAGGAATTATTTGACATTTAAGCAATAAGATCATAAACTACATATAATATATAACTCTCTTTAGGCTATGGTTGCACTGAATACTCCTAAGGTAGATTTAGACTTTACTGCAAAGGATTTTAATCTTTTAGGTGTAGATAACAAATACTATACATTAAACGACTGTCGCGGCAAAAATGGTCTTATTGTAATGTTTATATGCAACCACTGTCCTTACGTTCGATCAATCATTAGTGATCTGGTAAGCGATGTTGATTTATTAAAAAAAGTTTATCAGGTTAACACTGTTGCAGTAATGCCAAATGATGTAAATGAATATTCAGAAGACTCCTTTAAAAATATGATTAATTTCGCTAAGAAAAATAAATTTACATTTCCATATCTAATTGATAGTACACAAAAAGTAGCTAAAGAGTATAGCGCTATTTGTACCCCTGACTTTTTTGGCCTTAACGCTAATTTGAAACTTCGTTATCGCGGACGCTTCAATAATGCAAAAAAAGAAAAAGTTCAAAACTACAAAATAGGTAGTAGTGATTTATTTCAAGCTATGAAATTTATCGCAGAAACTGGTAATTCTCCAGTTAACCAAAAGCCAAGTATCGGTTGTTCAATTAAGTGGTCTCGATAGGTTAAACATCTCATGCACGGCAGCTCTCAGTATTTATTTGATATTATAATTTTACTTTCCGCTGCTGTATTTATAGTTATAGCGTTTTGGAAAATGAATATCAGTCCAGTGCTCGGTTATTTTGTTGCAGGTGCATTGATTGGCTCTCATGGACTTAATCTAATACACTCAGCTAAAGCAATGGATAATTTTGCAGAATTTGGTGTAGTTTTTCTATTATTTATCATAGGTCTTGAATTAACATTTGAACGCCTTATCGCCATGCGTATTCATGTATTTGGATTTGGCTCTCTTCAAGTGATAGTTACTATGGTAGCAATATGGTGCATTGCTCTTGCTTTTGGAGTGAATACAAATATGGCAGCAGTTATTGGTGGCGGACTTGCATTGTCCTCAACAGCAATAGTGTTGCAGGTTTTGCAGGAAAAAGGTTCTCAAGCAAGCCAAGTTGGTAGGTTGTCAATAGCAGTACTACTAATGCAAGATTTCGCAGTGGTACCTCTAATAGTATTAGTGCCCTTACTTACCAGTAACTCTGAAAATAGCCTGATAAGCTCACTAGTAGGTTCACTAATACAAGCAACTATTGCACTAGTATTGATATTTATAACTGGTAGGTTGTTGCTTAGGCCCTTATTCTCGGTTATTGCTAAAATGGAAAGCAACGAGGTCTTTATATCAACAACACTCCTAATAATACTAGGAGCAGCATTTATTACTGAGCAATTTCATTTATCAATGGCACTAGGTGCATTTGTTGCTGGATTATTAGTCGCAGAAACAGAGCACAGACATTCAGTAGAACACGCAGTGTTACCATTTAAAGATCTGTTCCTCGGCTTATTTTTCATGACTGTCGGTATGTCTATCGATATTGATCTTTTGCTTAGTAAACTACCGCTAATCACTTTATTGTCAGTCATCCTTATTGTTTTAAAAACATCCATGATATATGTATTATGTAGATTCTTTGGATTTAAAAGTGCACTTGCTATACAAGCTGGGTTGTTGCTTGCCCAAGGAGGTGAATTTGCATTTATTCTATTCCGTCTAGCAGATGAGCTAGATGTACTACCAAGTGAAATCGCTCAGGTACTCATGATGGTAACTACAGTAACTATGGCTTTCACTCCTCTTTTATCAGGACTTGGAGAGTGGATAGCAAATTCATTTAGCACTGAAAAAGTAATATTAGACGACGAAGCTGTCGAAACAGACACACAAGATCTTTACAATCATGTAATAGTTGCTGGATTTGGCAGGGTAGGATATATGGTAACAAAAATGCTTACTGCAGAGCATTTAAGCTACGTTGTTGTAGACATTCAGTCAAAAATAGTCAAAGAAGGAAAAAATGATAGCTTTCCTATATATCTTGGAGACGCTACAAGATATGAAATTTTAAAATCAGTAGGAATAGAAAGAGCCCAGGCTCTTGTGATCTCAATAAAGAACGAAGTGACTATAAAAAAGATAATCTCTCTAGTTGCAGCAAATTTCCCGCATGTAAGTATTATAATACGCCTGCCAGATCTGAGCAATGTAGAGATCTACAGAGATTTAGGAGCTAGTAAAATTATCCCTGAAACATCCGAAATGGGACTACAATTAGGTGGTGCAGCGTTGAGCTTAAGTGGAATTAGTGAAAGTGGAGTTGCATCTTTAAAAAATAGGTTCAGAAAAGGCAATTACAGTATGATAAAGGATATTAGTAGCGATATGGATGAGTGATATTTGTTCAATTCTCCTCTACTGTTCCAGTTTATAGCTAGGTTAATTTCAACACCAGCTGTGCACAGACAACTATACAAACACTGCAACATTAAAAATGAGAAACTTACTTGATAAATTTTGCCAACTTTCCTAGCATAATAATTAAAACATTTAGTTGACTTTTTATGCCTTAATAAAATTTTTAAGTTTTGACCTATAAATCTGAAATACACTTACATAGCATTTAAGACAGCAATAGAAGCACTAATACTGAAAATAGATGCTAGTTTATGAGGTTTTATCTTTTTTTTACTTAGTAAATTCCTTAAATATTAAAGCAACTTATGAACTGGTAAAAAGGTATCATTCAAGTAACTCAGAAAGGTATCACAAATATGATTAAACTGACATTCAGAGTTTAATTTATCAGCAAGCACATCAAGATAATGAGCATAAAAAGAGCTGTATTATACTAAAACACCTTTAACAAGTCCATAAAAAGCTATATCGCACAGTATAGCTACTTGATGACAAAAGAAAAAGGATACTAAGATGACAAAGAAGTAATACAGAAAATAACTGTTTTTATGGTACAATAAAGTCCGGTATTCTCTTATAAGTTTTTACACAATTGATATTTTTGAAGTATTAGCTAGTATATTTATACGATATTAGATGATATTAGATAAGTAGAAAGAATCAATTCTAAGGAACATATTGATAGTTATAGACTTTCTATGTTGGCTATGTAGTAATTTAACACAAGCAATCTAGTAAGTTTTTATAAAGTTAAATAGGGCACTACAGAGCTTTCTTTTTAAACATTGTAAATCAATGACGAAGATACAAAAAAGGATTAGTTAAGCTTACCAAACTTGATCTGTGCATGGTAATAATATTAACAATAAATGAACAAATGGTTCTAACAAACCGTAACCTCACAGAAGTTACTTTTCTTAATTTATTAGACAATAATATTAGTAATGAAGATATAAAAATTTTAGCTAATATCTGACTGATAAACTTCGAATAGTTTAACTTACTTAATAATGAAATTGATAAGGAAAGCAAAAAAGCTTTAAGTAAGTTTATATCTTCCGGTGTATCTATAAGTGACCTAGTTACTAAATTTTATTTAGATCTTAATAATAATATTTCTACAAATACAGATTACACTCATGAAACCTTAGAAAAAAATTATAGAATCCAGTTAGATAATAACAATTTCATGGAATAAGAGAAAGCATCTCTATAAACGGACCAACAACAATGATGCAGTTTTGGAATTATAAGTATGCTATAAAAACAGAACAATTCTATTTAAAGCACTGAATAAATAGAAAAACGATATAAATAAGTGTTAATATTCATTTTTAATAAAAATAATAATTATTAGATGTCGTTAGTTGCATACGAAATTGCATTTTTTTATGAGTTATCTAATTCAGACAAGTAAATGTTACTTAGATAACTACGGATTTCTTCCAGATAAGTAAAGAGGCAATATTGTTCTTGATCAGTATCTAAAAAAGAAGCCGTTAAGTATTGGAATTCACAATTTTATCATACAGGATATAGGTGACAAAAAGACACTCGGATGCTGAATATTTGTTCTAAAAAATGTAAAGATATCAATTAAGTCAAAGTGATTTAAAGAAAAAAGAGAGTAGAATATCCATTAAAGCATTAAAACAGTAATAGCTACAACTGTAAAATTATTGAGCTTACTAACTGAAGTGATAAGGAAGAAAAACGACTTAAGTTCCTCAAGGACGGTGGCTAACAAAGGATCTGTTCACAAAACACAAAAAGTAGCAAATTTTCTATCATAGCTGCTTCTATGTTAACAGTAGTTAGCACTATTTCAGAAAAATAGCCATTCTAGTTTACCTAGAAATATTAGTCTCTGGAACAGCAAGTTGAAATTAGTTATCTGGCTGACGCCGCAAGCAATATTGTTGTAGTAAGACTTCGAAAGTACTTGAAAACAGCAATGTTCAAGATTTTGATAACAGTCAATAATTCATTGTATACAATTCACAATAACAATTAAAATATTTTTTTACTTTTCACCGTATATTCCTCAACATATTATCTTTAAGTACTAATATAATAATATGGCATTATTAATAGTTGAGTCGCCTGCAAAGGCAAAAACGATAGGTAAGTATTTGGGCAAAGAGTTCAAAGTAGCTGCATCTTTTGGACATATAAGAGACCTTCCAGTGAAGAACGGTTCTGTTGATCCAGATAATGATTTTGCTATAAAGTATGAGATTATCAAAAAAGCAGAAAAGTATGTAAAAGAGTTAGTTAAGGAAGCGAGTAAGACATTGGATATATACCTTGCAACAGATCCAGATAGAGAAGGAGAAGCAATAGCCTGGAATGTAGTAGAAGCATTAAAAGAAAGAAAAGCAATCAATAACAAAAGCAACATTCATAGAGTAGTTCTTAACGAAATAACAAAAATGGCGGTGCAAGAGGCTATCAAGAATCCACGCAAAATAAATATGGACTTAGTGCGTGCACAGCAAGCACGTAGAGCTTTGGATTATCTAGTTGGATTTAGCTTATCACCACTTCTATGGACGAAATTATCGGGAAGCAAATCTGCGGGAAGAGTGCAATCTGTTGCACTTAAGCTTATATGCGAACGAGAAGATGAAATTAACAAATTTATACCACAAGAATACTGGAGCATAAAGGCAGAAATGCAAAATAGCAAAGACAAAACATTTTTTACTATGCTGAGCTACTATGACAATAAAAGGCTAGAAAAATTTGATATTAAGAATCAAGAAGAAGCAAAAAACTTAGTAAGAGATATTGAATCAAAACAATACGCTATAAGAACAGTAGAGCACAAGCAAGTTAAGAGAAGTCCTCTGCCTCCATTTATTACTTCAAGTCTTCAGCAAGATGCAGTAAATAAGCTGCATTTTAATGTGAAAAATGTTATGCGCATAGCACAAAACTTGTATGAAGGTATCGATATTGGCGGTGAGACTATAGGACTGATAACTTATATGCGTACAGATGGATTCTACATTGCGGATGAGGCTATAATCTCAATTAGAGAGTTGATTAAATCATTGTATGGCAACAAATATTTACCAAAGTCTCCCCGCCAATATGTAAAAAAGGTCAAAAACGCTCAGGAAGCACATGAAGCAATTCGCCCAACCGACATAAATAGAACGCCGGATAGCATTAAGAGCTATTTAACACCAGAACAATTTAAATTATATGATTTGATTTGGAAAAGAACCATTATAAGTCAGATGAAATCAGTGATCATCGATCAGGTGGCAGTTGAGATTAGCTCTACTGATAAGAAAATAATTTTACGAGCTAGTGGATCAAACATATTTTTTGATGGTTTCTATAAAGTTTATAATGATAATATAGATATTGAGGATGAAGGCCTTCTAGCTACCATGAAAGAAGGTGAGACATGCAAGTTGATTTCTGTTGACCTAAAACAACATTTTACTCAACCGCCACTACGTTACAGTGAAGCAAGTATCGTAAAAAAAATGGAGGAAATCGGCATAGGACGTCCATCAACTTATGCGATAATTATTTCTGTACTGCAGGACCGTAAGTACGTTGCAATGAATAACAAAAGATTTATTCCAAGCAGCCGCGGTAAAATCGTTACCATATTTTTAGAAACTTTCTTTCAGCATTGCATAGAATATAATTTTACAGCACAAATGGAAGAAAAGCTTGATTTAATCTCGAATGGACGTGCAGATTGGAAAAAAGAACTAAGCTATTTCTGGATACCATTTTTTAACCTTGTAAATTCTGTTAAACAAATGACACATGATGAAATTTTCGATGGCATTCACGACCTGGTAGTTGATTGGTTTTGTTCTGAAGAAGAAAAGGAAGAAATAGATAAAAAATGTTCTAATTGTTCTGATGGCTCATTGAAATTGAACTTTGGAAAAGCTGGAGTGTTTCTTGGATGTTCTAACTACCCTATATGTAATCATACAAAAAAAATTACTGGTAGCAATGACAATTTAGAATACCCAAAAAGTTTAGGCATAGATAATGTGACAGGGCAAGAAGTGGTAATTAAAAAAGGTCCTTTCGGATTTTATTTAGAATTCAATAATGAGTCAGAAAAGAAAAAAACGAGGTCTATACCAAAAGACATAAATATTAATGATGTTGATCTAATCACCGCAACACAGTTACTTTCCTTGCCAAAAGTAATTGGGGAACACCCAAACACTGGAAAAGAAGTAAAAATGGGCCTTGGACGATTCGGGTACTATATCTTCCATGATGGTAAATACTTCTCTCTTAAAAAGAACTTAAAAGAAGTATTGGAAACGCAGTTGAATGAAGCTGTACAAATTATAGCAAACAGCCCACAAAAAGAGCTAAAATCTCTCGGGCTTAATGAAAATGGAAAAGAAGTTCTCATTCACAATGGTAGGTACGGATTTTATATAAAGAGTGGTAAAACAAAAGTCGCTTTAGGCAAGAATGCAGATATTGAAGGCATAGACCTGAAGAAGGCCTTAGATTTGATTAAGAATAAAAAGTAAATATTTAAAGAGTATACGTTCACAGTTCTTCATAAAAAGAATTAAAATATCAAATTTTTAATTAAAAATAATTATCAATTATTAATATATATAAAAGTTAAATTACGTTAAATGGTATCAGAAGCTATGACTTATAAAACCTTAAAGGAGTATCCTGATAATAAAAATAGACCAGTAAATTACGAGCATTTAATAGGTTAACATACTGAAAAGGCAATTGAAAGAAACAATAATTACCTTGAGGAAAGAAACATTTTTTTCCTCGATAGGGAAAAAATAATAAACTTAATATTAAAACCTACTAAAAATATAATGCATGGCGGTAATTCAACATCAAAGAATATCTATGGATACCATGCAATTTCACAATGGATATAAAAAAAGGAAAACAACGCAATATGTCCATATACTAGAAAATCGATAAAAAAGTTTTATCCGCTTAGAAAAAAGCAAGCCTAAATAATACAACCTAAATTATAGGAGTATCCAATAAAGATTGAGGTAGATTATTAGACAATAATAAAAAAGAATTGATGAAGCAAAAAACTTTCTCAAATCTATTTGAGCAATTGAGAATAATTATTCTAATCATGCCCAATACCTAAAACCTAAATAATAGCGCTAATGTTAATAGCAAACAGAGGGGTCTACACCATTGTAAGATACTACCTTTGGCAGAAATGTACTATCTCTTCACAGAGATATCCATATGAATATTAAATAGGGTGAGAAAAAACTGCGTTGCATTATGCTGCTTTTTCCAATAAGCCTAATATAGTAAAACTTCTTTTCAAAGCAGTAGCTAAATAATATAAAAGATAATAATAGAACAAAAATTGCTTTCTCTGCTAAGAATAAGGAAATAATTAGCGCGGCCTGCCAGCTAGATATACCTTTCTATGTTAGAATCAGCTTTTAGCACTTTTTTCAAGCTCTTTACGTAAAGTGATTTAACGTGCAACTGAGGTTCTGATATACTCCAATAATGTACCGGTAATGGTGTAGATGAAAATTATCCTACCCTTTGAAATACATTTAACCCCAATTTTGGGTTTACCAAAGAAGATACAGAAAACAGAAATACCTCATCACAGAAACTTTCTTCTAATCATGAAGTTCACAATCAGAACAAATCACCTGACCACGTGAGACTGATTTTAGCCCACTCGTTAAAACTCGATTTAAGCAGAACATACATTTTATTTTGTCACTTGGAATAAGTGAGCTATTAACAGCAATTCTATCATCAAAAACAAAACATTCACCTTCCCAATTATCATTCTTATTATGGGTCTTTTCAAGATAAGAAAGAATACCACCCTTAAGATGGTACACATTGTTAAACCCAAGTTCTTTCATATATGCCGTAGATTTTTCACATCTAACTCCACCTGTACAATACATAGCTATTTTCAGATCTTTGTTCTTAAAGAAAGACTTTGCCCACTGAGGAAACTCACGAAAATATTGAGTATCTGGGTCAATTGCATCTTTAAACTTACCTAATTTTACTTCATACTTATTTCGTGTGTCTATCACTAAGACATCAGGTTGAGAGATAAAATCATCCCAATGCTCTGGATCAATATACTTACCTCTAAGAGAAATATCAAGATTACCTATACCGAAGTTTATAATTTCTCTTTTTAACCTTACTTTCATCTTATTAAACGGTTGAAATTCTGCTGTACTTTCTTTCCACATAAGGTTTTTTAACCTGTAATCAGAACGTAGAAAATCAAACATTTTATCAATTACATTTCTTTCACCAGATATAGTTGCGTTGATACCCTCTTCTGCAAGAAGAATAGTACCCTTTAATTTAAGGTCGCTGCATACAGCTTTTATTGTATCTTTCATGTCATAATAATTAGAAAGTTCTACAAAGTGATAAAAAGTTGCAACAACAAAACTCATAACTATTAATCCACAAATTTAAAGCATAATATATAAAGTTACAAAAGCATTCAATAGATCTTCTCTGGATATCTTTAGTTTTTGTATATAACATTTTAATATTAAGCGTGAATTGAATTTAATGCCTTTAAGAATATTTAAAAATATATTCTTATTTCTAGTAAGCATACTATTTATTTGTCCTATATTATCATTAATATCAATCCTACTTACAGAATCAGCAAATTCCGTGTGGGTCATCAGTACACTTTTCCCTGAATACATACTAAATACATTAATTTTAATAATAGGAGTTGGAAGTGTATCTTTTATATTTGGAGTAGTGCCGGCCTGGCTAACTACTTTTTTTTCATTTCCCGGAAGTAGACTTTTTGAAGTTGCTTTATTTTTTCCAACATCAATTCCTGGATATATAGTATCGTTTGTTTACGTCAATACGCTGGAGTTTTCAGGTCCAATACAAAGTTTGTTAAGAGAAATTTTTCACTGGAACAAAGGCGATTATTGGTTTCCCGAAATTAAATCTTTAGGTGGTGGAATATTGGTGATGGGATTCAGTTTGTATCCATACGTTTACATACTAGTCCGCTCAAATCTAAAAAATGTTAGCAACTCAGTTACTATTGCATCAACACTTGGAGTTTCCTCATTACAGAGCCTATTTTCCATCATAATACCCTCTATAAGCCCATCAATTATAGGTGGACTATTTTTAGTATTAATGGAAGTGATTACAGACTTTGGTACACCACAGTTTCTTGCAATTGACACTTTCACCACAGGAGTATATCGCACTTGGTTTTTATTACATGATAAATATTCAGCAACTATTTTAGCAATTGCAGAATTGACCTTCATTATAGTACTAACAACTATTAAAAAAATCCTACAAAAAAGGAGAATATCCTATTCTACAATCAATACTAATGCAGACTACCACAATAAGCGAAGTATAAGCGGTACCTTACCATTGATTTTTGCCTACATCATATGTGTACTGCCAATATTAATAGGCTTCATTTTTCCAATTATTCCACTCATATATTGGAGTATAGAAAATAGATTTCTCATATATGAGTCAAAATTCTATAACATAATAGCAAACAGTTTTAGTTTATCATTTATTACTGCACTAATCTCAATTAACATCGCAATAATGATCGGGTATACGGCACGAAAAAATAGGGTAATTAATAGTATCGCATGTCTCATTTCTTTAGGTTATGCAATTCCAAACGCAATTATTGCGATTAGTATAATAATATTTTTAAGCAAAATATCTTCTTTTGCTACTCAATATATTAAGGAAATTAGTTTAGTAGGAACCATTGGCGCTTTAATTTACTCATATTTATTTCGTTTTTTTGCTATATCTTTTAGAGCAATTGAGTCAGGACTCAAAAAAACGCCAAACGAAATTGAGTGGACCGCACACGCTATGGGTCATGGACCTATCTCCACATGTTTAAATATTCATATTCCTCTCATCAAAAAAAGTATAATATCAGGATTTTTACTCGTATTCATGGATACTATTAAAGAACTCACAGCAACACTCATTATAAGACCATTTAACTTTGAGACTATATCAACTAGAATATTTGAGCTTGTAAGCGATGAACGTTACAGAGAAGCTGCCCCATTTTCTTTGATGATAGTTATAATAGGTTTAATCTCTATAATAATTTTGTTTAAGCTTGATGATGAAAACAAAAAATAAAACTTTTTGCAGAAATTAATAGCCACTTAATGTGGTCTAGTATTTATATATGGGCTATCCAAAGAAAAAGGTGGTATAATAACCTCAAAAGTTTTTGTGCTTTCTTCATTTAGAAACTCATACTTACCCTGCATTATTCCAGATGGTGCATTTAGATACGTTCCGCTTGTGTACTTAAATACTTCTCCAGGTTTAATCACAGGCTGCTCTCCAATAACACCAACACCTGCAATTTCATTCACCTTTCCTTTATAATCTATTATTTGCCAATGGCGGCTTAGCAATTGAATAGCTGATGATCCTTTATTTTTTATCTTAACATTATACATCCACACATAGCAGTTTTCATAAGGGATCGATTGTTCCTCAATATAAACTGGTAGAACTGTCACTTCAACAGAATTAGTAGTAAGCGTATATTCTAGAGTCATTATTGCAATAGAGAAAACAATACTTTAGTTGTACACTATTCTCATGGATTCTTCAAGCATATTGTCGTATTCTAATTAGCAGTATAATATGAACAGATGCTTAGCAAAAGGATGATAGGAATAATAGGTAGTGGACAGCTAGGTAAAATGATTGCTATCGCTGCAACAAAGCTTGGACAAAAAATACATATTTTTGCCAATGCTAAGGATGATCCAGCCTGCTTTGTTGCTAATAACTTAACGGTAGCAAGCTTATCCAACAAAAAGGCGCTTGAATCTTTTGCACGTAATGTAGATTTAGTTACTATTGAATCTGAAAATATTCCATGTGATGCAGTTGATATTATATCTCAATATGTAAAGTTTTATCCTAGTAAAAAAGCACTATATATTTCACAAAACAGACTTAGAGAAAAAGACTTTATTAGAGATTTAGGTATAAAAACTGCTGATTATAAAAGCATACAAAATTATGATGAGATGTTAGAAAGCAGAAGCACTTTTGCCTATCCAATAAGGATAAAAACGACAGAAATGGGTTATGATGGAAAAGGACAATTTGTAATCAAAAACGACTCTGAAGTAAAGCAATTTGCTTCTTTTGATTGGAAGAAACAATATATTTTTGAAGCAAGTATTGACTTAATAAAAGAGGTTTCAATAGTCATTGCGAGAGATAGAAAAGGTAAAATGGCTCTTTTCCCTATAGCAGAGAATCATCATGTTAATGGGATACTCGATACTTCAATTGTACCAGCTAAAATAGACAACAAGTTAACTCAAGAGGTACAACAAGTCGCAAGAAAAATAGCACATGCACTTGATATAATAGGAATTCTAGCTATTGAATTTTTCATTACCAAAAATAATGAGCTGCTAGTTAACGAACTTGCTCCAAGGCCTCATAATTCTTGCCACTGGAGCTTAGATGCATGTAACATTAGTCAGTTTGAGCAGCTAGTCAGAGTGATATGCGGATTGCCTATGCAAGAAATAGTATTGCGCTTTCCTTGCATGACAAAAAACATAATAGGTAATAATATATACTATTCTAATAGGTATTTGAGCGATAAAAAAGCTAGTTTAACCATATACGGGAAAAAAGAGGTTAGAGATAAGCGTAAAATGGGACATGTTAATATAGATTTAAGTTATTAATTTATAAGTATTCCTTAGTTAAAATCTCTAGAATCTGCACTATATTTAGTGCTGCACCTTTGCGCAAGTTGTCAGCTACTATCCACATATTTAATCCATGTCTGACAGTGTTGTCTTGCCTAATACGTGATATGTATACTGCATCTTCCTGTACTACATCAATTTGAGTTGTATATTCGCCATCTTCACGCCTATCGTGCACTAAAATTCCATTATTCTCAGCCTTACTGAGTATTTCACGAGCTTGCTCCTCAGTTATGTGTTGATTAAACTCAACATGTGCTGCTATAGCATGACCAATAAAAACAGGCACCCTGACGCAAGTTGCAGTTACTTTTATATCTTCACCTAAAATTTTTTTTGTCTCCTCTTGCATTTTCCATTCCTCTTTTGTAGAACCATTTTTCATAAACTCTCCTATTTGAGGAATGCAATTAAATGCTATCTGCTTAGGAAATATCTCGGGTTTTTTAGTTTCGTTCATGAATATTTTTTTTGTCTGATTATAAAGTTCATCCATTGCTGCCTTACCTGCACCAGAAGTTGATTGATAAGTTGAAGCAACAATCCTTTTTATTTTTGCTTTTTGGTGTAATAGATGTAATACTAACAGCATCTGTATTACAGTACAATTTGGATTAGATATTATGTTGTGATTTTTATATTCTGCGATTTTTTCCTTATTAACCTCCGGAATGATCAGTGGTATACCTTCCTTCATTCTAAAGTGAGAGCCGTTATCTATTACAATGCACCCTGCCTTTGTTGCAACTGGTACGTACTTTTCAGAAACATAATATCCAGCACAAAAAATAGCTACATTAACCCCAACAAAGTCATAGCCTTCAAGGCATGAAACAGTCAATTCTTCATCACAAAAACTTACCTTTTTTCCTTCTGATTTTTTAGACGCAAATGCAATAACAAAATCTATTGAAAATTTTTTTTTGTCCTGAAACTCAGCTAGTATACTTAGTACCTCACGTCCTACTCTTCCGGTTGCTCCAACAACAGCAATCTTATGTTTCATACAGATAAACCTCTAACTTTAAATGCATATTACATTCTTACTAATAAAGTTTACAATTATTTTAATATCTTTACCTTGAAACTAACTATAACTTAGTTATTATTACACAATATTAATAATATTACACAATAAAACGAGAGATGAATAAAGGATATAATGAAACTAAGGTAAAATCTATATCAGCTATACCTCAAAAAACTAAAAAAATTAATGAATCAAGAATCCAAAACGCTCTTTTGCAAAAAAAATATAAGACAAATTTTAACGATAGAAAGTATGCTATAAAAATTATTAAAACACAGCTTGCAAAAATAGAACAACAACCTTCAAAACCAAGAGGCTTCTCAAAATCAATACCAGTAATAAGAAAGTTTTTAGCAAAAATTTCTACACCTAAAAGAAAAATATACAAACTAAGATTACAAACAGATCACTTCAGTAAAGCAAAAAATGAGACTCACATAAATAATAAATACATAGAAGAAGTAGGCAGAGCAAAGCTGCATGTAAGGTAAACAAGTAAAAACGAAACTACAGAAAAATCAATAATTGATGTAATTTGCTTAGCAAAATCGTTGCTTGAAGTAAGAATTAGCAAAATTGCAGTTCCAACTGAGCTAATTATTACTGCCAAAAAAGGAGAACCATGCTTATTCTTTTTAGCAAAAAATTGTGGCATAAGTTTATCTTCTGCAAGACCAAAAGCAACTTGTCCACTGGATAAAACCCATGCGTTTAAACTGCCGACACAGAAAATAAATGCAATTATAGAAATAATCAAATGCCAATTACCAGAAAACATAATTTTTATTGCATCAGCATACGGCACTTTTGAATTTGCTAAATCATTGCCATTAATTAATCCCATAATTGTAAAACAATTAATAAAATATATAATAGCAACACAGATTGTACCAAGTACTACAGCTTTTGGTATGGTTTTAGCTGGATTATCTACTGATCCTGCAGGTGCTGTTGCCAATTCAACTCCAATAAAACACCATAAAGTCAGAAGTGTAGAACGTGCAAGAATTTGTGATATCGTAAGATTTGAGATTTTTTCACTTATTATAAAGTTGTTTCTATCGAAAAAAAATAACGCTGCCACAGGTATTGCAAGCAACACAGAAACTTTTATAACTGTAATCAGAAGCTCAACACATCCAGCAGTAGTTATTTCCCTTAAATTCACTAACGTAATAATCGCGAGCAATAGCAACTCTAAAAGCAAACGTATATTTTGAATATCCTTATAAAAAAGTGGTGCAAGATAACCGACACCTACAATCACTAGAGCTATTGTACTAACCCAGGAGATTAACCAATAAGTCCAACCAACAAAAAAGGCTACTGTGGGACCAAAAGCATGTTTTGCATAAACGTGAGGACCTCCAGTCTCTGGAAACTTTGTACATAGTGTAGCAAATACTAAAGCGAGAGACACAGCACCAGCTCCTGATATTAGTCAACTTATGAGGCTATAAATACCGTATGGTGCAATGCTAATCGGAAGCATAAAAACTCCAGAGCCAATCTGGCTACTAATAACTAAAACAAAAACAGTTAAGAAACCTATTTTATTTGACACAATGCTCCTTGATTCCATTAAAAATGGTCACCTTATAGACTTGCGGTACCAAAATAAATAAATAAGTGTGCCACTTAAGGGGAATAAATTTGACATTAACAATGTACTGATAGGAATTTCATATATTATCCAACAACAAAAAAGTATAGTCACGCCTCCAATCAGTAACTTGTAATATATTTTCTCTTGCATAGCAATCTTAAGAAAGGCAAAACTAGATACCAAGTAGATAAATAAGAACGAAACCATAGAGATACCAATCATTGAAGTTACTTGCTCAGCAAAATTTTTGTTTGATGTTAGAACAAGCAAAACTAGCACTCCTAAAGTACTAAGTATTATTCCATAAAAAGGAGCATTGTACTTATTTCTTTTAGCAAAGAGCTTTGGCATTAACTTATCTTTTGCAAGACCTAAGGTAACTTGTCCATCAGTCAAGAACGAAGTATTTAAGTTACTTACAGAAACAATAAAAGCAACAACAGAAGCTATTACATGCCAATTACCTGGAAACATAATTTTTACTGCATCAACATATGGTGCCCTTGAATCAGCTAGTTCACTACCACTTATTAGTCCCATAATTGCAAAATTATTAATAAAATATATAATAGCAACACAGATTGTACCAAGTACTATGGCTCTTGGTATTGTCTTAGCTGGATTATCAACAGATCCTGCAGATGCTGTTACTGATTCAAGTCCAATGAAACACCAGAGAGCAAGAAGTGTAGAATGAGCAAGAATCTGCGATGTTGTAAAATTTGATACCTCCTCACTTATTATAAAGTTATTTCTATCAAAAAAAAACAACGCTACCACAGGTATTACAAGCAGCACAACAATTTTAATGACGGTTAATAAAAGTTCAACACGCCCAACAGTATTTACCCCTCTCAAGTTTATTAGCATAATAGCTAAAACTAATGCCATCTCTAAAAGCAAACGTATATTTTGTATATTATCATGAAAAAGAGGAGCTAGATAACCGACACTTGCAATTGTTACAGCTGTTGAACTAATCCATGAGCTTGTCCAATACGTCCAACCAACAAAAAAAGCCACTGTAGAACCAAAGGCATGTTTTACATAAACATGAGGACCACCAGTTCTTGGAAATTTTGCACAGAGCAAAGCAAAAACCAAAGCAAGAGATATAGCGCCAAATCCCGATATTATCGAGCTTATAGGACTATACATGCCATATGGAGCTAGGCTAATTGGAAGCATGAAAATTCCCGAGCCAATTTGACTACTGACAACTAAGGCAAAGACAGCCAAAAAACCCATTTTATCTGACACAATGTTTTCTGATTTTAGTAAATAGATTAACAATTTCTGCCGTCCGCGCAAGTCATTCTGTTGCTCAGTAGCTGGCTCATGTTTATGCTTTTCTATTAAATAATCAAACTCAGTAAAAAATTTATTTGCAAGCAGTGTAAAAGTGCACACTTAATTGCATCTTCATGTAGGAAATCTTATTGTTTAGGATTCTAGATACTCAACTTTTGCTCTTCAGCTGAGAACCACCTGACTATCAATAACTTTTACACTTATCACAATAATCAGAGTTTAGTAAGCAAGATGTACTTTACATTAAATCTAATATTTTAAACTAAACACTTTCAGTAATACCACCTGACATAACTGAAACCTTTGTGCCTTTACTTATTCTTAAGTAGTCTATTAGCTCATCAACCAATATATTCGCGGGAGCAGAGAGGATACCCCCCCTCTACGGTAATTCCTACCCTCTTTCCATGCCCTGTAACCAATTTTTATTCACATAGCTGTAGTTATCAATCAAACAAGCTCTCCTTCCTCTCGCAGTACACAGATCTAATAAGCGGTTTGTGTGACGCAAGATAAATTATCTAGATCATTAACCTTTAAATCGCGTACATCTTCTATGGTTTACACTAAAGCAATAGGATTTTTACTCTTCCTCTAATTTCCTTAGCCTCTGGGTAAGTTTCATGCCTAATCAGAATTAATTCTTTACATTATCCTCATACCTTTTTACTTCTTTGTGCACTTTATTTTAACTAGGGGACATGTTGCGCCAATCACTTAAATACCCTTTTTTTTCGCCTCCTCTTCTACATTTTTTGCACTCAGTATGCACTGAAAATCAATATTCTACTATATTTATCAATATCCTCAACACTACTTATAAAGACTACTCCTTGTCTCTTAAAAAGTTCTTTACTATATATTTGTTGTGAACAATTTAATGTAGAACATAAACTCGGCGCTCGTTTTTATATTTTTTTTAAAAAATAGCCTAATATAGCTACAGCTCTTTTAACTTCTGCACAAAACCCGCGCGGTTCAGATAAAATAATTCTCACTTCTTCCAAACTAGATTAGTATGCAAGCAAACATTGCTTAAAAACAAGCTCCGCTCATCATATCTTATAGCACCATCATTTATATTTTATATAATAGTCATTTTTCGCATATTTTCTTTGACGTTTAATCAGTTTGATACTACAGAAGATTTAAGAAAGAGCACTCTCCAAAACGAACAGATAGACCAACATTATATATACCAAAGTAGAAGAAAACCAGAGATTATAATAATACAACTGTATTCCATTTTAAATGGCCTTGAATATGAAAGTTTGTACAAAATACTTACTTCGAAAAAAAATTTACCTAGATAAAAAGGTACTCAATCTCAAAGAAGGTATTGATAACAAAAAATACCGATGTGCATAGATGATAAAAACATTGCTAGAGTTAAAGCATATGTAAATAAAACTAAATCGCAGTGCTTACGTACAGTTATAAAATAGCTGTAACTGCCTACGCATATTGTATAAACTGTAGCCACAGTAGAGACAACAATGGGATATTTTACAACGTAATTTTAATATTGAATAAAGGAAAAGTATTAGAGAACAGACTATTACAAGAAGCTACTTCCAGTAGTAAGATAAGAAAATTACTAAGTACAACAGTAACAGATTAGAACAGACAGAAAAGCAAACATAAAAGTATATTTGATAAAAGGTAAGATTGATCAGCAGAAAAACAAAGTAAACATAACAAAGATGCAAATATAGCACCATCTATAAAAGAGTTAACTATGCTTGACTTAAGATACACAGTACTAATTTTCATTAATGAGCTTCATAATATACACACATCGGAGTAATGACCGCTTGCACATATAGCTAAAAATGCTATAAATAAAATAGCACCTATATTTAAATATCACACCCGAGATGTAAACTGTATTTTCTTTATCAAAAAATTAAGTCTATAATCTTGTTTATCCTTATTGATACAAAGAAATCCATCTTCTGTTATTTTGCAGTTTTCAGGAGCAATATCTAAATTGATTTTTTTACCACTTTCGTCCATACTAAAACGAACTCTTGGCTCAGAAAAGTTAATTACGTCAATTCCAACTTTCCTTGTTGCCTTTCCATCTAGAGAAATCAAATCAAACTCCCAAATATTATTCGGATCTATATTTCCCGTATAATAATTACACTTACCGCTCGTACAGTATGAACTTTCAACTACATAACCTTCACTAGGAACATCCACAAGAAAATCCCACAAATCACCTGACATATAGACCACCTTTACACTTACTATTTAAAAAAACTATGTATATTTTTAAGTACATTTAGCTATAATACACCCCAAAACATAAAATTCAACAACTAGTTGTTGCGTAAGAAATCTAAGCAGCTACTTAATTCCTTTTGTTAACTTTTTTACCATACCATCAATCATGTGCTTTATTCCTTGATATACAGAATACGTACCTTCGTCACTACGTATATAAGCAGAGCAGGAAAATACATTATGCTCTTCATCTTCTATTGATAATTCTGTATCACACTTTATATGCTCACCACCTAGCTTTTCTATCAATTTCTCCCTGTCATCTCCTATTGTTACCTTAATTCTATTCTTTTCCTTACCAATCCTACTGCTTAAAATAAAAACAATTATTGCTGGAGATATACATATTGCTCCTATTGGTTTTTTTGCAATAAAAAACTCAGAAACTAATCTTTCAAATTCAGGTAGTACTGTTACCGCATCTCTGTTTTCACCCAAATTAGACAAATTCCTCGCAACCCCATATCCACCAGGTACAACTAACATGTCAAAATCTTCAGCTTTTGCTTCTTTTAGGTCATATATTTCACCTCTCGTGATTCTTGCTGCTTCTACAAGTACATTCCTTTTTTCTTTCACTGCTTCTTTTGCTTTATGGTCCATGACCTGTGTAACATCAATATCAGGCGCAAAACATTTAACCTCAACTTCCTGTTGATCAAGAACCAGCAGACTCAAGACACCTTCCCTTATTTCAGTACCGTCAAGATGACCACACCCTGACAAAACCACAGCAGCTTTTAATTTTTTCTCACTCATAGAATACCTTATCTCCATATAATCTATGGTATTGTAATACAAATTCTATATTTGGAAAGAGGTAATTATTTTATATCAATTCAAATATAATTGATAATTATTATGTATAATTAGTTATATTTATAACTAACAGAAACTAAATATGGTACAAGGTGACATAATAGATACTGGCAACAATGAGTACTTCACCCAAGATTTAATTAAATTAATTTAAAGAAATAACAGTTTAAAAGAAGAAACAAAAAAACTTCTGAATAGAATACAGACCTAAAAGATTTAGCTTTAACTAAAGCGAAAGATATAATTAATTTATTAAGCAATAATAAAAGTGATGGGTTCTTAAAAACTATATTAGAAGAACCATCAGAAAAAGAAAAACTCAAAAAACTAGCTAAATAAGTTGATAAAGATCAGACAATGATTAGAAAAACTCAAAATTTTAAAGTATAACCGATGATTGTTAATTCAAAAAACTATGGAGAAAGCAACATAAAGCAGCATTTATAACACTGATAAGTACATTAATAGTTTATTTAGCAATAAGAAAAAAATAACTGATGTTATTACTTAGATAGTGAAGCACACAGTATTTAGCAAGATTGTTTTAACAATAGCACTATAGAACTGTATTAAGTTAGTTACATATAAACATAAAGACGAAATAAAAGAAGAAGCAATTAACAGAGGAAAAAAAACTAAACATTTTATAGGAAAATATACTTGATAAAATTCCTAAAGCTGAAACTTAAAAAAGAGAGAATTATTTTAATCAATTATATAAAGATGTGTAGTCAGAATGGTAAAAATAATAGACATGTTTCAAATAAAAAGCAACAGTTAATTATAAAATGGGCTAACAAAGGATGAAACTATTCAAAGTTCTTCAGAAAAGGATATGAAAAGGCTCATGAAAAAGAACACTAGTACTCACAGAAAAGATATAGAAATACTTAAGAAGTCTATGAACAAATTTTAATCTGCAATTATGGCCATTGGTAAAAACAAACCAAAAAAATAGAAGAAAAGGCTAACGAAAAAGTGAAATGAAGTGCATCCAAATTTTCTTAGGTAGGTATCCAAGTTCCGAGGAAGTATAGAGATATAGCGAAAAGCATCAGCCTTAAATAACCTTGTTACGTAAGCTATTAATAATACAATTTTTTTGAAAAAAGCTGCTCTACTTCCTACTTAGCATGTCTATTAAATCAGATTCTTTGAGTTTACTGTAATCAACTTTACCAAATTTATTAACTATTGCGTTTATTTGATCATATTGCTTAATCAAAAGATTGATGTCCATTACATTCGTTCCAGAACCTTTGGCAATTCTAAGTCTTCTCTTACCATTTAAAATATCTGGATCTCGTTTTTCTTTTTTAGTCATCGAATTTATAATAGCTATGTATTTTTTCACTCTGCCATCATCTGGTATTCCACTGCCTAATTTTTTTGTGAACGAGCTTGGGATGAATCTAATTATATTGCTGATACCATCCATTTTTTTTAGGGTTTTTAGCATCCTTATCAAGTCATTTAAGTCAAATCTACCTTTTTTTATTTTCTCTTGCAGTTTATTAATTTCTTCCTGACCAACTATCTCAGCAGCTCTTTCAACCAACGAAACAACGTCACCCATGTCAAGTATTCTTCTTGCTATTCTATCAGGATAAAAGTCGTCAAGGTCGCTTAATTTTTCACCACAAGCAATAAACTTAATTGGGCAATTAGTTATCATTCTCATAGAAAGGGCGGCACCACCACGGGCATCACCGTCAACACGTGTAAGAACAATACCAGTTACACCTATTCTCTCATTGAATGATTTGACAATATTCACTGCATCTTGGCCAATCATTGCATCAGCCACTAAAATAACTTCTGTAGGTGAAGTTATTTCCTTTATAGCTTTCAACTCATTCATCATATTGTTGTCGATATGAAGCCTACCTGCAGTATCTAGTATCAACACATCATAATTACCGTTTTTTGCCGCCGCCAGTGCTCTTTTTGTAATTGCAATAGGCCCCTCACCCACTACTGTAGGCAAAGTTTGTACGTCTATTTGTTTTCCAAGCACTTCAAGCTGTTTCTGGGCAGCAGGCCTGTAAACATCTAAAGAAACAAGCATTATTTTTTTCTTTTGTCTTTTTAGCTTTAAAGCAAGCTTCCCTGAAGTAGTTGTCTTACCTGCACCCTGTAAACCTACTATCATGATTACAGCGGGAGGCTTAACTGCTAGATTTAATTCGCTTTTCTTTGATCCAAGAATTGCAACCAAATTATCTTTCACAATTTTAATTATCATTTGCACTGGAGAAACACTTTTTATAACTTGCTCCCCTACTACTTTATCTTTAATATCACTAATAAATCTTTTAATAACTTCAAGAGAAACATCAGCTTCAATTAGGGCTATGCGTACCTCACGCATAGCAAGATTAAAATCATCCTCAGAAATGATTGATTTCCCTTTAAGCTTATTAAATACAGAATTTAAATTTTCAGTTAATGATTTAAACATAATAGCATTAGTAGAACACTCATTAAAAAAAGAGAAAAAGCAGAAACAAAACTCACTGAGTTACAATTTAGCACTTCTTTGAGTTTAGTAGCACTATTAAAGCATAAACCAATAAGTGAATCAGTCAAGTTTTGCAGCATGCTAGCAGATGTTTTCTTTACCTTAAAAACTAATTTATTAAGCAATAGAACAATATAGGGCATAAGAGCTCTGAAAGTCCAATCGACATCCATTTTAAAATTCATTCTTGGCAAAAAGAACTTATGCAAAGGAATAAACAACAAGGTGGTATATAATAGTAAATTAAATTGCGACCAAATATTCTCTGTGTTATATACAAAGTTAAAGATCAAAGGTTTATTGTAAATAGGTAAGTAAGGATTACCAGTGATCACACACATAAACGCTAAAATAGTCATTGCTATTTTACTATCCCTTTTTCCCGAAAGTTTCAACTTGCTTTTAGCAACAAATGTATAATAGAGAAACTTAAGCCCCACACTTAAATAAAGTGATAAATTCAGAGCTTTGTACAAATTTTTGTACAACTCTAAATTAGTACCATTCATTTCAATTTCAGCTACAATACATGACTTACTAATAAATCCAGCAGTTCCAGGAAATCCAGCCATTGTAAGTACTGCAATTAAAGCACACATACTTTCGGCTGATATAAGTTTGCTCAATCCACTGAAACTAACCATTTTTGTTTGTGAAATAACTGAATTAGCAACTACAAATAGTAATGACTGGTAACCAAGAGAGAAGATTATGTGCAGCGTTAAAATCGGTACTGCTTTTTCCGAAGAGCTAAGCAAGCTTCCTGCAATAATAAGTAAACCCATCTGCCCTATAACACCGTAACATAAAAATCTACGAATATTTTGTTCGAGAGAGGCAAATATAATGCTATAAATTACAGTTATAGAACCCAAAAACGCCAAAGTTTCAGTATGCATGATACAAGCGTGCAAAAGCATAGCTAAAAAAGAAACTTTAGTAGTAAATAAAGAAAGATATGCAGTACCATGTAACGATGTAGCAGGGTATGCATCAACAACCCAAAACGAGAAAGGAAAACAAGCACAATTTATTAGTAAACCTATTATTACTAGATTAGAACTTTGAATTGCCAATCCTGCTGTTAACATAACTCCAGCAAAAAAGTGTATACAAGCATATCTTACCGCAGGCTCATTATCTTTACTACCAGCAATAATAAAAGATCCACTAATGGCCATTAATTCACAAAATATGATAACCAATATTACCTGCTTAGATAATATTACACACAATGAACTAACAGTGTAAGCAAATGAAGATAGCATCTCTGAAAAGCTCAAGTTACTTGCTGGTAGAACAACTAGAAATGCAGTTAACAAAAAAGATATTAATATGACGCGAAAAGATAAATTAAAATTTAGAACTGGATGAGACAAGTTTAATGTTGCACCCAACCTTTCAGGTAGCATTAGTACTATACTTATTAATATAGCTAGAAGAAGTAACAGTGAAAGTTTATAAAACTGCACGATGATCTAAGCTAACATGGTTTATTATATCTAAATGAATAGACAAAAACCAATCTTTATGCAATCACCTTTTAACTACTAATTAAACTAACTATCATATAATTATATTAGAGTTATAGAAAACCGGTCAGATTAGATCTAATCTAACCGGCAGTTTTAATAGTGAGGTAAGCTTCACTATAACATGTTCACTCTATAGTACTATACTCGTGCGTAATTCATTTTAAATTTATGCACGAGAATTAGTAAATTATTTACTTTCTAAAACAAAGTTTAGTATTGCCCTTTTATCACTAGCGTAAAGTCAACTATTTTCTTAACTTTACGTTATCTATATTAAAATGGTTATTGCAATATAAAGTTACCAATAATACACGTGTGCTAAAATAATAGGTGAAGAAGTACTGAGTAATAGCAAGTCTGATAATTGTGCCATTCCAACTAGCACTAGAATGAAGAAAACTGTACAGCAATGTTGATATTCCTCTATGTCATGTTCTAAGGGACTATACAGAATACTGACGTTTCTTTACATTTCTACCGTCAACCCAAACAGATAACCATATTACACTCATCTAACATACTTAATACCCTACTATGAAAAAATAGCCTTACTATAAGTCTTCCACATAACAACGTTTACGCAGTTAACACTTATCAACGCCAGAAAGAAAATTTCCTTTTTTGCACTACTCTCAGCTATAATATCTATTCTCTTACCTTCTTTATCTCTTGCTGAAAATGCACTATTACCCTCGCTTAGTAATATTGTTACTTTGGAAAGATAAGTACTAAGTAATATATCATAATATTATCTTAATAAAAAGATTATCATAACATAAATTTATTAATAAATAACACACATCACAGTACAACTAATGTTAGATAGATCTAATAAATTTCAGTAGGACACCCAGTTGGACCCATAAGAACTATTTGTTCACCTTCTTTGAGATATTTACATAAACTAGTGGAACCACCGATTTCATGAACAATCGTAGAAATAATTCCCTTTTTCCTATCTACTTCAGTGCCAGTTACAGCTATACCTTCCATAGCAAGGTTAGTTTTCCTACTATTCCTACTATTGGTTTCAAAGTTCTGCAGCCTAAAGAACTGTCCAGGTTGAAAATTTTTTGCAGCAAGAGGTGCTTTAATCACTATTTCTAGCACTTTATCAGTTAAATATTGAACTTTCATAACCCTTGCAGTAAATTGCTCTTTGATCTTGTTGAAAAATTCTTCGTGAGCCTGGTCTCCAAATTTTTTCCGAATCTTAGTACCTGCCATTTGGATGATACCTTTTTTTGTAAGAGTTACTCTTACATTACAACATTCATACAATCGTGTCCACGAAGCTGAAACCTCAGCTAGAGGAGCATCAACTCCACTCAAAAGCTGAGAAATGATAGGATAGCCGTTCTTAACACTTGCCATAGCTTTCACAACACTACCTCTATACGAAGGGTGAAGATCACCAAAGAAACTAATCGTTTTACCACCTTGATTATATACTAATATTCTATCTTTATCTTGCATCTTAGGAGAAAATATTTGATCTACTTCTTTCCCTGATAAATTTAGATGAGTAAAATATCCATTGCTCAATTTAAAGTTTTTTTTATCTTCTTCTGCAAGAACTATATTTGGTTCAGTACCTGCTGCTATAAAGATAGAGCGCGCTTTTATATGCTTAATTTCTCCAGATTTTATATCTCTCAGTCTTATCGACTCTGCATGATTATATTTATCTGTTACAATTTCAACCGGCTCTAAATTCTCAATAAAGTAAACCCCTTCTAATAATGCATTTTGCACCTCCTTACTATTTAGTCGATAACTTGGCGAATCTTTCAGATGTTTTCTATATATAATTTTTATCCCCCCAAAGTTCTGCATTAACTCCAATATTTTTGCTTCCCTATTTTCTTTTTTTGCTAATTTTTGCTCTTTTCGAATCAATTGTGCATGCGATATAAACTCATCTGCGATTTCATATTCCTCTTCTGTCCAGTCCCTTTCAATGTAGCTTTTTCCGTATCTATCAACCAATGTTTCATAGCGAAGAAGAAACTTTTCTATTTGAACTGGATAATATGATAAAGCTTCAGTGGCAGTATCAATTGCAGTGAGTCCTGCACCTATAACAACTATCGGCATACGAACTTGCAGGTTCGCTATGGAATCAAATTTAAGGGCACCAGTAAGCTGTAATGACATTAGAAAATCTGACGCCATGCGTACTCCACGAGTTAATACATTTTTTACTTTAATCATTCTTGGCTTACCAGAGCCAAGCGCTAGTGCAATGTGATCAAACCCTAAACTGAATGCATCATCAACAGTTACTGTACCACCAAAGCGAATACCTCCATAAATGGCAAAATTCTTATGTCTTTCCAATAATAGTCTGATAACCTTTAAGTAATTCTTATTCCACCGAGAAGTAATACCATATTCTGCTACTCCACCAAACCCACCGGCAGAACGCTTACTTAATTTTTCATGTTTAAAATCTTTAATCAGCTCAAAACTATCCATCAAAGGTTCAATCTTTAATCCATCAATAGCAATAACGTTATGCCCATCATTTAACAAATGATGAGCTAAACTAAATCCTGCAGGACCAAGACCTACAACCAGAATGTTTTTGCTAGTGTTTTCTTTTGGTAGTGGCCGCTGAAAATTTAAAGGATTCCAACGACTAAGCAAAGAATATATTTCAAAACCAAATGTTAAACTAAGCACGTCATCCAAAATTTTCGTCTCGATCACCGGTACATCCACAGGTTCTTGCTTTTCTTGATATATGCATGAATTTGTACAGTCATTGCATATTCTATATCCAGTAGCCGCACATAGTGGATTATCTATCATTACAATTGCAAGGCTGGCTATGCTGTACCCCTTGCTTTTTACCAGATTCATTTCTGATATTTTCTGCTCCAGTGGACAGCCGTGCAGTTCGACTCTAAGTGGAGAAGTTTTGAATGTTTTATCATCATTAATTAACCCCTTAGAGCAGCTATCTTTATTCTGCTTATGACAAAATATGCAATAGTGAGCATTATCTAATCCTTTGCTCAAGTTTACCTTTTCACTTGTTAGGTCAAAACCATACCGTCTTTTTATTTTTTTTGAATACAGAACCTCAACTTCTTCTACTTTTTTTCTAGAAAATGATACAAGATTTTCGTAGTCAGTTTTTCTATGAATACTAAAAAGTATACTCTGTTTATTTTTCACTCTCCACGCTGCATATTGTGCCGCAAGTTCTATTTCTTTTTCATGATTTTCTCTATCTTCTAACCAGAATATCACCTGTTCGGCAAAGCTTTTCTCTGTTATCGGCAAAGTGAAAAAGCGATTTAGTTCACTAGTAACATAATCAATGTCAATACTCGCTATATCAGCATATCTATTCAATGCATAACGCTGAACAAATGATCTTTTGCATTTATATATTACATTAAAGTCATCATGCTTTTTTCTCAGCTCTTCTATTTCTTTCTCGATGTTAAAAAGCTTTGTGATAAATTCATCAAGTAAATACGAAAGGTCTATAATTAGTTGACTATCAGTCATTTGTATAGTTGATACTAGTTGTCTCTTAGTTTCTAGTGTCAAGGAGCACTGGGATGACACTGGAGAGTTAGCTGAAATCAATCTGAGTGACATCAAAGAAGAAGCTATTTTTTTTCTCGCTTCAATCAATGAAAAAAATAAATTTTCATTGCATGATTTGATGTAATCTAAAAATATTTTATCTAATTTTATTAACCCATCGCGGGTATATAAATTTGAAAACGAAATGTTAAAATTTAGCTGCATTGCATATATTATGCAGTGTATACACTGTTTTTTACAGACGAAAACTTTATATACTCTGCAACATAGCTAAAATTATTGCTTCTGCAACCTTTTTTTCACTAACATATGCAACACACTCAAATTTACACGCATTTAAACGTGCATTTTTAATAGTAGCCTGAAGAATCAATACATCTCCTGGAGTAACTGGCTTCCTAAATTTTGCATTTTCAATGGACATAAAGTAAACAACTTTATTTTTCACTGTGCTTTGACTTTCTTTACTCAGAACACATATTGCAGATGCCTGAGCTAGAGATTCAATTATCAAGACTCCTGGCATTATTGGATAACCAGGAAAGTGACCAACAAAAAATGGCTCATTGAAAGTTACATTTTTGATCGCTTTTATACTTTTACCAGGATTACACTCTATCACCCTATCTACTAAGAGAAATGGATAAGAATGTGGCAGTATTTTTATAATATCACTGATATTAAACTGCATGGTACCTGAAAGCAAGCTTAATTAACGCCTTTCAAAGTAAACTCACGCATTTCCTTGTTTATGTTTTTTAATAATACATCTGATAAATCAACTTTATCCATAGAGTATAAAATTTGGTTTTTCTTTGGGAGAAAGAATACCAAATCTATGCTGTTTTTTTCTGCAGTTTTTCTAGCAACTTCTTTCATCTTATTAAAAATATCCTCCACTGCATCTCTATAGCTCTCTTCTAAATGTGACATTTTTTTAGCGTAATTATCTCTAGCGCTTACAGCATACTTGTTAAATTGATCGGCTTTTTCCTTTCTTGCTTCCTCCGATAAAAGTTCAAATTCTTCTTTTGAGGATTTAAATTTTTCTAGCTCACTCTCAAACTCTTGCTGCAGTTTAGAGCTTTGCTTTTTTATTTGTTGTTGTATATTTTGTAGAGCAAGAGATTCATTGATAACTTTATCACTATCAACAATCACAATTTTTGCATTGAATGCATTCTGAGGTTGCTGTTTTACAGCTTTATAACTTGCAAACAATGAAATAACTAAGGCAATAACTGATATAAGCAATTGTGTGTACTTCATTTAAACTCCCGCTTCAATAGAAAACTTAATATTTGACGATGGTACTATATCATATGGCTCTTTAACTAGAGGAAAACCAAAATCTAATCTAAATCTACCACCAAAAGGAGAAGGCATTGAAAAACCAAAACCAGGTGATATCCTCACAAGCTTGCTGTCATAATAGTCCTTCTCATACCCAGATTCCTTACTTTTATCATCTAGGCCAAAAAGCGTTGCGTAGTCAACAAATAATGACCCTTTAATAGCAACATAATCATATAATTTTAGCAGTGGAAAATCCACTTGCTGTGTTAAGTTGAAATAAGTTTTACCTCCTAAGCTTTCATTTTTATCTTTTGTCCTTGGTCCAATACCAGAGAGGTCAAATCCTCTAATTTCATTACCACCTTTAAAAAAGTGCTGGCCAATACTTAGCTTTTTAGCAGCATAAGAAAAAACATGACCTGCAGCTATTTTAAAGCGTAGTATTGTATCATCATCAATATTCCTTAATATAGGATGTATATAAAAAGACAAAAACTCAGATTTGAGGAAATTTACATTCCCTCCTAGCCCTGAAATATCCTGGCTTAAGCTTAATAAATACCCATCTCTTGGAGTGTAGAGGTTATCCAGCTTACTATAAGCTAACGTGTACCCCAGTGATGAAATGTGATGCTCGCCTTCTCGGTCAAGTATTATTTTAGAAATACCGCTATTATCTTTTCTACCCTTATTATCCATCCGTATATGGTTATATTTATAATAATAGCGGAGAAAATTAGTTAAGTTTTCTGTAACTTTATATGATAACTTTGCAAAAAAACCCATATCACCTTCATAAAATATACCTACACCCAGTGATGTATCAGAGTCGTTAAAGTTGCTTTCGATAACTTCTAAATCAGTTGAAAATGAATATTGGCCTTTCTCAAGGGCAAAAGAGAGTTCTCTTCCACCACCAAACAAATTACGGTCTTTAAAATCAGTTTTTAAAAATGCTCCACCAGGGAAAGATATTCCTCCTCCTAAGTATAACAAAGTAGTATTTTTTTCTTTAACATTTAAGTCGAGATTCACCGCATTATCGTTAATCGCATAGCTATCTATTTTTACTGTCTCAAAAAAATCACTACTAACCAGTTTTCTATATGACTTTTGGATCTTAGATGTATTATATGCATCACCTTCCGCTATACTAAGCTTGCTTCTGATTACTTTATCTAAAGTGCGGTCATTACCACTAATTATGATTCGATTCACATAAATCTTCTTGCCTGGCAGTACTTTGTAAGTTACATCTATAACATTACCACGCTGTGTATATTCTGGATTAACCTCTGCAAATATGTACCCTCTCTCGCTTAAGTATTTGTTTATCTTCTCTACTACACTATTAACTTTAATCTTATCAAATACTTTATTATCTTCTTTAGTTATCAGCCCTAATAGTTCCTCTTTTATGATCGAGTCTTGGATTCTAGCTTTAATATTAATTTTATTGTTTCCAAACAAGTACTGCTCTCCTTCATCGATTAAAAAAGTTAAAACAACTTGATCATTGTTATCGATCTCAACAATTGGCTGTATGTTATTTTTAATATAACCTTTAGAGGAATAAAAACTATCGAGCAACTCTTCATTGATCAACAAATATTGTGGTGAATAATGATTTTTACCTTTAAAAAAGACCATAAATAACTTACTAAATATATCATCACTTTGCATTTTAACAGCTTGCTTCAACTCATTCTCAGAGAAGTTTTTATTACCTATAAATCTTATATCCCTAATTCTAGATGTTTTACCCTCTTTTATTTTAAAAACTAAATTCACTCTATTACCATCAAGCTTGTTTAGTTCATACTCAATTTTAGCACCAATCTTACCACTATTTCTATAAGTTGTGGCTAAGTTCAATAGATCATTTTGTAACTTTGTTTCAGCAAAAATGGTCAAAGGTTTTGACTGAATTACATTATTTAGCAGTTCTTTGCTTTTAAATAGCTTATTACCTTTTAATGTTATCCTATTGATCAGTGGATTTTCTTGAACTTTTATTACTAAATTTTTTTCATCATCAATGTAAGCGTTAACACCAGCAAACAACTTTGTTTTATATAAATCTTTTATAATCGAGTCTAGGCTATTATCATTTACATAACTACCAGGCTCTAATTTTGTATAAAACCTTATTGTTTGATTACCAACTCGCTTATTACCAATACATTTAATATCATTTATTTTAGTTTTGTTATCGTTTTCTAAAGCAACGAGTAGAACAGGAACAGAAATAAAAATTACTATTAGCATGCAAAACAGCCTTTTCATGTTTATCTTAAAAAAGATGCCTTATATCATTCGATATTGCAATTACCATCAGCAAAAATAATATGGTAGCACCAAAAGTAGCTGCATATTTGTGATACCTCGGACTTAAATCTCTACGTATAATTGCCTCTATAATATAATTAAATAAGTGTCCACCATCTAGTAGTGGAATTGGTAGCAAATTAACTGCAGCTAAAGTAGCTGAAAGGACCGCCATAAAATATAAAACCATAACAAATCCCTTTTTAGTTGATTGTACTGAGTACTTCGCAATTTTTATTGGTCCACCTATTTCATTTATACTTCTCTTACCAATAACAATTTGAAAAAGAGCTTTAATTGTCAAGTACATAACGTGGTAAGTTTCACTTACTGATAGACTCACAGCTCCAAGAAAAGATGACCGTTTTAGCCCCGCTATGTTAACTGAAGTAATTCCTATAGTCTTTCTTTTTATTTCATCACCAAAAATATCTTTATCCTCAGTTATTAATGGAGTTAGGGTAGTTTTATGTCCCTTGTTATTTCGACTATATCTAATTTCCACTTTGGCTTCTGGGCTTAACATCATCACACGTGAAATATCTTCAAAATATTTTATTCCATATTCATTAATCTGTGTAATAATATCACCTGGCAATAAACCAGCCTGATCTGCTACGCTACCCTCGATTACACTCCCAATCACTGGTGGAGTACGATAATAGCCTGTTATACTAAAAAATACCGTAAAAGCTATAACAGCTAGCATCATGTTTGCAAGTGGCCCTGCAAAAACTATTGCTGTTTTCTTATATCGTGGTTTTGTATGAAGCGAATATAACCTTTCTTCCTCAGTTAGCTCTTGTTGACTAACTGGAACGTTTGCTGTATTATTATCTCCTAGCATTTTAACATACCCACCCAGTGGGATGGCACTTAATTTCCATCTAGTTCCAAACTTATCATAAAAACCAAAAATTTCAGGGCCAAAGCCTATGGAAAAAGATTCAACCTTAACTTTACACGCCTTAGCGATAATATAGTGCCCATACTCATGCACAAATATTATAATAGAGATAATTAAGGAAAATGACACAAAATAATATATTCCATCACTAAATTGATGAATAAGATTAGAAACTAACTCCACTTGTATCTCAGATCTTGAACAAAACATTAAGTATATTAAAACGTGCTCGCTTGACAAGCATTTAATTTTACCTTTAAATCAAGGAAAATTTAATACCAATGACGGATATCTCTTTATTAAGAAGAAAATTGATGTATAGAAGCTGGCACAGAGGGTGCAAAGAAACTGATATACTCTTGGGGTATTTTGCACTGAAGCATCTTGATAAATTCTCCCTAAACGAACTCATTGAATATGAGAGGATAGTTGATCTTGATGACTATGAATTATATTATTACATGACTCGTAAAGTAGACTTCCCTTCTAATGTAAGCAGTAAGATAATGAATTTAATTATTTATTTTATTGAAGCTAATCCCCTATGCGTTTAACGATCTTATCTACCCTATTTAGTACTTCAGTATATCCTGTTTTTTTTCATTTTTGTGCTTTCCACGCTATCGATTCTTCTCTTCACTTTCATAAGATATTTTGTGTACTATCCATATAACTACTTCTAATACTTACATATAACATAAAAATCCCTAGCAATAACTTAACCATCATTTTTATTCTATTAACAATATAAATTCTCCTCACTTATCAAGTTAAACAACTTTTTACTGCTAAGAAAATATATTTTGAGATATTGACTTTTTGTAAACTTCTATGCACCAAATGGTTTACCTTTTTTGACTTATAACTCCTAATTAAAAAAACAAATACCATAATTTCAATTCTACTATGGAACTTAAAAGTACCTCAAAAATCTATCAACTGTGTAAGCCTTGATGACTATCTCATCTAGGAAAGAATATATCTTTGCCATCTTTATTATTAGATTAGATTTCGTTACCACTTATACGAAGCTAAAACTCTAATTATTTAGCAGATAGTATTATATTATAGGCTTCAATGCCCAACACTTCCACTTCTATTTCTTCTGACATAGAAAACTTTTTATTTTCTGGTAGATGCTCTTGATCTATTAAGAGAGTCACATCATTCTCAACTTTAACAACTAACCCGCTATCTTCCCTCTTACTCACAATAGCCTGCATTTTGCCACCTACCTTTACTTTTTTTATTAATTCTATAAGAGGATCATGCTCTATTTGCTTTATACCAAGGTAAATTTTTGCTCGATTTACATTAGCCCTTATTACTTTTGCTTCTATTATATCACCAACACTATACTTTTTTATTTGATCTAAACCATTCTTAGACCAACTTATATCCTGTGCATAAATTGTCCCTTCCACATTCTCATCTATTTCATAATCATCAAAGGTAATAGATATATATAATCCAGTATTATTCTTAATCTTACCAGAAACAATAGAGCCAGGAGGGTATTTGTCAATAAATACTTGCCAAGGGTTACTTACACATCTCTTAATACTCAAACTCATTCTATTTTTAACAGTGTCAATACTGAGAATCTTAACAAACACTTCCTGTCCTCTGGTTACAAGATTACTAATTGGTAAATTATTCTTAACCCAAGTTATTTCTGACGAGTGTACTAAACCTTCAATTCCAGGTTTAAGTTCAACAAATATTCCATAATCCTCTATACTTGTTATATGACCTTTATACACACTACCAACTGGATATCTTAATTCTATATCATGCCAAGGGTTATCCTCTAATTGCTTTATACCTAGAGAAACTTTCGCATTTTCTTTATCTATTTTTATAACTTTAACTTTTATAGTCTGACCACAGGTAAAAACTGCAGATGGATGGCTCACTCTACTCCAAGAAATATCTGTAATATGTAATAACCCATCCACAACCCCAACTACGTCTGACTCATGAATACCAACAAATACACCGTAATGAGTAATGCTTTTTATTTTTCCCTCTATTATATCACCTTCGTTTAAGGATTCTAAAAATTTAATTTTTTCACCAGCATGCAATTTTTCTAATACCAGCTTTCTTGATACTACAATGTTACCCTGTTTCTTATCCACTTTAAGCACGATAAATTTTTGTTCAGTATCAATAAGATGCTTAGCATCTCTCGCTTGCTTTAAGTCCACATGGCTCATCGGTAAAAAAGCACTTATTCCATCGCCAAGATCAACAATAAAGCCGCATTTAATTGAACGTTTAATAATTCCACTTACCTCAGTTTGTGTAGCTGCATCTTCTTCCAACTTATGCCATTTTTCATCTCTAATTGCTTTCTCACGACTAAGAGCTACGTTACCATAATAATCTTCGATTCTTTCTACATACACCTTAATTTTAGAACCAACACCAACCTCATCTCTACAACCGAGTTCTTTAATTGAAATTCTCCCATCAGACTTTAAGCCAACGTCAACTACAACGTCGTTAGGATTTATTTGTGTAACTACACCTTCTACTACATCTCCTTCTTTAACTTTCTTGACAAAAAAACCTTCAAATAAAATATTACCTTGATCTTCAAACTGACTTTGACACACCTCTTCTACGAACCTGTTTGACGATAATTTTTTAATACTAGTTGATAGATTTACAGCTGGATCATTATTATTCATACCTTTTCATTTAAATTTAATTAGAAATAATATACTATATAATATTAATAATTAGTTACAAGCAGTTTTTTATTAACTCATTAATGTATTGTAAAGGATTACCTGAGCTACACAAGACACAACTAGTCAAATAAGATACTATAGTAGCTTGCAATACACCCGAATAACATTTTGATGTGGAGGCAAGCGGGATTGAACCGCTGACCTTCTGCGTGCAAAACAGATGCTCTACCCAGCTGAGCTATGCCCCCAGTTGTCTATGAGAATAAACTAACCTATACTCTAGAGTACAAGAAGTACTAAGCTATTGTCAAGAAGCTATATTATAGTATATATATTATGTATGAAAATACTAGTTTGATTAAAATAGACAAAAGATGTATTGACGTTTGGTACAGCTAAAAAATGAAGCGATCCCGTAGCTCAGCCGGTAGAGCAACTGACTTTTAATCAGTAGGTCGCGCGTTCAATCCGCGCCGGGATCATCAGATATATCTTATAGGCTTCCTTCTATGAAAGTTCTAGCATAACAGCATATATAAATTACCTATAATCATTAACTTTGCTTTTAATTATTTATCTTAAAATTCTCACTTTCTTCTTACTTCTTAATAATCTGTTAATTTTGAGTATTTTTCTCAAAAAGGTGAATATTTTTTCATAATTTTAAAAAAGTAAATAAGTTAACAAAATGAATTTTTGTAGCGCCAAAGAGGACCTATTTCCTGCATGATACAATTAACTTAACTAAGTTAGTAACGATATGTTATCTTCTTATGGAACTAATATTTTTATTATAGCATGATAAAAATCATCTGATATAAACAGTTATCAGAAACTTCACATATAACAAGCACTAAAAATTATCTAAACAAAAGCAACATGATTGAAAAATTAGAAGTTAAAAATAGAATGCTAAAACATATATGAGAAATTGGAGGAGAACAAATTTGATAATCAATATATATGGTCTTCCGATATATCTGATTTAACAGATGATCAAAAGGAGTTGAGTAAGAAATTACTAGGAATTTTTAGAAATCCAAAGATCTTGCCTACAGAGATCACGAAGGCCACATTTTAAAAACTGAATAATTCTTTATGTGAGAACAAAAATAATTAAGATCTGTAAAATTCTTAAATTTTAAAGAGAAGAATCTAAGTTAATAATATTATATGTAATACCAGGTATAGATTAGTTTATGAAGTAAGAGAATGTACAAGTTCACCTATGGGAACATGTGCTAATCCTAACATATAGGAAGAGATTGATACAGAAAAACACCTTTGCGTCATGCTGCTCGTTCCGGTTGTGATAATATTATAGATTACTCTTCTAAGTAAAGAATTTTTAATACATCTGACAGAAACAGGAAAATTTACTAGATGTTATAAATTCACCAACCATAACTACTATACGCTGAAGTGCACTTTTCAAGTAAGGAACAAGAGAATTTAATGGAAAAATTATATAATACATTAACAGATTCTAATAAATTGAAAGAGTTGTTGAACAAACATAAGAATAATCAGGATCCTAAAAAAGGGTTTAGCTCTTTAGAGGATAAAGAAAAATCAAAGGTTCATCAACATTCTATAGAAGTTTTGTGCAATAATCGAACCATTTGCAAAAGAACAGAGAGCTTATTATTAGATGTTGGATCAACATAATAAAAAGGATTAGATAAAAGAGATTATTCACCAAATTTGAAGTTCTGTAGACTAATTTGGTACTAAACCAAGAGAAAAGACTGAAGAGAAGTATTTAGGTAAAATGAATAAAGTCAAAATATAAATAAAATTAGAATAGATTATAATCAAAACTATAGAATATAGAACAAGATTTAATTTTTCTAACTCATGACCATTTACATGAAGTAGTATACAAAAGTAGATATAGCTTCATGGATTATGTAGCAAAAAACAAAAAAAATTAGCAAATTCAAATCAGAAAAAAAATCCTAAAATTATTAATATATAATATATAAATTAGTACTAAGAGGAGTAATCTTTTATGGATTAAATAGTATAAATGTAATCAATGAACTAGAATTAAAGTTCAAGGGTAACAAAGACAATATGAAGAAAGTTCATTCAGAGTATATGAATTACATTAAAGAGTTTGCAAAAGCTATAAAAATGTAGTTACTGCAGGGATAAAAAATGCATAATATGATATTTTACTATCTACTCAGGAATACTCATGAGAGGTAGTACAATACATGTTATAAAGATTATTAATGGAGTAAAAAAGATCAACTCAAGAAGAAACATAACCATAGTAGAAGCATAATAAAGATAGACAAGAGTAAAATAGAAATTACAATAGCAGTGCATAAGCCACTATACTGACCTTATACAAATGGTAGTAATATAACATTAACTTCCTCCTCTACCCTAATTTAAGAAATGAAAGACAAAATTATATCCCAGTAAATTAAATAAAGACCAAATAATAGTAGAAGTAAAAAATCAAGAAAAACTAAAAAACTAGAAGATAGGAAAATTACACTAACCTTCTGAAAAAATTATTCTACCTAAACAGGCTTCAAAAAAGTCAAAGCAATAGTGAAAGTTTAAATTTTACTAATAGTGAGCCTTGTGTAAAGCAATACATCCGCTACAGAAAAGGTAAGCCAGTAGTGAGGCTAAAGTACTGTTAAGGTAAATCCAAAGTTACTTAAAGTAAAGCTTTTAGTAAGTCTTTAAAGACAGAACATTATATTCCATTTAAAGCAAAACATACACCTAATGTTCTATCAAGCAGTCTTCTTACTCATTTGAAAACTTTTATTTGTGAGTGTGCTAACATAATTTTTTTTGTGCCACAGTAAAAATATTACTTGATTTCAGGTTTTTTAAGGTGTTGTACTAAATAGTAGCGCAACAAAGCCTAATAATATATTAGCTACATCAGTAGGCAAAGTATCAAAACGTTAGAAAATATAAAAGCTATATTATCAACATAGCCAAAACTAGCAAATACAATAATAACATCAAAAAAAGTAAGTAAAAGTAGAATTAACAACGTTACTACCATTCAGAAAAGTGATATGAAAAGCAACAACAAGGTTAAAAGAAAAAAGTAGTAAAATTTATTAATTGAGTAGAAAAGTTGTCACAAGAAAAAGATAAAGAAATTCAATAGTTATATAAGAAAGCAGAACTAAATATCATATACCAGAAAAATTAAAAAATTCTAAAACAAAAAGACAAAATTAATAAGTAAAGTTGCAAGGCAATATTAAACAACCATTAGTAAAGTAATTTAAATCAGATAAATAAGCACACAAAATCGATAAGAAAATAAATCTTATAGATTAATGCGCGAAAATGCTAATCTTACAAAAGTAAAAAAAACAAAAAATTTACTGAAAAGATGATCTACTAAAAGAATATTAACACTGTACATTGCTATTATTTGTGCTGGTCTTGCTAGCAAGCTGACACAATTAGTACTTTGTGTTCAATTTCACAACTAGGTTAGCTATCTTAGGCAATAATTAGTGTAGCGATAACATCTCTGCATTGACAGTTGTAGTATTATATACTAACATTAAAACTTAGTACTTAATTGTAATAAAGTAAAAAAAGGATAAGCACAAACAGAAACTTAGATCAGTTAAAAATAGGAAGAAAAAGGAGTTTTTTTCGGATAAAGTCATTTACCTATTTATATTTATCTTTCTTTATCTTCGCGCTTTTTTGTTGCTTTTGTAAACCCACTTACTTCTGTAAATAGGTAAAACTAGAATACTGATTTTCTAAAAGTTGCTCGCTTTCCTCTTTTACCATAACAGAGTTACCCTAAATTTCTAAATAAATCCCTGATTTTGATTTCTATTTCATTTACAACTCCTTTATTCATTTTGAGGTAATTTTTACATTTCCCTTCCTTTGTCCAAGGCACGTATTATTGTATGAATAATAAGTACCAGTTTTTTGAGCACACTAAGTTTCACTCCTACATCTAGTATTTCCCTAAGTCTTGATATGCTATCATCATATATTATGTAAAATTTTGCTTCTCTAAATAGAGGAGCAACTTTATCTTTATAATTTTAACTCTCGTTTCCTACTGTAACATTTTCCTTATCCCTCATTACACCAACCTTCCTGATATCAAGCATTACAGAAGATAAAACTTCAATACATTTCCGCCTATGGTAGTTTCATGATTCCCATACACTACTCCTATTTTCATATAAATTTGATTAATAAATATTAATATGCGGTTTACTTTTGAAACTGCAGAGGTAAATTTTTGCAGACCATAACTTTAAAACTCTTGTTTGTAGCCCCATACGTTAATCACCAATATCTCTTTTAATTTCACTTCTTAAAGTAAATGCTGCAACAGAACACACCAAACATTCAACAACATATAGAGCTTGTTCTCCAGTTTTTAGTTATAAAATCACTAAACTACCAGCGTTTATTCCAAGTTTACGAGCATATATGACATTCAAATACATGATCATGACACATGCTTCGCATCAATAAACTTACATAACCCTCCTTTCTTCTTGAATCCAGCAATTACATGCAAAGCAAGAGTGGCCTTACCGGAACCTCTTAGGACAAAGTATCTCAATTATACTTCCCTTTAGTAAACCTAATACCAAAGAGCTAAATCAAGTGAAATTGATCCTATATAACACTGATCTATTTCCCCCACAAGGTTTTGCTTCAGTTTCATTATTACACCCCTACTAAATACTTTTTCAATTTGACTTATCGCATTGTCTAATACTCTTCGCTTATCATTATTTCTTTCTCATGAGTCGCTTATCATAGAACATTTATTAATTTATATAATTCCTATACTAATTAAATAGTAATGATCTACCAAGGGTTTTTTAATAACGAAAAAACATTATTATAGAAAAATTAGCTACCTTAAATTATATTAAAATAGAAAATCAGATAGACTTTATAGTGCGATACAAAATAACAACAGAATACAACGGTAGCAGTTTTTCTGGCTGGCAGAAACAACAGCACTCTTCTAACTCAATTCAGGAAACCATAGAAAACGCAATATTTAATTTCAGCGGCGAAAAAATCACCTTACATTGCGGTGGAAGAACTGATGCAGGAGTTCATGCTTTAGAGCAAGTTGCTCATTTTGATATGGAAAGAGAATTCAAGCTCCATAGAATAAGGACTGCAATAAATTATCATCTGAAATCAGTTCCTGTAGTTGTTCTTAATGTAGAAACTGTAAATGATGCATTTCACTCACGATTTTCAGCAAAAAAAAGACATTATGAGTACAGAATAATTAATCGCTATGCCCCTGCAGCTTTAGAAGCTGGTTATGTGTGGCAAGTGTTTAATCCACTCGACGTAGACATTATGCGTAAGGCCGCTAAACACCTGCTCGGAAAGCATAACCTTTCAAGTTTTCGCTCAAAAGATTGTCAAGCCAAAAATCCGATAAGAACAATTGATGATATCGAGATAATCCAAAATGGAAGTCATATATACATTAAAATATCTGCTATTTCCTTCTTACATAAACAAGTGAGGATCATTGTCGGCACTTTAGTCGAATTTGGGAAAAATAAAACTAATCCACAAGAAATGTTAAATATATTAAACCAACACAAAAGAAAAGCTGCTGGCGTTACTGCACCGCCTTGCGGCTTATACTTGGTGAAGATAGATTACTAGCTTAAGTCCTTATTGGCATTACTATATATAATGCACTTGGATCATTTTCATCAGTAATAATTGCAGCATTGTTACCATCAGCTAAGCTAAATTTACATTTATTTTTTATACAAGATAAAGCATCAAGCAAATAACGCGAATTAAACCCTATTTCTACAGAGGTTCCATTATAATCTACCTCTATAGATTCAGTTGCATCACTACATTCTTGAGAATTTGAGTGCAACGTTAATAGTTTTTCTTGTAACAAGAATTTAATAAACTTTATTTTATCAGATACGACAACAGAAATTCGATCTATAACACTAGCTAACCTACTGCTTTCAACAATCATTTGTTTATCTTGAGATGCCGGAATAACAGCCTTATAATCTGGAAAAGTTCCATCTATCAATTTTGATATTAGAATATACTCACCACACGTAAATTTAATTTTTCTATCTGAAAGCTTTATGTTAACTTCATTGCAATCATCTAATACTTTCAGCAGTTCCATAACAGCCTTACGTGGAATGATTACACCAAGTTCACTATTAATATTTTCAGGTTTTGGTTTTCTCACACATGACAATCGATGTCCATCAGTTCCAACACAGCATAGAAACTGTTTATCTGTATGCAGATATACTCCATTTAAATTGTACCTTGTATCATCTAGTGATACTGCAAACTTTGTTTTAGTTAATAGATCTACTAGATCCGTACTTAGTAAAGTAAAATCATGTTTACGACTGCCTTCCTCAAGGATAGGAAAGTTGTTTGAAATTATATTCGGTAAGGAAAAGTTTGCATTTCCACAAGATATCAATAATTTCTCCTGATCATTCATTTCAAAATGAACATCTAAATTAGATGGTAGCTTTTTTACTATATTATGTAAAGTATGCGCTGAGATTTTTACTTCTCCTTCCGTTAACACATCTGCAGCAAGTGAGGCAAATATTGAAATATCAAGATCAGTGGCCTTTAATTTTATGCTGCTATGTTGCGCTTTGATATTTATACACGCCAAAACATCTATTGCATTGCGCTTTTCAACTACTCCACTCATTCTGGATAACGTATTTAAAAGGTCTGTACGACCCACGCTAAAACGTATTTGCCCACAGACAAAACTCTGCTCTTTGATTTCTACATTTATACCTGCAACCTCTGACATACTAATTCCCAAAAATATGTTCTAAATGATATTCACATTCTACTTAAAGTAAAGTTCTATTTATCAAGACTTATGGCAAGATGGTAAACTAGAACTCTGCTACTCATTAGTCAAAAAACCTACTTTAAATGCTATATACAACTGTATGAACGTTTTTAAGTATAAAACTATGGGCGAATTTGTTATATAACAGATTATAATATACCAAAGATAAAAGCAACGAAAACAAAATTTTGAGTTCAGAAAGGGAATTGATTTAGAATTCATAAATATTTATCTTTATATGTAATTCTTGTGTGATAGGCGGTGTATGCATCCAATTATATATTTACTTAACTTGCTACTTGATCTTTACAGTCTTACTCTGATATGCTGGGTTATCTTGAACTGGTTGATTAAGTTTAATATAGTCAACATGTATAATGAGACCATAAACAGCATGATGCAAACCTTAAACCGATTCACCCACACACCATTAAAGATTATCAGAAGATACATACGGCCGTTTAACGGATTAGATTTATCTGTAATGATATTGCTGTTAACAATTCACTTTGTAAAATATACAATAAATTACTACTTTTAAGTAGATGCTAAAAAAATGCCTGAAGTCAGTAATATATCTATTGTTGCTAATATATATATATATATCAGTTCTTAGCTATAATTATAAAGACTCATCTTTAAACACAGTCACAGATGAAGGAGTAACAAATTTAGGTGGGGTAGTGGGTTCATATTCAGCTGATATACTAGTTCAATTTCTTGGATTAGCTAGTATTACAGTAGTTACAACTGTAGTTTATTTTTTGATCTTCAGGCCATCAAAAAAGTTATCAAAAATTCTCTACTTAACATTAATCAACCTAGGAATATGCGCTACATTATCACAACTTTCACTCAGCATTACTGCAAAGTACATGCACAGTGGGATAGTGGGAAATGCTTTAATTAGTAGTTGTCCGTTTTATATATTTACAATAACAGCATCAATAGGTATAATAGGGTTAATTGGCTGGAAGAGAATGACTAACTTTTTACTCTTCTTATATAAAAAAGTAGCATATCTCTCTGCAAAGGTTTTATTTTTCAGATTACATAAAACTATTGAATATTTAATTACTCCATCAGTAATAGAAGAAAAACACAGATCTCAAATTACTGCTAAACAACAACTAAAAGGAAGACAGAACAAAGCCACCAAAAAGATTTTTATACCTCTCAGTAAATTTGAATTTCCAAGTGTTCATTTACTTTCCAAAGCAGAGAAATCTTTACAAAGAAATCAGCTGAATGAAACAGAGAGCAATAAGAACTTATCTTTATTGAAACAAGTTCTTAATGATTTTGGTGTACAAGGAAAAATTATCAATGTGTGTTATGGACCGGTTATAACTTTATATAAACTTGAACCACGAGCTGGTACAAAATCTGCAAGAGTAATTGGTCTTGCAGATGATATTGCACGTTCAATGAGTGCAGTCTCTGCACGAATTTCAATAGTTCGTGGACAAAATGCCATGGGAATAGAACTACCAAACAAGAAACGAGAGATTGTAATGCTACGTGACTTACTTGAATCGCCAGAGTATCAAAATACAAACTTAAATCTTCCAATTGCACTCGGTAAAGAAATAAGCGGGAAACCAATTATTGTCGATTTAGCAAAAATGCCACACTTGCTTATTGCTGGAACCACAGGATCAGGTAAGTCAGTTGCGATTAATACTATGGTTCTTTCACTCGTTTATCGATTAAATCCTAATGAGTGTAAGATGATAATGATTGACCCTAAAATGCTTGAACTTTCAATATACGATAAAATACCGCATCTAATAACACCAGTAGTAACAGAGCCAAAAAAAGCTGTGATTGCTCTTAAGTGGATAATAAAAGAAATGGAAAATCGCTATCTCATGATGTCATATTTAAGCGTGCGTAATATAATAAGCTATAACAAAAAGATTACAGAAGCAATGAATAGTGGAACAGAACTAGAGCGTGTTGTACAAATTGGCTTCAACTCAACAACAGGTAAGCCTCTATTTGAAAAAATGCCGATTAAAATAGAAACATTTCCATACATTGTAGTGATTGTAGATGAAATGGCAGACTTAATGCTTATTGCTGGTAAGGATATAGAACGCTCTATTCAACGCTTAGCTCAGATGGCTCGTGCTGCAGGAATACATATTATAATGGCAACACAACGTCCATCTGTAGATGTAATAACAGGTGTGATAAAAGCAAACTTTCCAACGAGAATCAGTTTTGCTGTTACCTCTAAAATAGATAGCCGTACAATACTTGGTGAACAAGGAGCTGAACAATTGCTCGGTATGGGTGATATGCTTTATATGGCCTCTGGTGGTAAGATTATTCGAGTTCACGGCCCATTTGTAAGCGATGATGAAGTGCAAAATATAGTCAATCATCTAAAAAAGCAAGGTGAACCAAGTTACATGGAGGAAATCATAAAAGAAGATGAAAATTCTTCTGCAGAATTTAATGGTGAAACAGATAATGAAGAAAATGATCTATACAAACAAGCAGTGGCTATCATCCAGAGGAATCGAAAAATCTCAACTAGTTACATTCAGAGACAGCTTAAAATAGGATATAATAGAGCTGCAAGTATTGTTGAAAGAATGGAAAAAGAGGGCGTTGTCAGCGCTCCAAATTACTCAGGAAAAAGAGAAATATTAACAGAATGACTCCCTTCAAACCATCCCACTATGGTACCTATAAGTAGGTGATATAATACCTAATTGAAGCAAAATAAATGGGTTTGCCTACAAAAATATTTTTTAACTCGTTCATTTTTGGGTTTATTTTCTACCCTTACTTTATAAAGTTTCTAAAAAAAATTAGCAAAGGTGGACAACCGATTAGGTCATGCGGACCAGAAAGTCATTTAATCACAAAGAGAAACACTCCTACTATAGGTGGGATAATAATACTGATTTCTACTTCATTACCAGTTTTACTTTGGACTCAATTAACGCCAGAAACTCTATTACTGGTATTTATGATTTTCTTTTTTGCTCTGATCGGATTTATTGACGATTATTTAAAATTAAAAGCATACACCCACCAAGGTCTAAGAGCGAAAACTAAAATATTTATCCAATTTATAGTTGTTCTTGTTATTATGTTTATATTTAAGCCATATCTTGCTGAAGGTTCTACAAAAACGTTTTTATTTAGGGAAATAACAATTGACTTTGGCTATCTATATGTCCCATTCGCTACATTTGTAATTGTCGGTTCTGCTAACGCTGTAAACCTCACAGATGGCCTCGATGGCCTTGCTGCAACTCAATCTATCACTTCTTTTGTTTCTTTGGGATTAATCGCGCACATAACTCAAGCAAGTATGAGCATCATTTTATTCTGTATTGCTTTTATAGGAGCAATTTTAAGTTTCTTGTGGTTTAATACCCACCCAGCAAAAATATTTATGGGTGACGTTGGCAGCTTATCAATCGGTGCAGCCTTAGGATTGATTAGTGTTCTAATTAAAAGGGAAGTGCTTTTCGCTATTATCGGAGCAATTTTTGTTATGGAAACTTTGTCTGTTATCATTCAGATATCATACTTTAAATATACAAAGTTTAAGTATGGAAAAGGGAAAAGAATTTTTCTCATGACACCAATACACCACCATTTTGAAAAGAATGGGTGGTTAGAAAATGAAATAGTTGTAAAATTTTGGATAATTGCTATTACTTGTTCAACCTTTACTGTAGCTTTCTTGTTATAGAAGCTTATGACATACCCAGACTTTACATTAGAAAATGAGTTATCAGGAATAGTAGCAGGAGTAGACGAAGTTGGAAGAGGATCACTAGCTGGTCCAGTAATATCCGCAGCAGTAGTATTCACCGACAGAAATACAATCATTAGAGGAATCAATGACTCAAAAAAATTGACTGCTAAAAGTAGGCAAGTTCTGTATAAAAAAATAACATCTACTGCAAAACTTGGTATAGGGATAGCAAGTGTGAAGGAAATAAATTCATATAATATTTTACAAGCAACAAAACTTTCAATGCAACGTGCGTTGATGGACTTAAGATTAGAACTAGATTACGTGCTAGTTGACGGTAACCAACCACCTAAAATAAAATGGCAAACAAAGTCTATAGTAAACGGTGATAATTTGAGTATATCGATTGCGGCAGCATCGATCATTGCAAAAATTACAAGAGATCAACTGATGCAAGAATTGCATCATCAGTACCCAGAATATAATTGGTATAAAAATAAAGGATATGGAACAAAAGAGCACATAGAAACCATCAAGATATATGGTATTACAGAACATCATAGAGAAAGCTTTATGCCCATTTTAAAACTGCGCTAAACTAATATGCGTTTACCTCATATTTATAACCATCAACAATAAATTTAAATGGAATTATACCATCTAGAGTTGCTTTTATGTTGGACAAAATAAAGCTGATATCAACGACTTGATTTCTCGCCTTTTTATTTTGCTCAATTATAAAAACCACAGTAGCATTTCCTGAGAATACTACTAGATCTTCAACTGATCGGTTAACAGATAATTTTATCACATTTATATTAGTAATTTTTCTTTTAGACAAAGACAAATCACTAGCTTCATTATCCACTTTTTCTTGAAAACTTTGATAGATTCTATGTGTAGAATTGTTTTTTATAAAATTTTTTTGGTATTCTGGTTCAACATCTTTATTAGATTCATATACCTTAATATACTTACTTATTAAGTACTTAGCCGTAGAAATATATTCGTCTTTCCTCTTATTAGAATTCAGCTTATGCATTACAGAAAACTCACCTTCTGTGTGAGTTGCATATCTAACAAAGTTTAAATCTTTTTTAACAGGAAACAACAAGTATATATTCAGTAGTAATAAACATAAGCATACCAAAAGAAATAATACCATAACCGCCATCCAAGACCTTTCTACTACACAAAACAGATATCTATGACAATACCATTCAACTGCTTTATTAAAATAACTCTTGTTTTTTACTGATTTAAACAGTCTGTCTTCCATAATAAAGAATTAAGTTTAATTACTACAATAATAAAATTCAAAAAATTTGAATCATATCTAATTTTTTTAAAAAATAAATGATTATATTACCTCGTTCTGCGATAAGATAAAATTTATCAATTCTGCTAATATCTATATTTATCTTTTTGCATCAAAACTTCCAAGATCAGAGATATTATCATCTACACTCTTTTGTGGCAATTATAATAACGTAACTTATCTTGATCATCAAAATAACAAACTCATTAACAAGGATTCCAGCTTTTATTACTATCTATCTTTGATAGACTCAAATAAAACCAATAATACAATCTTGTAACCTAAGTTTGATAAGCCCCCATGTAGCAAAAACTTAAGTACATAACCAAAATATTCCTTAAATTTAAATTACAATCTTTTTTACATTACTAAAATCTACGAATTTATATTCATCTAAAAAATTGAAACATTGTGGACCATACTTTTTATATTCAAAAAACTCATAACTTATGATATTACAAAACATCAATTACTATCATTTAACTTAATAATCTTTAAATAATGGAAACCATCAGGAATTTTTATTTTTTCTTTATAATATGATTACGTATAACAAACCTATCACCGAGTATATAACAACGAACACCCTTCGGGCAAGATAAATACACTGATTGCAGTATTAGCTCAAAGCTAACCTCGTAAATATACCATTTAACAACTACTTCCCCTTTTTCATTTAATGTTACTCCTTAACCTGCAACTATATTTTTAACCAAGTTTGATTCTTTTTACATATACCCCAACATAGCACCCGCTAAAAATTCTACTGATTACCGTATACTTAATCTATTCCCAATTAAATTGGGCACCTCAAACACCAAATTAACAGGATTTAACCATAAATTCAAATTAAAAGTACTATACTATATTTTCATAAAATTGATGTTATGATATTAATTGCATTAGCTAAAACATGCTTTCTATCTAAGTGTAGTTGCTTAGCAGCAACAAAAAGCTCATCTATTTTTTTCCATTGACTTAGCAGAACTCCAACATCACTCACACCTTTCTTTATACTTTCTAAAATGAAGGTTTGAATCATATATGATACTAATTCCAGCTCAATTTTGCTATTAATTACTTTATGAATCAATTCAGGATTATTTAAATTAGGAAGAAATTTATAAAAGGACCTATACGATTCATAATTATCGCTACTTATTGCACTTATTATCATTCCCGGTATCCCAGGAAATAAAGTAATAATTTCATTAAACGTTTGATCATCAAATTTACATTGAGATGAAACAATTTGCTTTGTTTCATCGTAGGTCAGTGGCAGTAAATTTAGCTGAAAGCACCTATACTTAATAGTAGTTTGTATATTGTATGGCTTATGGCTCACTATAAATACCTTAGAGTTTTCTGGCGGTTCTTCTAGTATTTTTAATATTGCATTTCTAGCATTCTTTGTCATCACCTCTAAACCATCTATTACAGCAACCTTGTATTTCGATTGAATAGGGCTTAAGTGCAGAAAATTTTTCATTTCTCTCACCATTTCTACCCCTATTATATCACCCTCAACAATGTGCAAATCTAACGCTACCTCATTGCAATCTCCCACAAGAAACCAATTAGAAAAAGATTTTGCTAGTGTTGCTTTTCCTATACCTTTTTTACCGCAGATTAACCAAGATTGAACAGATAAGTTACTCATTAACTTCTTCTTAGCTTGATCGTGCCCTATTACCTTTTTCATTCTTCTTTCAATATATTTCTACTCAAAAGTATATCTCACTTATCATTTGAAGCGAAATCATACCCTCCCTTATAACCTCAATCTTATCTTGAGTTAAGTCAATAATAGTAGACTCTATACCAGAAACTAATTTATCATCTTCAGCTACTGCTGATAAATGTTGTTTAATAGATTTAGGTATACCGCTAGCTTTATATGCACCTTGTTCTCCTGAAATATTTACACTAGTTGCAACTAGTGGAGTTTTCAGTTCATTCAATATTGAAATTACAATAGGATGATCAGGAATTCTTATACCTACGCTACCTTTAAAGAATTCATTTGGCAATATGTTGTTATTTTTAAGTGGTAAAATATAGGTAATTGGCCCAGGAGAAAAATGATTTACTAAATTAGTATACTTTTCCTCTAGCTTTGCTATTCTCGCCAAACTGGAAATATCATTAACGAATATAGATAGTGGTTTATTTTGAGAACGCTTCTTCACTTGGTATATCTTTTTTATAGCTCTGCTATCTAGTGCATTGCAAGCAAGAGCATAAATCGTTTCTGTTGGAAAACATACCAACAAGTTATTCCGTACAGCATTCACTATTCTAGGTATCATATAGTTAAAACTTACATCCACAGTAATTATTTTTTATATGAAGTAAACAATTTTACGTAACTTTTACAATATTACTTTCTTCTACCAAACTTGACACGAAATGATATTATAGTTAATACTCAAGCAGGCTTACTTAAATTTACCACTAATAAACTAGGATTAAATATGTTCATTTCTAAAGTTTTTGCAGCAGATAAAGCTAGCAATGCATCAAGCATTGGTGCATCTTTTGCTAATCTTATCCCACTGATTTTAATAGTTGTAGTGTTTTATTTTTTTATTATTCGCCCACACTACAAAAAATTAAAAGAACTTAAAAAAATGATAGATCAAGTAAAGCGTGGTGATACTGTTGTTACTTCCGGTGGAATAATAGGCGAAGTCAACAAGCTTGACGAAGCAAATGCACAGTTTGTAATAGAAATAGCGCCAAAGGTCGAAATAAAAGTTCTAAAATCTGCTATATCTGAAGTTTTAAATAAAGAAGTTCGAAAAGTAGTAGTCAAACCAACTGAAAAGAATAAAATCGAGAAGGAAGACAAAAAAATAAAAGTCAGTCAGATAAAAGTAAAAAGGGATAAAACAAAGTAAAAGTAAAAACGCTTTGTAACTCTAAAACTTTGTTATGTGTGGGATATTTGGTGTAGTAAGTGATGACAATTTGATAATACCAACTTTGCTAATCGGATTGCGGAGGTTTGAATATGGCAAGTATTCTTTTTCAAGCATAGTAATATAAACAATAAAGCAAGATGGAAGTTAAAAATCAAAAGACAGAGTTGAAAAGTTATTGAGGTTGTTGATAATAGCAAAATGTCCAGCGGTACACAGTTAGCATAGTACATGCTCGCTGGGCACAGAGTTCAGACCTTAAAAAGGTTCATCCTATCTATACAAATAATATTGTTATTTCCATAACGGCATAACTGAAAATTGTAACTTGCTAAAAAATAACTTAGAAAAAAGGAAATACAGTTTCATATTGACACTGATACGGAAGTTATACTAAATATATTAACTATATATCTTAATAATGGGCTTTTGCCTATTGATTCTCTATCTAAGAGCTCAAGCAATTTGCATAGCTCATTCGCTTTAGTCTTATTATTTGTAGAATACCCAGATGCTTTACTTGTTGCAAAAAGAAATCTACCTTTAACAATAAGCTATAACTATAATACTTTATTTACTACGTCAGATTCTAATACTTTAAGCACACTTAAAAAGAATATCCCATCCGGAAGATGGTGACATTGCAGTAATAAATTCCAGCATAGTTGTCATATATAATAACGATGTACGGTTTGAACGTAACACAGAAAGTAATAGTTCGAGCAATTTTTTAATTAGCAAAAATGGTTACCCCTAGCTTCACGTTAAAAGAAATTTTCAAGCAACCTCGCACATTAAATAAAACAACAAAATCAATTTTATAAAAAGTATACAGAATCAATATTTGCCAACGAAAAACTATTTTCTAAGCTGAGTCATATTACTATAGTCGAACGTGAATCATCTTATTTCGCTATATTAATAGCGAAGTATTACCTGAAAGGTGTTGCTCAAGTCCTGGTATACTTAGAAATTTCATATCAAAATTTAGACATAGCAACATAAGATTAGAAGAAAGAAGTCTAAGGTTATTTATCTTAATCTGCAAAACTACAGATATCATAGAAGCGCTACGCTATGGAAAATCACAGAATAAATAACCATTAGCATAACTAATACATTAAACAGTAACGCTAAAAAATTTTAGATGTTGTATTACATACTCGTACTAGACCAGAAATTGATGTCGCTTCAGCAAAAACTCTTTCTGCACAATTCACGGTTTTGGTTTTAGCATGCTTTGTTTTAAAGTTTACAAAAATAAAAGGTACATTTAAGTAAGAAGAGAATAAAGCAGTTAAGTAATACTATTAACTCTATCCCCAAATATATTAAGCATGTTTTAAACATAGCAAAAGTACAACCTGTATCAGGCAGTATACTAGAGCACAGCAGCATTATTTTAATCTACAGAAAAGCTCATACGGAGTTACAATGGAAGATACGTTAAAGATAAAAGATCTTTCACATATTAATATCACCTGCATCACAGCAGGAAAGATAAACACAGTCAATTGCTTTAATAGATTCATCTGTATTTGTTATAATAAGCATCCTACACGATAATTTATTTTTTAAGATATTATCCAATATACAAGAAATTACTACAATAAAAAGTAAAGTGATTGCTTAAGCGACAAGCAAGAAGCACCATTTTAAAGAGAAGCTTGTATAGATAGTGGTCCAAAAACTCCTAGGCACTGATAGTTGTTTTATCCCTAAGTAATCTATATAGTATAGCTATATAATTCCTTGTTTACTCAACTGCAATAAAAAAAGTATTAGATGCTGATTATTCAAGAAATTTAACTAAGTCTGTTATTGCCGAACAATTCATCCAGTGTTAGCTATAATACAATACTTTCATATCCATCAAATTATTCTGTCATAAATAAACTCTTCTGAATTATACCTTTATAATTAAGCCAAAAGGTTCTAATAAACAAAAAAATAATACTACTTAAGTCAGTTAGTGAACCCCATTCATTCCATGGTCAACTCCTTATAGAAAATCTATACTGTTGTATGCTTGACACTAAACTCCAGTTTTCTTTACAATCTGTTTCGTGAAAAAACAAAAATGTTTATTTGTTACTATAGCCGGGTTACCGAATGCTGGAAAGTCTACACTAATTAACAGCATTGTAGGCAGAAAGATCGCAATTGTTACTCCAAAAGTGCAAACAACCAGGACACAAATAAAGGGTATTACAATATTTAATGAAACACAAATTATCTTTACTGATTCTCCAGGAATCTTTTTAGCAGGAACAAAACTTGAAAAAGCTTTAGTTAAATCTGCATGGTCAGCAATCAAAAGTGATGATATTACTTTGTTACTCGTTGATGTAAGCAATTACTTTAAAAGTCTGGAGAGAATCAAAATCATATTCACACAATTACAGCACACAAAAGCAAGATGCATTTTGGTTATCAATAAGGTTGATCTGGTAAAAAAGCCTGAGATAAAGATGGCCTGTAAAGATTTGAGTTTGCTTTATAGATTTGAAAAGATTTTTGTAATATCAGCACTAAAAAGTAATGGACTTTCTAATTTGATGAATTACTTATCCGAAATTGCACCAGTGAGCCCTTGGTTTTATAGGAAAGATCAAGTAACTGATTCTTCTGCAAATTTCTTATCAGCAGAAACCACAAGAGAAAAATTATCCCTGAATTTACGTGAGGAATTACCATATTCTATAGCTATCATAACTGAACAATTTCAAGAAAAAAAAGATAAGAGTTTAGTCATAAAACAGATCATATTTGTGCTAAAGAACAGTCATAAAAAAATAGTGCTAGGAAAAAATGGTAGTTGTATTAAAAAAATTGGCATCGATGCACGCGCTGAACTAGAAAAATTATTTGAGCGCAAAGTCCATTTATTTTTATTTGTAAAAGTACGGTCTTGGACTGACCACCCTGAGGAATATATAAGTAATGCTTAATTCCTTACTGGTGTTTGACATTGAAACTATACCAGATGTAAACTCCTGCAAGAATCTCCTTAATATCAGTGATGGTAGTAGTGTGAAAGAAAAAAGAGATGCATTGACAAAGTATCATCTCGAAATAACAAATGGACACAATCCTTTTCTTCATCAGCTTCTTCATCATATTGTAGTTATCAGTTTTTTATCCTGCAGTATAAGCTACAGGAATGGCTATGAGACATTCAAACTACAAGAAATTAGTTCTGGTGGTACACTAAATTCCAGTGAAAAAGAACTAGTGAAAGAATTTTTCAGTTACATATCAGAGAAAAGACCGAGATTGATCTCATTTAATGGACGTACTTTTGATATGCCGGTGCTAAAATACCGTGCCATGGTCCATGGCATTCAAGCAGAATACTTTTATAAAGCTGGCGACAAGTGGAATAGCTACAATCAAAGATATAGTAGTGATTGGCATTGTGATCTACTTGAGTCTCTCTCTGATTTCGGAGCTTCTGCGAAAGTAAAAATGAATGAAGTTTGTGCAGTACTTAATCTCCCTGGTAAAACTGGAGTTGATGGATCACAAGTTATGGACTTATATGACAATGGTAAAATACAAAAAATTCGAAATTATTGTGAAACAGATGTAGTTAACACTTACCTGATTTACCTACGATTTATGCATCATCAAGGAAGAATCACTACTGAAAGTCATAACAAAAGTGTAGAAGAGCTGCTCTCGGAATGTGAAAAAAAGGCACACTTAAAAAAATTTAAAGAAGAATGGAAAATGATCTGTGATGGAAAGTTTTATATTAAATTCTAAAGTAACTAGTAGATTCAAATTATATGTTATTCTTACTATAGCTTTATTCTATACACAAAAACTGCAATTGTATGAATACCATAATTTAAGTCTACCAGGAGAATATAGTCCAAGCACTAACACTTTTTACGACTGACGTAATGAAAGTAGCCACCTATGATGACGTCCTAGTACGTGATGCTGGAAATTCAATGTCACTTTATAATAGCATCTCCAAGTACTTCCTTGTTCACAGAACTTAGGAAACTCACTTTCAATTAAGTGGTTATATAATAAAGATTAGATTTCAGTGCTACGCGTCAAAATAGCGTCTCCTATTATAAATAGCAAATGTCCATTCATAATTGAAATTAACTTATAAACACCCAAAAAATTTATCAAATAGAGAAAAAAGGGAAAAGAAACCCTAGTTGCTATACAATAGTCACTTCACTGAATTCTGCACAGATTGAAGAAAAATGAATATTTCTATCATTAGAGGAAATTTTGTTAAGAGGATTTTGCACTTAATCATATTTCTATTATCTTACAATTTTTGTATAATCTATAAGTTCGATCGGCAAATTATGAAGATAATAATAGGTAGTGCTAGTAAAGAATTAGGAAAATCAATAGTTAACAAGCTAAATATTCAATCATCCATTGTTCAGGTATCAAGATTTGCAGATGGTGAGATGAACGTACACGTAAAAGACGATGTCTATGATCAAGAGGTATATATAATACAGTCAATTTCTTCTCCTGCAAATGATAATCTTATGGAGCTTCTGCTTACAATTGATACAGTAAAAAGATTAGGAGCTAAAAGAATAACAACAATCATTCCTTATTATGGATATAGTAGACAAGATAGGACTATTAAAAATAATAATATGCAATCTGCTTTAGGTGCTAAATTAGCCGCAAACCTTATTCAAACTGCAGGTACAAGCAGTGTCGCAGTTATCGATTTGCATTCAAATCAAATCGAAGGGTTTTTCGATGTACCAATAACCAATTTGAGCTGCTTTGAAGTATTTGTTGAATCTACACACACAGAAAATTTAGCAATAGTTGCACCTGATGTTGGAGCAATCGGTAGAGCACGTGCTTTTGCAAAGACTTTAGAGAAAGAGCATAAGATAAAATTGAGTGATAAGATCATTATAATAGATAAATATAGAGAGAAAGCAGGCACATCTCAAGTAATGAACATAATAGGAGAGGTGACAAGTAAAAATTGTGTTATTGTTGACGATATAGTTGATTCTGGTGGAACATTATGTAATGCAGCTTCTGCTTTAAAAAGTTACGGAGCAAGATCTGTAATTTCATGCGTAACACATAGCGTCCTTTCAGGAAATGCAGTTGAAAAAATCTATTCCTCTTCTCTAGATAAATTAGTAATTACAGATACTATACTTCATAAACTCGAAAAAACTGGTAAAATAAAAGTTGTTTCGATCGCAAATGTTTTAACTCGTTTCATTCAAGGAGATAAAGATGCCAATTAAGTCAACAGAGGATGTAATCACTTCACTAATAGAATTTGTAAATAAGAGAAAAGTAACAATTACAAAGGAAGAAATGCTTAAAATTGCACAACTTGTAAGAATTAAATTATCAAATGATGAAATTGAGCATTACTCCAAGGAGTTAACAATGTTGAATTGGATACATGATACTTTATTGCAAGTTAATACTGAAGGTGTTTCCCCTGTACGCTATGGTGCTATAGACAAGGTCATTCACGTGCACGATGATGTTGTCGATTCTCAAAATATTAAAGAAGAAATATTATCCAACACAAAATCTGAACATGGATATTTTGTAGTGCCAAAGGCTATAAACGATTAAAATAAGGCTGGCACTAAACTTTCTAAAAAAACAGTAAAAATCTATATGGCCTTGAATATAATCTCACCCAAAAATATAACTTAGTCAATGAAAATATAGAGTTGTTTATTATAATTGAAAGGTTCAATGACTTTGCTTGAACATTTGATATAATAAAATTATAAAGTCTATTAAAGTCTAGCATGAATGAGGTAATAACGTTTGGTTGTCGTCTAAATTTTTATGAAAGCGAACTAATCAAAGAAGAACTAAGAAAAGCAAAAAGAGAAAATATCATTGTAGTACATAGCTGTGCAGTAACAAATGAAGCAGAACGTCAGGTAAAGCAAAAAATACGTAAGATTCATAAAAATAATCCAAACAAAGAGATTATTGTAGTTGGTTGTGCCGTTCAATTAGATCCTGAATCGTATAGTAATATCCCTGGTGTAAGCAAAGTATTGAACAATCAAGATAAGCTAAAAGCTTCAAGTTATTTGCTAAATAATGATAAGATATTAGTCAATGATGACCAACCAAGTACTCTTTTAATCAATAAATTTGAAGATAAGTCAAGAGCATTTATTAAAATCCAAAACGGCTGTAATCATAGTTGCACATTTTGCTCAATCACTAAAGCAAGAGGAAATAACCGATCTATGCCAGTAAGCAGTATTATTGAGCAAATCAAGATTTTTGTAGCAAATGATTATCAGGAAGTAGTGTTCACAGGAGTTGATATTACTGATTTTGGTACAGATCTATTTGGCAAACCTTCGCTTGGTTCAATGATCAAGAGAGTTTTAAAGGATGTTCCAGAATTAAGAAGGCTTAGACTTTCTTCTATTGATGTTGCTGAAGTCGACGATGAATTAATGGACTTAATAGTCAACGAACCAAGGTTTACACCACATTTGCACTTAAGCTTACAATCTGGCAATAACTTAATCCTAAAAAGAATGAAACGTCGTCACAGCAGGGAACAAGTGATAGAATTTTGCCATAAAGTAAAAAACTTAAGATCTGACATGGCATTTGGTGCTGATATTATCGCTGGGTTCCCAACAGAAACTGATGAAATGTTTCAGGATACAGTGAATCTCTTAAAGGAAGCAAACATAGTTTACTTGCATGCTTTTCCATATTCAAAGCGGAAAAACACACCTGCAGCACGGATGCCACAAGTGCCAGAGAATGTGCGTAAAGAGCGAATAAAGAACTTGAGAAGAATGAATAAAGAAATGATAGACAATTTTTATCAATCTTTGATAGGTACTAAACAAAGTGTTCTGGTTGAACAAAATAATATTGGCAGAGCAGAAAATTTTGCACCAGTAAAGCTCTTATCAAAGGCTCAGGTCAAAAGTATTGTGGAAGCTAATGTTATAGGAATAGAAAAAAATCATTTAATCGGAAGTATTCTTTCTTGACTTTTTAATACAAGAGAAATGTGTAGTAATATCAAAAATTATAAGCTTATTCATGATTAGAAAATCTGTTATTCTTGATGTATTGCTAATCTTATGTACTGGCTTTTTTTCTGCTCAGGCTAATAAAAGTTGTTCAAATAATGAACAATCCATAGAAAATTTAATTCTTATAGAAAAATCTATATGCCATGAATCGAGAAAATATAATGAAAAAGAGCCTACATTAGTTAAAGACAGAAAACTTAATTTTTATGTCAGCGCTAATAGCGGTAAGATATATTCTGATAATTCAAAGCCATTTGTGAACGGCATAAAAGCAATTGGAGAGAGAGTCTCCACATTAGTTGAAAGCCGTTATGATGCTATAATAAAAAATATAGTTGCAGATGAAATTGAAAGTGTAAAAAAATTTAATGGTGAAATCGATTTTCAGTGGTTACACAGCCTATCTTTAGGTTACTATGCTGGAAGAAACGGCCGAGTTGATTTTGAAGCTACATACTCTAGGTTTGATATTAAAAACGGTAATTCTCCTCCAATATTTTATAGATCGGCTGGTATATTTGCATTTTTGTTAAATGTTTATTATAACCCTAGTATCCAAGATACACAAATCGCTCCATACATTGGTCTTGGTATAGGACCAGCAGTTTTTAAGCTAAGAAAGATCAATGGATTGTCACAAAATTCAATGCCACTGAATGTTCCTTGGTTTGCTTATCAAGTGAAACTTGGTGTTGATTATTCAATAATCCCAGAAATTAAGCCCTCCCTTGGTTATCGTTACTTCAGCATCCCAATACCTATTGCAGATGATATATCAACCCATAGTATTGAGGTCGGCCTGATGTTCAATTTTTAATTATAATTTAATATATACACATATTGCCTTTTTTACCTAATAAACCAAACAGTGACACAATTGTTTCTTTTAGAAAGATGACAGCTTCTGCCACCTTCACGTTATCCGCTATTCTTTTCGATTTTTAATAAATATATCCTTAAAAGCATTAAAGCTCTGTTTATCTTCTCTATATCCTATAAGTCGACTTAATTACTATAACCTCACCGTTTTTAACCTTTAATATAGAGTTCATTCTCCCGATTTCAATAATTAACATCACTTTTAATTTTATTTACTCTACTATGTTATATACTTCATATTTGAATTTTTGATGTAACTATTAACTCTTAATAAAGTTGGATATATCCATAAATATTTCACTAGCATCAACATTGATGCTTGAGCTATTAACACAACATCTATTGGAACACTGTTTATTTCGGTAACTAAGGCATAGTTAAATTTTTAGTATCTTTTTGTATATCAGAAATAAAATAAACATGATTTTCAGTGAAAGAAATCATTGCTTATTGATTATTTGTAATATATATTCTAGAATTTGAGAAGCATACCTGAAGATCAAGTTTGTCTAAACTTTTTACTAAATTTTCTAGATCACTTACACCAAACTTATTGCTAAATTAACAATAAAGTTTATCCTAATCCATTATAGATCTGGTTCCATTAAGCAAATCACTGAAGTTGATATCAAAAAGATATTTATTGTTTAGCATAAATTCAACTATTTTTACTTCTATCATTACCTGAAATACTAACTCCTTAACCTTATTAAGGTACTCTTCAACAATTTTACGTCTACTTTTCTAACATTCAAAATAATACTACTGCTTCTTCTCTATTGAACAAAGTAATTTTCCATCATCTACGCCATTGACATTTATTATTATATTCAAATTATTTTCCAATGAATTCTACAAATCACTGCTATATTGAGAGATTTCAATAACACTATTGTAATCCTCATCAACATTGCTCTCCCATCACTACTAGTAATGCTGCTATCAACAACAAAGCTACCTCGAGCAAAGTGTTGAATATTAACAAAGTTAGCATAATAATGCTGTGCATATAGTGAGTCTGCTCAATTTTAACTGAACTATTATTCTTTGACAGCTCAGTTTATTGCTGTCAACTACATTTACTTCATTTATATTTTTATCTTCTAGTTTTAAAACAATATTACCTGACATTTTCAGACCTACATTCAAGTTAATGTCAGAAAATTTCCTATCTCAATCAGCAAACCCTTACAGGGCTTTTTTACTAACGTTGATCCAAATAAGCTAACTACTAGCGTAAGATCAGGGAATTTTATTGGTAAGGCACAATTTCTAGTACTGCTAGTTTAACATTCTCCAAAATAGGCATTTTGTCTTTGCGCAAACTCATTAAGTGGCCATGCTTACTTGCATTATAATAATCTTTCTTTGTAGTTTATCTTGGTAAGGTCTTTTCTTAATTACGTCCTTGAGCATGTACAGGAAACAATAAAAAGAAGCACTAAATGCCAAGAAATAACCACTAGAAAAAAAGCGTACAAAAACCACTCTAATGGATTTCTATAAAAATATTAAAAATGATTTAACTTTGTTTCCACTTGGCAGAATCACAAGAAAAGCTTTGCTAAGCCTTTGATCCAATATTAACTCAACTATTGATTCTGTTTTCACTACTTGAAAAACCTTTCTTGAGAAGCTACATAAACCTTTTTTGCTTTAAGCTTTACAGCTGATATCAGCAGCATATCAAACTACATCTTCAATATCTTATCATCCGCACATTCATCGTACTCAATCTCAACTGTAGAATGTGCAATTTCGAACTCACTTAATAGTATTTTTTTTATCCCATACAAAATATCAGTATGATGTGCATCTTGCCTTACCTTAGCATGCATGGTAATTATAAAATAATTATCAGACAGTGACCATGTATGTATGTGATGCACATCAACAACTTCAGGTAGCTTAGACACAATCCCGCTCTTTATCCCTTCAGCAGATACTCCTTCAGGGGTACCTTCAAGAAGGATATGACAAGAATTTTTAAGAATCTTATAGCCACTATTTAAGGTTACTACGCTAACAAATATCGATAAAACAGGATCTACTATTTGCCATTTAGTTAACATAATAATTATAGATGCAAATATAGCACCTACAGAGCTTAAAATATCCCCTATAACGTGCAATACGGCACTTTTTATATTTATATTGCTTTCACATTTACTATGCAATATAAAAAAGACTATAACATTAGCAATCAACCCAAGTATAGCAATAATTAACATTATTCTCCATTCAATGTTGACTGGGAAAATAAATCTCTTTATTGATTCAATAATAATAATTACTGAAATAAAGAATAAAGTTAAACCATTGATGAATGCTGCAATTATCTGCAACCTGTGATATCCGTATGATCTTTGCAGATCAGATTTCTTAGCTGAAAATTTGTGTGCTATCCAACTTAAAATTAAGGCAAAGAAATCAATAAACATATGCCCTGCATCTGATAATAGAGCAAGCGAATGTGAAATTATTCCACCTACTACCTCCATAAACATGGTTATTGCTACTATTATTATGGAATGAATTAAACGCCTGGACTCTGCTGCTGAATGTTTACCGTTGTGCACCGCTGTCATATAAAACCTTCTCATGGATAAAAGTAGGTAACACTGGACTCGAACCAGTGACCTTTTGCACGTCAAGCAAATGCTCTACCAACTGAGCTAGTTACCCATTGTTGCTTCAGTATAGTGCTTCAGCAAAATAAAAGTCAATTTGCTTTTAAATTATTGTGCTTGTCGCTCTACCTAACATGATTCAGAAATCTAGCTGTATAAAACCTTAACTATACTCTATAATTTTATAGAATAAATTAATTATTTATATCTTTTTTCCAAAATAAAAATTTATTCTTTTTCTAGGAAGATTACGCTAAGATCGAAATATATATTCGAAAATTAAATATGAAATGGATAATAAAATGTTTAATTACATATCAAAGTAAAACAGTTGGACTAGAGTCATAAAAAACAAATTATAGACAATAAACAAAGTTAAAGCAAACAACTATCAACTTCTGAAAATGTAAAGATCATAAATGACCATGCTTTTTACAAACCAATCTGCGTAAATAAGCTTACAGTGATTTTTCAACAAAGCAGTTTAAATTATTATATAAATACATCTCTAAAAAGACAATAAAGAAACTTTCACTACTAAGAAAATAAATAACTTTTACAAAGAGAAAGGCATTCCTTTATCTACAACAAATGAGTTACTTCCTTTTGACCAAAGGACAATACAAAATGTTATGTAAATTATAAATAAACTTAGTAAGGAACCATAATTATAAATACACGTCTGATAAAATTAATATTACAGCTTCATATATGAAGGCAGTCTCAGTCAACTACCAAAGTTATCAAGACTACATAGTAGACTCTGACGCATATCATAGATTCATATATAAGAAACTTATTATATTGCATGCTTTTCAAAGGCTTAAGAGAGGTCAAACTGAAGAACAGACAAGAAAAAGTCTGAGTAATATTAATAGAAAAGAAATTAAGAAATTATTAAAGAAGCTTCTCAAGAAGAATGAAAAAGTGATTTAGTGATCCAACAAATAAAAGAATATCCAGATGTAGAATATAATGTATTATACGAAAAGATCTTCGAAAAATTTGTCTATACCAGCATGAATATTGACCAAATTAAGAGAACGTACAACTAATATGATATAATATTCCAACAGAAAATGAATTCGGAAAAATGAGAAAAGCTCAGAAAAAAACGAAATTCAGCAAGTATCATGAACAAAAAATATGGTTAACATTTCAGGGTAGAATAAATCTAAAAGTTACTGAGAGCAATATTGACACTGAGTTTAATCTGAACATTGATTTACTCTAGAACAAAAGTTTTGAAGGTCCTACTGATCAAAATAATGATGGCATTATCAATAACGAAAATCTTCTCAAGGAATTAGAGGATACTATAAAAACTTTCAATGAAATCTTTAGAATAAAGAAGAAAGATAACAATCCGTTTTTAGTACATAAGAACGTTGCTAACTTTATACTATTCCTGTTTGAGATAAGGAAAGCTACTAAAAGTACTCAAGTGCTAGTATGATGTTCATATATCAGGTGGTGGTATCACACAATCTTCTAATAACGAATTATATTAGCAGCATATATTCCTACGCTGAAAACGGCAGAAATAATAGCGATTTTATTCTATGACGGAGAAGTTAACCATTATATTATAATTATGTTATTAAGTATGAATTTATCCATTCGTTAACATTCTATTTGACTTCTAACTTAGGTCTCGGTAAAATATTAATGGAAGCTGTTTAGCAGAGTATGCTGCACAACTAACAGAAGGAAAAGGACTTACTGATTTTACAAAATTAGCTAGTGATAAATAAATACAAAAGTCTTACTCCAGAGGAGATAATTAAAAAACTATTAATCATTACAGTAAGTGCAGCAGTTGTTGCATATATCGAAGAAACGTATTTAAATTTCATTGATAATTTGCTTTGTGCGGCAGCGGAAGATAAGAAACTCTGAATGGTCATTTTTGTTTCGAGAAAATGATGCAAAAGATTTATCAAATTAAAGTAGAGAAAAACTAAAAAAGGAAAAGGTGGTTCTAACTTGACCAAAACCAACTTAAACGCCGAAGATTAGTCTATCAGACTAAACTATGCTTAATTTGAGCAATAGAAATAGCTAATGAAGAGGACAAAGTGCAGTTTTATATTTTAAAAAGGCAAGTTGAGGATAGAGCTAAAGTTTATTTACTGATTCAGTTCATGGTTCAAAATCACTTAAAAAATCAGCAATATTAAAATAAGATGAAGAGCAAAAACAAATAGTGTTAAAAGACACAATCTTGAAAAGAGAAAAAAATACTGATTAAGTCTTAGAAGGAAAGTATAAGGTAAATATTATAATAGATTTTATAATGATACAAAAGCCTTATATGATGAGCTAAAGAAGCGGAGAAGCAATTTGTGTTAAAGTTTTGGTACTTTGTCAGAGGACAAATATTGTTCTGAAAACAGTAAATTTGTAATTTATAATGATGAATATAAAAAGTTTATAGTGTCACTTGAAGATAAAGCACTTATTAAGATAATAAAGAGTAACAACAACTATAGCTTATGCTATACATTAATGATAATAGCAAAGTAATAAGTAGTATTAGCAAAATAGATAATCTAAATTATGAATTGTTATTAGATTTAAGTCATTTTAATTTAGAAGAGAATAATATTGCGTTATCGAACTAATATTAGGGGAATATAACTTCTATCTAAAGAACGACTTAGCAAAAACATTTGATTGTATAAGTAGCTTGATTTATCACGAGTGTAGTTTAATCTAATAAATGCATAAATGTTGCTGCTTGAGTGCAGCAACATTTATGCATAGAAGCCATCATATTAAACCAAGCATAAGTTCCATAGAAACACATATTTCTTTGCTATTAGCAAGAACTATAATAATGTAACACTGCCTTACGTATCGCTAATCCGAACTCTACCTGCTGTAAAATAACATAATCTACTATATCACTACCAATTTCAACCCCTCTATTTATCGGCCCTGGGTGCATGATAATTGCATCTGGTTTTGCATACAATAATTTCTGTGAATCAAGGCCATATAAATAAAAATACTCTCTCTCTGAAGAAATAAAACAACCATTATCCATGCGTTCCTTCTGCAACCTTAAAAGCATAATTACATCAGCATCTTTTATACCTTCAATCAATGAATAATAGATTGAATCTACCTCAGGAAAATATCTACAAATCAAAGTTGGCGGTGCAATCAAGCATATCTTCGCCCCAAACATTTTTAACAGTCTTATATTCGATCTTGCAACTCTGCTATGTAAAATATCTCCACATATTACAATTTTAAGATCTCTTATCTGATTTTTATGACTGCTGATAACAAAACAATCAGCAAGAGCCTGAGTTGGGTGTTCACTACTCCCATTACCCGCATTAATTAGTGAACAGTCAATGTACTGAGCTAGCACATTAACAATACCACTATTTTTCTGTCTAATTATTACGTAATCAGGATTCATTGCATTTAATGTTTTTACCATATCCTTTAAATCTTCTCCCTTATTAATAGAAGAAGACTTTATTGGCAAGGTTACAACATTTGCTCCAAGGCTTTTTGCTGCTATTTCAAAGGATGCAAGTGTACGTGTTGAGTCCTCAAAGAATAAATTTATTACTATTTTATTTTCTAAAATATGGCAACCTGCAGCTTTATTTTTCAGGTATTGATCGGCTAACTTAACTATATTTTCTACATCATTGATTGTAAGATCCTGTACACTCAGCAAATTCTTCTTATTAACCATAGTTTCTTCTTAAGACACAATTTTAATCAAACCTATTTTACTTTCTCACTACCTATTTTCAACAAGCCTCTTCACAAAAACTACAGCTTAATTCACAGTCATTGTACTAAAATCAAAACTAGTATTAACTGATAATCAGTACTCTAATTTTATTAAAGCTAATATACTAATAACAAAAATAAAATTAAGAATTGCTACTGAAGCTGAAGAAAAAGGTAGTAAAGCCGAGATTAAAGGTAAAAACTCTAGATTACTACCATAAAGAACAGCGTTCGTAGTTGCTGCTTTGTGGCTCCAGGTATTACTATTATTAGTACAGCTATTGAAGTTTTAGGATATAATAATTATAAAAAGAATAATAGAATCGAAAACCATTACCTCTAATAATAGACCTAACATATTTAATAACAAGAAAACAAAAAATGAGACCAGATGCTTAGAAAAACTCTCACCTTAAGCTAGCTTTCTTGCAAAGAAAATTGGCGTTATTACAATTGGCTTCTAACTTAGGTGGCCAATCGGTGATATAACTCTGATTTGCTCATTATACTTGTTAGCGGCATAAAACACTAGATATAGGAAAATAGATAATAGATAAGATAAAAACCTTTAAGAAAGAAATGAAAATAGAAAAGCCAACTAGCGAAAGAGGAATTCCAAACTAAAGAAGCTATAGAAGAAAACACCAGTCAAATACTGAACCCAGAGAAAAACAAAAATTTTCCCTGTAACCGAAAGACTTGTACAAGAAAACCAAATGAACAAGAAACAAAATATTCGAAGAGAAATCAATAACGCAGATTTTCACTTCAGAGGGTTACTAAACGCTAGGTATTACTTCCATTTACACTCGTCAGCTATCATGACAGCTTCAAGCAGATGTTCCTCAAGTTTACTGAGAGGTAGGTTACTTTGTAAATAAGCTCCCCAAGATTGCAATATATCAGAAGTTTCAACGTCTTCAACAATAGGATACTCTTGATTTTTTTTAGCGTATAGTTCTTGAGCTTGCTTGCTTATCAAAAATTCCAGTAAAGCTATAGCATTTTCCCTGTTTTTTGCATTTTTTGTTACTGCTGCACCACTAATATTTACCATCACACCATTATTATCCTGATTAGGGAAAAAAACCCCTAATTTATCTGCGATATTCTTTTCATGCGTATCTTCAGATGAAAAGATCCTTGCAAAGTAATAGCTATTTACTATTGCAACATCTCCTTCACCAGCAGCTACAGCATAAATCTGATCAGTATCACCACCACTTGGTTTTCTTGCCATATTACTCACAATTCCATTAACCCATTTTTTTGTTCTCTCAAAACCATCGTTTGCAATCATAAAAGCAATCAATGACCTATTATATGGACTTGTGGAAGAGCGTACTAATATTTTCCCTTTCCATTTTTCATTTGCTAAATCTTCATAAGTACTTAATTCTTTAGGATCTACTAATGCTTTGTTATAAACTAATATTCTAGTTCTTTTTGTGAGACCAAACCAATAATTTTCACTATCTCTAAATTTTGCAGGTATAGCACTTTTTAAAACCTCTGAATCTACTTGAGATAAAAGCCCTCCTTTTTTTGTTAAAATCAAATTTACTGCATCTGCAGTTAAAAGTAAATCAGCTTCACCACCATTCTCCATGCGCGAAAGCAGCTGAGAATAATCAGCTATAACATAACGTACCTTAATACCTGTGTTCTTTGTGAACTCATCGAATAAAGTACGCACCAATTCCTCTTTACGTGATGAATAAACGTTTACTACTTGTGAATCGTCATTTCCACCATTTTTATATAAAAAAGTAACAACTATTAACACAACCGCCACTAAGGATGTCAATACTAAAGCTTTTTTCACATTGAATGCACAATCATTTCCTACAACTAAAGGTACCTAAAGAACAAAACCTTAGCAAGGGTAAAAATTTATTCAGCAACAACAATATTGATATTACTTAATTTTAGGGCATCAATATTATATAGAGAATTCATCTTATCCACCAATACTATAAATAATATCCGGTAATTGTGAGATTGAACTACAAATTACTTAAGTATTAAGCTGCTGCTACATTTAGCGTCTCTACTATAAATCTCTCCAAGAACTTTTGTTCTTTTCTTGCTTGACTTTCTTAATGAATTTCTCACTATCCTTTTCAGGATCAATCTTTTCCTGAGAACATATAAAGTTAGTACAATTTGCTTTATTATAGTAATGTACGCCAAGGCATATGATTAATAATGCAAGTACACCCAAGCCTATAAAGTAATGATAACTACACACTATGATTCGAATAATCCTGACAAAATTTTTATATATTATTAACACCATTTATTACAAGCAGCTCCTAAAAAAGCACTATATTTACAGCAACTACGTTAGTTACAATACAATAAATAGTAGTTCATCATTGACTACTAATTCTGCTTTGTTAGTTCTGTAATTACTTTTTCATCAATGTTAATGAAACCGTTTTTAGCTTCTTAAGTGTTAAGTGCAAAATTTGAATGAGTACCATTGCTATATTCCAGTCTCACAGATTTCATAGCTTTACTTTCCAGCTGATATTTTAATTACTCTAGCAAAATCTCATCCGCACTTTTTCTTATGGCTGACATTCGTATTTCTAAATTGTTTTATTACACAAAATATTGGGATAATTGTAAGCAATAAAGCAAACACAGTAACTGATATAGTAATATATTTTTGGCTATTCATAAAAAACACAATAAATTTTGTTTTATCTTTCATATACACTAAAGCTGTAGGTATACCAAATATAGCAACTCTTATCTAGAAATTATAAATCCCTTCTGCTGAATAGAATATTTCACTCTTGAACAGACTTTGTTTATTTTCTTGCCTGAGTTGATTAAAAGAGTTGTTTAGTTTACTTTACTACTCCAATATCAAAGTTGTCTTTCGATGCAAAAAGAGTTGGAAGTTTTGGATTACCGAACTTGTTATTAAGCAATTTTCTAATGCTTTATTGCCATCTCAAGGTGAGCTATATATTCTTCTTCAGAAGCCGATCTTTCCAAGTTATAACATACTCACTTCAGATATCTTGATATTTTTTGCCCTTTATTCTCAGAGCTTGATTCATTAAACGGATTTGCAAATTGTAGAATTTCACTTTCATCACCTTTTTGGAAAACTCTCATTAGATGCTGATTTAGTTCCTTGTGTTATCTTGCATCTTTGCCTGCTTGCTTGTAAGAAGTTGATATCATTATTGGTCCTTTTTGCATACTACTTTCCGAAATTAATTACACCGCTGTATCAACTATATTATATCTATTAAAATAGAATAGATACTAATTTAAACGTAAATATAAAAAATTTAGTATAAGAACTGCTTATTAAAGATCCTTTCATCTAATGAACAATCCTCGTCAAAAAGTAGAGTGATCGTGTTTTCATGGTCTTTCTGCATTTTTATTTGTGATATATTATGAAACTCTTTATAATCTGACACTACAAGTACTGGACGATTTTCTACATCGTTAACGTCAACTTGTACTATTGCATCATTTGAAATTAATGCCCCGTTCCAATGTCTTGGATAGTAACTATTGATAGAGGTTAATGCAAGTAAGTTTGAGTTTAATGGTAAAATTGGTCCGCCAGCAGAGAAATTATATGCAGTGCTACCTGTTGGAGTAGACAATATTATTCCATCACCTCTAAATTTTTCTATTTTTAGCTTACCATTTACAGCAATATTCATTTCTACCATTTGGTTTGCTTTTCTAAAGACATATACTTCATTCACTGCTATACAACGGTAACTATTACCACTTATATCTATGGCTTCCATTTTTAGCAAAGTTAATTGAGCTGAAGTTGCGTACTCTATATGACCAATTAAATCTTCAATGTAACTAAAACACTTATTCATTAAAAACCCGACATTGCCAGTATTTGTCCCGTACACATGCACACTCTTATTTTCTATAACGTAATTATGTAAGGTACGTAGCATAAAACCATCACCACCAACAACTATCAGTAAATCAACTTCAAACTTACTTTTTTCTGTTATATTGACAAAATCAAGCTTCTGTAATAGTTTAGATACTTTTTGTGATTTTGGCGATAGAGAAGCAATATAGCCTATATTTTTGTATCTATGCATGCTTCAGTCAATCCTCCAAAACAGGGAGAAAATTAAAAAATATCTCCATATTTATCGTTAAACCTAGCTATTTTGCTAGTTTTACTTGCCGATCCGCTTGCTAAACTTCTAGTCCATGCAGGGTGGGTTAGAGGATCTCTATCGAGTCTTATCTTATCACCTTCCTTCCCATAAGTGGAACGAGTTTCAAATTCTTGACCGTCTGTTGTAACTATAGTAACTTTATGATAATCAATTTCCATCATTGTGCTTACAAGTTTTCAGCTTGTTAATATTCTAGTGAATTTAATTCACTAAGTCAATTATTATTTTAATAATATTGACAAAAACCAAACAATATAGTCTTCTTGATGAAAAATAAATAATAATTACTATGATTTTTGCCTTCCCCGGTCAGGGCTCTCAATTTATAGGAATGGGAAAGAGCTTATATAGTCGATTTTCCGTTGCAAGACAGGTATTTAATGAAGTAGATAATATACTAAACAAAAAGTTATCTAGTTTAATTTTTAATGGCCCTATTGAAGAATTAACCATTACAGAAAATGCTCAACCGGCTATAATGGCAGTGTCAATTGCAACATTACGTACTATGGAATACGTTCTTGGTAGGTCTCTCTTCTCTAGTCACGATGCTAAATATATTTGTGGACATTCAGTCGGCGAGTATACAGCATTATGTGCTGCAGGTGCATTGACTCTCGAGTCTGCAATCAAGTTGCTTAAAGTCCGTAGCAAAGCAATGCACAATGCTTCATTGAAATGCCAAGGAGGAATGGTTGCATTATTAGGTGCAGAAATAAATGAAATAGAAGATATATTAAAATCAGCCCAAATTGACGGAATCTGTGAAATTGCTAACGATAATGGTGGTAGACAAGTAGTAGTGAGTGGCACTACAGAAGCTCTTAAAATATTACCTGATTTATTCAAAAATACAAGTGTAAAGAAATTAATTAAATTACAAGTTAGTGGGCCTTTTCATTCATCTCTTATGAAACCTGCTAATGAAAAATTTTTAAAATTTTTAAAGAACGTCAAAATAACTCGGCCTTTAATTCCCTTTGTATCAAATGTCACAGCTAAAGAAGAGAGTAATCCCAAAGATATAAAAGTTTTACTTGCTAAACAAATAATAAGTAAAGTGAGATGGAAAGAGATGATTTTATACATGTCAAGCCAAGGCATCAACAAATTCATTGAAATTGGACCCAATAAGGTTTTATCCAATTTAGTGAAAAGGATTGATCAATCTATCAACACAAAAAATATAAATAGTATTGATGATATTAACAGGTTTTTCGATAGGTTATTATTAACAGATGAAAATTTAGAAATTAGTTTAAGTTAAACCTCATTTTAGTTAAAATAACAGAGAATGATATAAAAAATTATACAATCAACGAATTCCCTGTCATTTTATCTGTTTTTTTTATCCCAAGTAGCTGTAAAACAGTAGGAGCGATATCGGATAATCGACCATCTTTCAGCATTAGGTTGCTGCAAGAATCAGAGCACACAATAAATGGAACTCTATTTAGGGTGTGTGCTGTATGAGGTGTATTGTTCTCTTCATCAAATATACACTCAACATTACCGTGATCTGCTGTAATAATAAGCACAGTATTACCTACTTTTTTAACAGTATTGAGTACTCTTGCAAGGCAATTGTCTACTGCTAGGACAGCCCTTTCAGCTGCCTTCATATTGCCTGTATGTCCTATCATATCAGGATTAGCATAATTTACAACTATTAGTGCAAATTCTTGAGAATGAATTTTCTCTACAAGTTTTTCTGTAAGCTGAAAAGCTGACATTTCAGGCTGCGAATCATAAGTTCTAACTTTTGGTGAAGGGATGAGAATTCTTTCTTCACCAGGAAAAGGTTTTTCTTTCCTACAATTAAAGAAGAAAGTTACATGAGCATATTTCTCAGTTTCAGCAATACGTAATTGTCGCAATTTATTATCTTCTATTATTTGTCCTAAAGTATCAGTAAAAGATGTAGTAGGGAAAAGACAAGGAATCTGAAAATCTTCTTTATATTCCATCATACTTAAAATAGAAGAGAATTTTGCTACTTTGCTGTAACCCGTTTTACCAAGTAAAATACTTGCTAACTGTATCATTCGATCAGCACGAAAGTTAGCCATTAACACTCCATCCTCTAGCTTTATACCTTGATAACCACCTATCACTGTAGGTTTAATAAACTCATCAGCTATGCTGCTTTGGTAGTTATTATCAATCAACGATATCACATCACTATGACGCGGTGCCTTTGTAAATGCGATAGCTTCATAAGCTTCAACTGTCCTTTCCCACCTATTGTCACGGTCCATAGCATAATAACGCCCAGAGATAGTAGCAATTTCTATATCATAGCCTTTTACACTTTCTTCAAATTCTTGAATGCATTTTTTTCCTGAATTTGGCAGCGTATCTCTGCCATCTAGAAATGCATGTATCATCACTTTGATTCTATATTGCGATATTTTACTGGCTAAAGCTGCAATGTGGTTTTGATGTGAATGGACACCACCATCTGACACCAATCCCATTATGTGACACACACCATTCTTATCTTTTAGGCTATTAATAAAGTTTTGCAGATTTACATTGCTTTCTATTGTCCCAATTTCTTGATTAATACGCTGTAGGCTTTGTATCTCCATTCTGCCACCGCCAATGTTTATATGACCAACTTCTGAGTTACCTATTTGGCCATCTGGTAACCCAACGTCAATTCCACAGGCAGATAAACTGCATTTCGGATAATTAGAGCTAATATGTTGCCAACAGGGTGGGTTAGCATTGCTAATAGCATTATGTTTGCTATTCTCTATTCCATTCCCCCAGCCATCCAATATACATAAAACGACTGATTTAAAGTTCATACAAAATTATCACATTAATAACGGAATCCTATAAATATAATGTTCTCTAATAATACTAAAAACAAACTCTCTTAACAACCTCTACATTTATGATATCAAATCTCTCATATAAAACCGTATAACAAATTTCTAGTAGAATACCCAAGCATACGCAAACCTTCAGAAACGAAAAACTCGAAAAATTACTTAACAAACTTTTACTATCCCCTTACCTTAACTCTAGATTGTTTTATTACCTTCAATCTATATAAATTAAGCAACGAAAGTACTACGGCAGCCTGCTTCTTATGTCTAATTTTTCGCGTTACATGTACCTCATGTTTTACAACATTTCCAGGTTGTTTTTACCCATGTAAGCTAGAAGCGCTTACAAAGCGTCCAAGACAATAAGAGCATCAGTTTATATGGTGTTAGATAGAGATAGTGAATAACTAGCTGCCATGAAACCTCTCTTGCTCTTTCTTCTACTTAGTAAATTTTTAAACCTCTATAACTAATCGAATTAAAAAACAACTGAATTACGGTTATTAAATGCTTAAAACATAAAAAAACACTAATGTTTTTGAATAGATATTAATTAAAACCTTTTCTACCTTTTCTTGCACAGTACAGATTCCTCAACATTTAAGCTAAAGATCAGTTGCAATTCCTTAATTTACGATATAGCAATCACCCCCAATTAATACACAGAAAATTATGTAAAAGCTTGTGAAGTCTCTTGTTCTGTAACCTTGACAATTGTTATCCATATGAATGGTTAAAAAACTACAAAAGTCCAGCGCAGCCATATTTCTTGATAAACAGAATCATGAGGTTATACCTGTCCTTTTATTAGGAATAATTCATACATAAGTACACTGACAGAAGTAAGCAACATAGCTACTAAAATTATAATAAAGAATATGTATCATTATGGTTAACAAATTAAATTTTATAAATCATTGAGAAAACTGGATAACCACTACTGTAAAAGCCATAAACGCTAAACTTAAAAATATTATTTTCATTATCTGTTGCATCAGCTTTTCACAATTTACTTAATATAATAATAATTTATCTTATAAATATAAACACTATACTAATGATAGTATCTTACTAAATTCTAGCATTTTTATATAGTTGACTATATTAAGTATTTTGATATCATATATTTCACCATACTTAAATGAGAAAGTTATCTTCACTTTCCTACACAAAAGCTTTCAATAAAGTGCTATGACACACATACCGGTTTTACTAAAAGAAATGCTATCGCAACTTTCACCACAAAATGGTAGTGTATATGTGGATGCCACATTTGGAGCTGGAGGATATAGTAAAGCAATATTGGAGTCAGCTGATTGCAGAGTGTATGCAATCGACAGAGATGAAACGGTTATTAAATTTTATAATAGTTTGAATACCAAGTACCACGGTAAAATAAAATTATTTATTGAAAAGTTTAGCAATATTCAAACTATACTAAACAGTAGTAATCTCAAACACTTTACAGAACCTTCCGTCATTGTTTCAGCTGGAATTCAGAAAAAAAATGTAAGGTCAAGCACCGAGATGATACAAAGTAATACCGTAGATGGAGTTGTGTTCGATATAGGAGTATCGTCTATGCAGCTTGATGAAGAAAATAGAGGATTTTCATTTTTACATAACAGTCCGCTTGATATGCGCATGGATACCTCTTCTCACATTAACGCTTCAATATTTGTTAATGCCTTACGCGAAGAAGAAATTGCAAACACTATATATAGCTATGGAGGTGAACGTTATTCTCGCAAAATTGCAAGAGCAATAGTGAACGTACGTAAGAAAAAAACTATCAACACTACATTTGAGCTTGCAGACATTGTACGTTCCGTGGTATCTCGCGGAAAAAGCAAGATTGATCCTGCAACTAGGACATTTCAAGCAATCAGAATATGGGTAAACGATGAGCTTAGAGAGCTTGAAAAGGGTATTAAAGCTGCATCCAAAATCTTAAATAGGAATGGCAAGCTGATTGTCATTACTTTTCATTCCTTGGAAGATCGTATAGTCAAGACCTTTTTTAAAGGCTTATGTGAGCCAAAATTCACCAACTGTAGAACGTTTTCTCTTCTGAATAAAAAAGTAATCAAGGCAAGCGCAGAAGAAATAAGTGCAAATCCACGTGCGCGTTCAGCAAAACTAAGAGCTATACAAAGGTTATTATGAAAACTTTCTATATTACCCTCAATAGGGATACTTTTTCAATGTTATAAAACTATTTAAAGTAAAACTACACGTCTAATTATTAAACAAGGATCTAACAGAAACAAAATATGAAATTAACTTAATGCAAAGCAATATAAAAGTCTTATAAGTAAAATGTAATTATTTAAGTAATATCCATTAAGAGACATTTAAAAAGCAATTCTTTGATACTAATTAGTTAAGTTAAAAATTTTAATTTTTTTTTAAATCGTACTGTGTTAGAGCACAATTTTAAAAAAGCGATCGAAGATTCTACAATAAAGCTATAGTCAAATATAGGATAAGTCTTCTAGTATAGTTTTAGTTTTTCTATATCTTTTATCTTTTTTTCTGCATTTGATTATAGGCCAAAAATAAAAAACAACTCCAGAAGTATTAAGTTTAAAGCTAAATACAAGAAACTTTGTATTTACCGTGTAGCTCTTCGTTTTGTTAACAAACATATCTATTACAGTGTGGACATTTTTGTATTTTACGTTAAGGTCTGCTTCTTATTTCTATTAACAGCTGAGCTGTATCAAAATAACTCTTTTAAACGGCAAGACGTAGAAGTGTATGCCTCCGTTGCTCATAGATATTTATATTGAGTCCAACTTCCAATAATATTCTTACAATTTTTATATGAACTTTTTTTAAAAGCTAGTAGCAAAGGAGTTCTGTTACATTTAGTTACAACATTAACATTCACTTTAAGTTTAAATAAGAGCCTAACTACTTTAGTGTCATTATTATAATTAGCTTTATGTAACTGAGCATATACCATCAAAATCTTGATCGTTTGTTTCTATTTCCTTTAAAATAAAAAATACTACCATTTTCTACTATTAAGATCAATAGTATATCTAATGAATCAAAACCACAGTTATTTTCTGCACAGATAAATCTTTTTAAGTTAGTTTTTGCTTGCTGTTTTTTTACAATAAGTCTCGTTATTTGCACTTTATTATCATATCCTGCTAGAAAAGGTTAAGATATTATTTTTTCATCTTTTGCTCCCTACATTTTTATAACCTTTTCTTTAACATCTCTTTCATTAATTTCTACGCCTTTTAAGATTAGGAAATTTATTAATTCCTTATCGTCTTACAACGTAGCAAGGCACGGTAGAACAAACCCGTTTCTATTTTTGAAATTAATTATAATTAATCAACAAGAGATTTAGTGTTTTCTTACACTCATACATAATAGCATAATACAGTCGACTCTTATTTTCACTACCTACATAAAATCACCTTCATATGCTCTAGCAATGACTTCACTCTAACCATATCACCTTCTTTTGTAAAAATTTATGAAAAAAGCGACTTCATTTGTACCTTTTGAATTAATATCAAATCCACTTTCGACTAATTGATTTTATGTTTTCCTATGTGCATACCATCTGAATTAAACCACTTTAGTATCAACAATACTCCACTTAGATTAAGTTTAAGTAAATCAGTGAGAAAAATGTAGCATACTAAAGCATCACCACGGTTGTACGAGTACCCTTCATTAAAGAATAGTACCCCTCCAAGCCATAGCTTGCATGAATATTGCTACAAAATTTAACAAAATATCATGAAAGTAGCTGATGCTTATATTTTATTACAACACTAGACAATTCAAAATTAAAAAAGCAGAGTTAAAATTATTTCAAATTTAATAGTTCTCTAAAATCAATTGTGTCAGGAAACAACCGCTATCTATAACATAATCACTTATACCATTAATGTAAACAAGAACTAGGCAACATTGAAAATACCTTTTAAGCATTTTAATTCATCTATCTTCTCTTGCACCTCTTACATCACTAAACAGTCAGTTTTATTTTTTAAAATTTGGTTTGAACCACATATAATCAATTTGACACTTCGGTACCTGTCTTTCTTCAACAAAAGAAATTTTTTCCTTATTTTCCATCAATTCCCAATATATTATAATATGTGCTCTTTCTATTGCTAAGCCCGCCAAGAAGCTCTCAAACTAAAGTCTGGTGGCTGTATATACCTTCAATAGGAGGTAAATAATCTAATAAAATAGGTACAAGGTTAATTTTCCTTAGATTTTTTTTTAAATATATTTTAGATTAAGTTTTAAATGATTATCTTTAAGTTTGTACTTCTTCAATCATGAATCAGCACCAGCCTTCATACTCTAAGTGTAATCCTTTGCAACAAAACCAGCAAGCTCGAGCTTATGTAGATACTTAGAAATGTATCCATATCTTGTAATATCTAAAGCAGCACAAATTTTTTCCTGTTCTTCAGCCCAAGGTAAAAGATTTCTGAGCATTTGCTTATAAAAAACTGTTTTCACATGAAAAAACCCGAGAATATTTGATTAAATTTCTCAACTAAAAGCCTATCTCTTGTAAAAGAAAGGTTTTCGATATCTTTCCTCAGAACTATATTTAAAACATACCCCTTCTAACCACTTCAGAATTCTGCCGATTACTATAAATGCCTTAAATTCTCTACATGCTGAAATATTTTCAGTCAAAATTTACTGCAACTAGAAAGCGATAAACTCCTCAAACGTTAAAATTAATCATACTCTTCCCTACGAAATCAGCACTACTGAATATATTCTTTTCAATACAAGATGATGCAGATCCATAAACAACAAAAATTAGCTTATTTATTTTTCAGCTGTGTATTTCAAAAATACTTCATTCTTCTTAAAGAAGTTAAATTTTTAAAAAAAATCATGAAAAACTTCACTAAAATAGTATAATAACATTATATCCAGCAATAGACACTTACAACTATTCATAGCAAATCACTTTAGTCACATACCCTGTAAAAGATACATTAAATTGTCTAGCAATTTACTTGGAAAATTCATTAGCTGATGAGATATCATAACATGCCATCCTAGTTCTGATGGCAAACCTACAATGAGTAACATTGTTCAAAATGCTTACTAAACTCTTAAAATAAACGACTTTTTTCTATACTATATCTTCTTCTTTGACTACTATAAAAGATATAGCATTCTTTTCTGCAAGCTCTAACAATTCCTTTAATTTAACTTGTCTACTAACAACATAAAATACAAAATATAGATCTTTGTTTCCATAATACTAAAATATCAATATCATAGCTTTCTTCATAATAAATCCAGTTTTCACTATTATTTATAATTCACCTTCACACAATATTGACCATCCCTAAAAAAAAATCTAACATTTTTCATTCCTTGATCACGAAGCTTCGATGCAACTGATTTAGCAGCTTGAATATTTTCAAAATATGCGATATATCCTTTACTTTCTACATTATCTTGTTTTGGGTGACGTTTTTGCATTTCTTTCTCATACTGCTTTCTATAATGAGGAGTCTTTTGTACTAATCGTTCAGACATCTTTCTTAAATATTGAACTTTTACTTTTGTCAGTCCAGATTTATGAAATCCTAAAATTTTTGCTGCTTTTTCCGATAGATCTATTAACCTACCTTCAACAAAGGGCCCTCTATCGTTAACCCTTACAACAAGTTTTCTTCCATTTTTTAAGTTAGTAACAAGAATAAAACATGGTAAAGGCAGAGTTCTATGCGCTGCAGAAATCAAGTGACGGTTAAATACTTCACCGTTTGCTGTAATTGTACTATGGCCTTCTATTCCGTACCATGATGCTATCCCCACCTCTTCGTAATGGTTACAGTGTTTTGGATGATAAGTTACACCATTTATTGTGTAGCTATTACCGATTTTATAGTGACCTGCAGTGCTATTGCACCTGCTGCTAAGACCACAACTACTTACTAAAACAAATATTAGACACAGCAAAACTAGGTTTTTAATCATTACATTCAGTGAAAAGGCTTAATTACTATAGTATTTTAAATTAAACTATAATAGATTTAGTAATAAGTAAACTTTTACATTAAATATGAACGATACTCGAAAAGAAACAATATACCTAATTGGCATAGGAGGAATTGGAATGAGCGCAATCGCTGAAATCCTTCACAACTCCAACTATAAAGTTCAAGGCAGTGATGTACGATCAAACGCCAATGTAGATAGGTTACAAAAGTTAGGCATAGAGATCTATATTGGTCATAATGCTAATAATATCAAGCAAGCTCAAGTGGTCGTATATTCTTCTGCAATAAAATCTGATAATGTTGAATTAGTTACAGCAAAAGATAACAACAAAACCATTTTGCATAGGTCAGATATACTTGCTGAAATTATGAAAGATAAATATGTAATAGCAGTTTCAGGCTCAAGTGGAAAGACAACAACAACTGCTATGATTGCTTCCATTTTGGATTATTCCAGTGGACCACTTTCCGCTATCCAAATAGCTGATGCTAGTAGCAAAAAAAAAGATTTAGATTCTAGCGTCACGCTCCAGAATAACACCAACATAGGAATTGATGCAACCGTAATTGTAGGAGGCATATTAAACTCCTATCAGAGTAACTTAAAACTTGGAAAGAGTGACATTTTTTTAATCGAAGCTGATGAGTCTGATGGAACTATGCTAAAAATTCCTGCAAATATTGCTGTCATAACGAGTATCAATAACGACCACATAGAATATTATAGAACATTTAGTAACCTCAAAAATGCATTTTTTCAGTTTACAAATGAAGCAGATTTTGCAATTCTACCTGATTCTGTAAGCATTGATCATGATGCAAGTAATTCTATAACGTTTGGGCTTGAAGGTGGTAATATTAAAGCTAGCAACATTAAGCAGTATGCTAACAGTATTAGTATTAGTTTCGATGTGTTAGTTAATAATAACCATAGAATAAAAAATGTGGTACTACCAAATGCAATAGGAATGCATAAAATCAGTAACGCCTTAGCTGCAATATCCACTGCGATAAAACTAGGAATCAGTGATAAAGAGATTAAAAAAGGTCTCTTGGAATTTAAAGGAGTAGCAAGAAGATTTTCTTTAATCGCTAACATCAAAGGCCTCAAATTAATTGAGGATTATGCGCATCATCCTAATGAAATACAAGCAACTCTGACAGCAGCGCGTTTAATCGCTAAAGAAAAAGTAATAGGAGTCATCGAGCTATTTCGTTTTGTTCGTATTCATAATTTTTTTGATGAATTTATACGGATTTTGATGATGTTTGACTATATCATCCTCACCCCTATCCATCCTCTAGAAGATAAACCCATTCCTGGTTGCGGGATCGACGATATACAAAAAGCTCTATTAAGTAACGGGTTTAATAGTGTAAAGACTGCGGATGATGCTTTGCTCATTTCACATCTTATTAGTAATTTGACAAATTCAGGCGATGTAGTACTATTTATTGGTCTTAGCAATAACATAGCTAAACTAGCAAGAGAAACTACAACACTCATGTCAAAAATAAAAGTTTAATATAATGAAAAAGATGATCAACAGTGTGTTCGCAAGAGAAATTTTAGATAGTAGAGGTTATCCAACTATTGAAGTAGAGATTGAACTCTGTGATGGAGCAATAGGTAGAGCATCTGTACCCTCTGGAGCTTCAACCGGCAAACTAGAAGCCTTAGAATTGAGAGATCAAGATGAAAAAAGATATTGTGGTAAGGGAGTATTGAAAGCAGTTCAAGCTGCAAACGTAGTGATAGCAAATAGGATCATTGGCATGGATGCAACAAACCAAAGTATAATCGATCAAACTTTAATTGAACTCGATGAAACGAAAAATAAATCTAAACTTGGAGCAAATACAACCTTAGGGGTGTCTCTTGCAGTTGCAAAAGCAGCAGCAAATAGTTTTAAAATACCACTATATAAGTATTTAGGAGGCGAACAGGCAAATGTTATACCAGGTCCACTCATTAACATAATTAACGGAGGAGTACATGCAGATAATAAACTTGATTTTCAGGAGTTCATGATTCTCCCTGTTGGAGCTGAGACTCTAAGTGAAGCAATCAGAATGTCCACGGAAGTGTTTCACAATTTGCGCAATATTCTTAAGAAAAATGGTTACAGTACAAACGTAGGAGATGAAGGTGGCTTTGCACCAAACATTGAAAGCACCGAAGAAGTACTTGACCTGATTATATACGCTATAGAATTTTCTGGTTATTCAGTGCACAATCACTTCACATTAGGTCTTGATGTTGCTTCATCTACCTTCTATGAAGATAGAGTTTATAAATTTAAAAATGGAGAGCTCACCTCAGAAGAATTGGCTGAGTATTATTTTAACCTTGTAGAAAAATATCCAATAACCTCTATAGAAGATGCAATGAGCGAAGACGATTATGAAGGTTGGAAATTACTCACTGCAAGACTAGGAAATAAAATTCAACTGGTCGGAGATGATCTGTTTACTACAAATTGTCAACTAATACGTAAAGGAATAGAAGAAAACATGGCAAATGCTGTATTGATCAAACCAAATCAGATAGGAACATTAACAGAAACCTTAGCTGCTATCGAAATGGCAAGATTAAATGACTATAAAGCTATTATTTCTCATCGCTCAGGTGAAACAGAAGACACAACAATATCTCACATAGCAGTTGCATCAAATTGCGGACAAATAAAAACTGGTTCGCTATCGCGTTCCGATAGGCTTGCAAAGTATAACGAACTAATGAGAATAGAAAGCACACTGGGAGAAAACGCCAAATATTATCATAAGTTAGTATGAATTTCATAGACGAAGTTGAATTATATTTAGAAGCAGGCGATGGAGGTGATGGCTGCGCAAGCTTTCGTCGAGAAAAATTTGTTGAATTTGGTGGTCCAAACGGCGGTAACGGAGGAAAGGGAGGAAACATAGTTTTTGTCAGCGATGCAAATCTCAATACTTTACTTAACTTTCGTTATATGAGACACATTAAAGCAAATGATGGAAAAAATGGTGCAAGCAGAGGCAGATCTGGTACAGCAGGGAAGGATATTATACTTAAAGTTCCAGTTGGTACACAAATAATCGATGAAGAAAATGAGGAAGTAATAGTAGATTTCGACAAACCTGATATGAAATTTCAAGTAGCACAAGGTGGTAAAGGTGGACTTGGAAATACTAATTTTAAATCCTCTACTAATAAGGCACCAAGATGTTTTACTTACGGTCAGCTTGGTGAGAAAAGAAACATAACATTAAAGCTGAAAGTTTTATCGGATGTCGGTATTATTGGCATGCCAAATGTAGGTAAATCAAAATTTTTAACTCGTTGTTCAAATGCAGATACAAGGGTAGAAAATTATCCATTCACCACCATCAGGCCACATTTAGGTGTAGCAAAGGTGGATGACAGCAAGATTGTGATAACAGATATTCCTGGAATCATTATTGATGCTCATCTTGGAGTTGGGCTCGGTCACAAGTTTTTAAAACATATAGAAAGATGCAAAATTTTACTACACTTTATTGACATAATTCATGATGATGTTATTTCAGCTTATAATTGTACACGCAATGAGTTGAAGCTTTACAATTATAATCTCATTAAAAAGGAAGAAATTGTAGTATTAAACAAATGCGACTTGTTGCAAGAAGCAGAAATTCTTAAAAAGAGAAATTACTTAGTTAATTATCTTAATAAAGAAATACTATGTTTATCAATTAATGATGATTTACAGCCTATTCTAAGATTATTAAGTGAGAAATTAAAAAAAAGCGACTCAAAAAGAACTACTAATGTATACGACCCTTTCAAGATATAAACTCCCCCCCTATTCAATACTTATACAGGCATGTGATAATTAAGGATTTTAATAGCTTAAGTGGTTTTTTATTAAGAGTATAAAATTTTAGACATAAGGTCCACCACATAAAAAAAGATTCAAAAAAAATGTAATGCATACGTGAAAGAGATTAAACACGTGTATACGCACCTATGTACATTAAAAAATGTGTACACTTCATTTTAACTGAAATTTAGATAAAAACCTGTAGGCAGAGATAAATTTTAAGCTCTCTAAATACCTTTATTGTAACCAGTAGTATCATTAAATAAACAAATAAAGTAATCTCTTTATACTAAGAAATCTTAATTTTACTTTAGTTATTAATCATACTACTGGTTACAATAAAGGTATTTAGAGAGCTTAAAATTTATCTCTG